>CALAGF010000106.1 GCA_937892345.1 uncultured Rhodocyclaceae bacterium | reverse complement strand
ACCACTGTGTGACTGGAGTTCAGACGTGTGCTCTTCCGATCTTGATGTACCTGGGGCAGATTTTTCTGCCACTGCCGGGGAATATGCCTTTTTATTATGATCAGATCGAGGTATCACGGAGTTTGTGGTCACCTTGGTACGTCCTGCCCTCATGGTTGTTGATTGCGTGTGTATTCATTTTTGCTTGGAAGATACGCCGCGCCTATCCTTTAATGGCATTAGGGATATGGATTTTTTTTGCGGGTCATTTCATCTCTAGCAACATTGTCAATCTCGAAATGGCGTTTGAACACCGTAACCATCTTCCCTTAATTGGTGCTGTAATGGTTTTTGGTGAAGTGGGCCGGTGGATTTGCCTACGTTATGCGATACCTCAGCAAGTAGCACTATTCGGGGCATGTGCTGTTTCGATCGCTCTCGCTTCCGCGACCTTCGAGCGTGCACATGCCTGGGGTGAGCCGCTGCGCCTTGCACAGTGGAACGTGCAGATGGCACCGTATTCAGCCCGGGCATGGCTGGCGCTATGCGGGACTTACTTCCAACGCAGCAATCAGGGTAAGGATGGGCACTACCTTGACCAAGCAATAGAAACCTGCCAACAGGGTGCGGAGATCATCCAAACTCCAGCGCTATTCTCCAACATAATTATTTTCAAAACCATCAGAGGAGACGTTACACCAGAAGATTGGGATATTTTTCTGCAAAACTTGGACCAGGCGCCAATGAGCGCACAGAACAGAAAAACTCTCTGGGTCATGTTGAATAGTGTTGATCGAATGATTCCGCTGGATGAGTCGGGAATGTTGAAAACCATCGATGTCGTCACCCGCAGTGCTACGTTTGAGGCAAACGAGTATTTGCGTATTGCTGCTTATATTTTCAATGAGACCAAGGAGCCGCGCATGGCATTTGCTTTCATGGAGAAAGCGACTGAACTTTCTCCTAGGGATGACCCAGCAATCAAGAAAATGTTTAGTGAACTGTCTGGGCAGGGATTGGAGGATTGGGTCAGCCGCTTGCAACGTATCCGGAGAAAAAAAGACCTCTCATAAATACTCAGTCATTTAGGGCCTGCCAGAAATTTTTGTGTTGGGCATAGTATGTCATAAAGAAGTAGTATGTATGCCGATCAAGACAAGCAAGAAGAAAGCGGCAGAGGCGCAGCCGGGAGTTCTGAAAGAACTCATTGACCAGATAGTCAGTGGCCCGATGGACTCCGTGGCGCTCCCACATGCCGCGACTAAACTCAGAGGTCGGCAAACAGTGCTTGTCTTGCGGAGTTATCCTATATGAGCTTAGCGATGTTCAGCATGGCAGACTATCCGCTTCCCGAAGCTTTTGTACCCAATGCTTGGATGCTGCCGCCAATCTGGGGTTTGGTGTGGGCGATATTGCCCACTGCACGCTGACTTTTCGCAGGCTCTGGCCGGGAAAGAGCAATCATCAAGAAAGATGTCGAATGCAATATTGGAAGAGGTCAATGCGAACTCGAAGATTGAAAGCGAGATAGAGCATGGGTTTAACCGATGAGGTTTGCCTTTCCATCATTCTCCCCACCAAAAACGAATCGGCAGCCATCGCCCGAACGCTTCAGGCAATTGTTGCGGTACACCCAAACGCCGAGGTCATTGTCGTCAATGACGGTTCAACTGATGACAGCGCTTCAGTTGCCGAAGCCGCCGGTGCGAAGGTGATTCATCATCCTTATGGCAAAGGCAATGGGGCTGCGATCAAAACCGGGGCGCGAGCAGCGCAGGGAGGTATTCTGTTATTTATGGATGCCGATGGCCAGCACGACCCCGCCGATATCCCGCGTTTGCTTGCAAAGCTGGATGAGGGATTCGATATGGTGGTCGGTGCCCGCGATGGCCTCTCTCAAGCCAGTGTGTGGCGTCGATTTGCCAACGGCCTTTATAATTGTCTGGCCAGTTACATGACCGGCCATCGTATTGAAGATCTGACCTCTGGGTTCCGCGCCGCTCGAGCGGAGAAGTTTCGCGAATTTCTACATTTGCTGCCCAACGGTTTTTCCTATCCCACGACCAGCACCATGGCTTTTTTTCGTGCGGGTTATTCCGTCGCTTACGAACCAATTTACGCAGCCCCGCGTATCGGAAATAGCCACATCCGAATACTTCGTGACGGAACTCGCTTCCTGATTATTATTTTTAAAATTGGAACACTCTACTCTCCGCTCAAGCTATTTGGTCCTACCTCTCTATTGATGTTTTTGCTAGCCAGTGTTTGGTATGGCTGGACTTGGTGGCACGATGGAAGATTCACCAACATGAGTGCGCTGCTCTATACCGGCTCGGTCATCACTTTCATGATGGGGCTGATTTCTGAGCAGATTACTGCCTTGATGTATAAGGCAGACCGTTAGTGCATGGTCACCCCAGTTTGCCTTGCCTTTTGGTCTTGGCGTCCACCTATCCGCGTTGGTCAAGCGATAGCGAGCCAGGCTTCGTGCACGAACTGGCAAAGCGTCTAACCAGTCGCTTCAGGGTTCTGGTGCTTTGCCCGCATTCTCCAGGTGCTCCACATTACGATTTACTGGATGGCGTTGAGGTTGTTCGCTATCGCTACGCACCAGAGTGCTTGGAAACTTTGGTAAACAATGGCGGGATTGTCACGAATCTTAAGCGGCACAGATTAAAGCATTTGCTCGTGCCTGGTTTTGTCCTGATGCAGCTTTGGAACGCTTGGCGTATCTGCCGCAGAGAGGAAGTGGCTGTGATACATGCTCATTGGTTAGTCCCTCAGGGACTGACAGCAGCGTGCCTGGGATTTCTGTCCAGGGGGGCACCAAAATTTCTGCTTACCTCGCACGGCGCGGACTTGTTTGCGCTACGTGCCCGACCGCTGCAATCGATCAAACGCATCATTCTGCGCCGCGCGACCCAGATCACTGCCGTCAGCCAGGCAATGCTCCCATCGCTGGCGGCACTGGGAGCGGCGGGCGACAAAGTCTCAGTAGCGTCGATGGGGGTTGATATGACGAAGGATTTTGTTCCAAATGGCCAAGTTGAGCGTTCGGTAAATGAACTGCTTTTTGTCGGTCGTTTGGTCGAAAAGAAGGGGGTGCGCTATTTGATTGAGGCTCTACCCAAGGTACGGCACCTACTTCCTGCGGTCACGCTGACTATCGCTGGGTTTGGGCCGGAAGAGGCATTTCTCAAATCAAGAGTCCATCAGCTGGGCCTGAATTCTGCAGTGAAATTCTTGGGTGCTGTTCCTCAGAAAGAGCTGCCTGGGCTTTATCAGCGTGCAGCGCTGTTTGTTGCTCCTTTTGTTCAGGCGCCTTCCGGTGATCAGGAGGGCTTGGGTTTGGTAATGCTTGAGGCGATTGGGTGTGGTTGTCCGGTATTGGCAGGGAATGTACCGGCTGCGAGTGAGTTACTTGGGTCAGAATGGCAGGTCGACGCACTCGATACTGAACAATTGGCTGAGCGCATCGTTGAATTTCTGACAGATTCAGCGTCACTGAGCGCAAGAATTGTGATGCTGCGCTCCAATCTGCTGCCACGTTTTGACTGGGCGCATGTCGCGGCACGTTATGCCGATCAATTGGATAAACTACGGTGAGTCGGCTAGAAGTCGGCTTGTCGCATCTTGCGACTGTTACGGTAACTTACAACCCCGATCTGGCAGTCCTTGAACGTCAGCTGTCTCAACTACCAGCTGATGCAGTGAAAGTTTTTGTTGATAATGCGTCTAACGTAGAGATATTGTCGGGTTTGCGCACCATGCTGCTAGAAAATCCGAATGCTATATTGCTTGAAAATGCAGATAATCAGGGTCTATCTGCCGCCTTGGATCGCGGGGTGCGCTACGTACTTGATAGCGCTTGGGATTGCTCGCTTGTCTTGCTGCTTGATCAGGATAGTGAACCAGAGACTGGCAGCATCCAATGTTTAACTCGAATGCTTGCAACATTGGTGTCAGCCGGTCTGATGCCTG
>CALAGF010000105.1 GCA_937892345.1 uncultured Rhodocyclaceae bacterium | reverse complement strand
AGAGCCTTGAATTTTGCGGGTTGAATCCCAACATCATGGATTGCCATGCGCGTGCGTGGTCATTTTAGGGAGATGTTCATGAGCAAGACACTCAGCACCAAAGGTTCCGTAACGATGAAAAATCTGAACGGGACTTCGGATAAAAATTGCAAATGCGGATCTTGGCTGGATCACTGGAAGACCTTTGCCAAAGCTTCCTCGACACCCAAATGCCATGTAGCGGGGTGTAATTCATCCGCAGAGGTAGGGGCGCACGTCATCCTGCCGAAACTTGACGATGAGTCGTTTCGAAAACTCAACTACATTGCGCCGATGTGCAAGTCACACAACAATCAATCAGACACAGAGTTCAAATCCAAGCCTGACAGCTTTTTTGTCAGTGCCAACAAGGCACTGACCTGCGGCGCCTAAGCTTCAGTTGATGAGGGCAGGCCGGTGAAAACCGGCCTTTACAGTGGCAAAGTAATTTTCTGTTTTAGAACAATTCGCTAAGCGGTTTTTTCGAGGATTTCGCACGATTCCCGGCCGACCCTCACTATGGTCTGCACTAGCTGGCGATAGAGCGCCATTGCCTGAACACCTACCGGCATCAAGGCTGTACTGCTTGCAGCCGTGCTATTCAGCCCCCTGGAGGGAACTTCAGCGCATGTCGGATGTGAAGCAATGGCAACGACAGACGGAATGCGCTGCACGACATGACTATCGCACTGAGGACAGGTAATCAGGCGGGTTTGGAGTTGCTGATCAAAATCGTCGCCACTGCGAAACCAGCCTTCGAATTTGTGGCCGTTGTCACAGCTAAGGTCGAAAATAATCATGTCTGTTCTCGTTGGACGTATAGCTTGACGGTTATCGTCAGGCAAAGCCCTCGATCTGATGAGGTGCCAAATATCGATGGAGATAAGGTTTCAAACCACGCTGCGAAGGAAGGGTGGTGCCCGGGACGGGGGTCGAACCCGTACAGCCAGAGGCCGAGAGATTTTAAGTCTCTTGTGTCTACCAATTTCACCACCCGGGCGTGGGAGGTTTGCATGATTCTAATAAAAAAAGGGAAAGCGCCAAGCGCTTTCCCTTTTTTCTGGAGCGGCAGAAGAGTCTCGAACTCTCGACCTATACCTTGGCAAGGTATCGCTCTACCAACTGAGCTACTGCCGCGTCAAACAGAGCGCGCATTATAGACGCCCCAAGGGATTTGTCAACATCTACCTCAATTTTTTTCTGTATGCCGCGCAATCTCGGGCCAGGCCATGCGTAGGTAATAGCCCATTGACCACAGGGTTAACAAGGCAGCGATCCAGATCAGCCAGTTGCCAAGTATCCGAGTGTCGAACTCGAAAACGGGCGCTTGGTACAACAAGGCTGGAATGGCGAGCATCTGGGCGCTGGTCTTGATTTTGCCCAGCATGGAGACAGCAACGCTGCGTGACGCACCGATCTTGGCCATCCATTCACGCAGTGCAGAAATCGTGATTTCCCGACCGATGATGATGGACGCCACGATGGCGTCGGCACGCCCGAGTTGTACCAGCATGATCAATGCCGCTGCCACCATCAGTTTATCGGCGACCGGATCGAGAAATGCACCGAATGCCGAGGTCTGATTCAGACGCCGTGCCAGAAAACCATCTGCCCAGTCGGTGAAGGCTGCCGCCATGAAAATCATCGTTGCAAGGAAATTGCGCTCCTGAGAACTGGCCCACTCTGCAGGCAGGTAGTAGACGGTAATCAGCAACGGGATTGCGACGATGCGCAACCAGGTCAGCAGGATGGGGATATTGAAAGTCATGGCTTAGTGTAATGCTGAATATATTGTTTCGGCCATCTCCAGGCTAATACCCGGAATTTCAGCCAGTTGCTGGACGCTCGCGGCGCGCACACCGGCCAGCCCGCCAAAGCGGGCAATCAAGGATTTACGGCGCGCCGGCCCGACCCCGGGCAAGGATTCCAGCGTCGACGTTTTTCGCGACTTGCTGCGCTGGGCGCGATGGCCGGTGATGGCAAAACGGTGAGCCTCATCACGAACCTCCTGAATCAGGTGTAACGCAGGATGATCGGACGGCAAATTCAGGGGGGCACGTCCATCAGGGAAAATCAGGCTTTCCAGACCGGGTTTGCGCTCCTCGCCTTTGGCGACGCCCAGCATGGGCAAATCGGCCAGGCCGAGATCGGCCAGCGCGGCAAAGGCTGACGAAACCTGCCCTCGCCCGCCATCAATCAGAATCAGATCAGGCGCCGTCCCCTCGCCGCTAGCCAGGCCGGCATAGCGGCGGCTGACCGCCTGACGCATCGCGGCATAGTCATCGCCCGGTGTGATGTCGCGCATGTTGAAGCGCCGGTAATCGCTCTTTTTCATCTTGTTACCGTCGTAGACCACACAAGACGCAACCGCGGATTCGCCCATCGTATGACTGATGTCAAAGCACTCGATCCTCGTGATGGGTTCAGGCAGTTGCAGCGCCTCCTGCAAGGCTGCCAGGCGCTGTTCCTGCTGCGCACTGGCCTGACTACGGGCCAGAATGGCGAGACGGGCATTTTGCACTGCCATCTCCACCCAGGCTTTCTGGCTCAAAGTACGCGCCTCAAGCATGGGCACCGGCCGTCCGGCAAGTTCTGCCAGGGCAGCCTCACACTCGACGATTTCTTCGCTTCCCGGCAGGACGTTAACCAACAGGCGCGACGGGCAAGGATGTACGGCGTAGTGCTGGCGGATGAAAGCCGCCATCGCATCGGGTTCCGACGATTCGCCGGCATTGCCCGGAAACAGCGGCCGGTCGCCAAGATGCCTGCCGCCACGCACCATGGCCAGATTGACGCAGAGCAGGTCCGAGGTTTTGACGGCAACAATAATGTCGACATCCTCACCCTTGCTGCTGGAAACGAACTGCTTTTCCTGCACCTGATGCAGCGACTGGATCTGGTCGCGATACATCGCAGCCTGTTCAAAAGCCAGGCGGGCCGAAGCTTCTTCCATGGATTGAGTCAGACGACGCGTCACTTCCTGCTGCTTGCCCAGCAGGAACATCGCAGCCATCTGAACATCATCCGCATACGCCTCGGCGCTGATTTTTTCGACGCAGGAGCCGCTGCAGCGCTTGATCTGATACAGCAAACAGGGACGCGAGCGATTGGCAAATACCGTGTCTTCGCAGGTGCGCAGTCGAAACATCTTTTGCAGGAGATGAATGCTGTCGCGTACAGCCCAGGCGGAAGGATAAGGCCCGTAATAATCCGCCTTGCGATCCGGATTGCCGCGATAAAACCCAAGTCGCGGAAAAGCACCGCGGGTCAGCACGATATACGGATAGGACTTATCGTCGCGAAACAGAATGTTGTAGCGCGGCGCCAGCGACTTGATCAGATTGTTTTCAAGCAGCAGCGCCTCCGCCTCGGTGCGCGTCGAGGTGGTTTCTATGCTGGCAATCTGACTCACCATGTGCGCGATGCGCGGACTTGAGAGCTTGTCGCGAAAATAGGACGACACCCGTTTCTTCAGATTCTTGGCCTTGCCAACGTACAGGACCGAAGCATCCGCACCGAGCATGCGATAGACACCGGGCCGTTCGGTCAGCGTCGAGAGAAACGATTTAGCGTCAAATGTCACGGTAGACCGCAGCTTCAGCCCAGAATTGCCTTTGCATCGGCAAACACCGCCTCGAAGGCTTCACGCGTAAGGCGGCCGGTGCGCCAGTTGTAGCCGCTACAGTGATAGCTGTCGATCAACAAGCGCCCATCGGGCAAGGCATGGCGTACATGATGACCAAATTTGAAATTGGCCGGCTTGAGTCCATAGGCCCACAACAAGGCCTGATGCGCTACCGTTCCGAGCGCCACGATCACCTGCAATTGCCGCATGGCTTGCAATTCTGACTTGAGATGCGCATTGCACTGGCGAATTTCCGCAGTCATCGGCTTGTTGGCGGGCGGCAGGCAGCGCACGGCGTTGGTAATCCGGCAATCATGCAACTGCATCTCGGGATTGGCCCAGCCATCGATCAAAGGCTCGGGCGAACTGGCAAAGCCAAAGCGATGGAGTGCAGGATAAAGCAACTCGCCTGCCACATCTCCCGAAAACGGCCTGCCGGTGCGATTGGCACCCCGTTCGCCCGGGCCAAGGCCCAACACCAGCAAGCGGGCGTCGAGCGCGCCAAAGGCCGGCACCGGGCGTGCATGCCAATCAGGATCGCGTTCGCGAATCATGGCGAGATGCCCGGCCAGACGGGGACAGGCAGTACATGCCAGAGGATCGGTAAATGCAGACATGGGGCGGGATGTTAGCATGATGCCCATGCACCAAGATTGGGACATCTTCTGCCGGGTTATCGACAATTACGGCGACATTGGCGTTTGCTGGCGTCTGGCACGCCAGTTGGTGCGCGAACACGGCAAGACCGTGCGGCTCTGGGTAGACGACCTCCCCAGCCTCTCGGCGATTTGCCCTGAAGCACGGCCCGATGTTTCAAGCCAACAGGTCGCCGGGGTACGCATTTGCCACTGGCGACCCGACTTTGTTACCGACAGCACGGCCTCGGTGGTCATTGAAGCCTTTGCCTGCGAGTTGCCACCCGACTACATTGCGGCCATGGCACAGCGGCCGCAACGCCCTTGCTGGATCAATCTGGAATACCTGACTGCGGAGGCCTGGGCTGACGGCTGCCACGGCATGGCGTCGCCGCATCCCGAACTGTCCTTGGTGAAGCATTTCTTTTTTCCCGGATTTACCCGGTTGACCGGTGGACTGCTGCGTGAATCGCACATTCCGGGCGCGCAACTTTGTGCCGCATCCGAACCGCTGACCATTAGCCTGTTCTGCTACGAAACCGCGCCAGTTGACGCCCTCCTCTCAGCCTTGGCCGCCATGCCGATCCCGGTGCGCTGCCTGGTCACGCCAGGCAAGCCGCTGGCCGCAGTGCGCCGAATTCTGGGCGGAGATGGACCGTGGCAATCGGGGCTGGCCAGGATCGAAGCGGTCCCGTTCAGGCCCATGGATGACTACGACGACCTGCTACGCAGCTGCGATCTCAATTTCGTGCGCGGAGAAGACTCCTTTGTCCGCGGGCAACTGGCCGGCAAACCGATGGTCTGGCACATTTATCCGCAGGATGAAGATGCTCATCTCCTCAAACTCGACGCCTTTCTTGAGCGCTATTGCAGCGACCTGCCGGGCGCAGAGTCCAGCGCAATCCGGATGATTTTCCACGCCTGGAACCACGCAGCCCCCTTTGCGCCGGCCTGGAATGCGCTGATCCAAGAAATGCCGGCAATTCGCAAGCATGCGGTCAACTGGCAAAATTCGTTGAAAAATCAGCCTGATCTGGCTGGAAGCCTCGTCAAATTCTGTGCCGACAAGGTATAATTTCGCGTTTTTTTCTCTCCCCAAGATTCTGGAAATCACCTCATGAAGACCGCTCAGGAAGTCCGCTCCGGTAACGTGATCATGGTCGGCAGCGAGCCGCTCGTGGTGCAAAAGACCGAATACAACAAGTCCGGCCGCAATGCCGCCGTCGTCAAGATGAAGCTCAAGAACCTGCTCTCCGGCAATCCATCGGAAGCGGTTTACAAGGCTGACGACAAGTTTGAAGTCGTTGTCCTCGACAAGAAGGAAGTGACCTACTCCTACTTCGCCGATCCGATGTACGTGTTCATGGATGCCGAGTACAACCAGTACGAAGTCGAAGCCGAAAACATGGTTGACGCACTCAAGTATCTGGAAGGCGACATGCCTTGCGAAGTCGTGTTCTACGATGGCAAGGCCATTTCCGTCGAACTGCCGAACTCGCTGGTTCGCGAAGTGATCTACACCGAACCCGCCGTCAAGGGCGACACCTCGGGCAAGGTCATGAAGCCGGCCAAGATTTCCACCGGTTTCGAACTGCCGGTTCCGGCCTTCGTCAGCATTGGCGACAAGATCGAAATCGATACCCGCACCGACGAATACCGCAGCCGCACCAAGTAATCTTCATTGCTTGGCAATACAACGGGCAGCCTGGGCTGCCCGTTTTTCTTGTTCCGTCACTTTTAAAGCGTTTCGCCACGACCTGGCCGATCGCCTGACCGCAGAATAATCTGGCAAATATTGCGGTCGACCGCAAAACAGTCACATTTTTCTGCCAGAATTCCAACTCGTTCAAACCTGATCACCGGATTCACCATGAGCTATAAAGTCTTTGTCGACGGCCAGGAAGGCACCACCGGCCTGCAAATCAACGAATATCTCGCCCAGCGCGCCGATATCGAACTCCTGAAAATCGATAACGACAAGCGCAAGGACATTGCCGAGCGCAAGCGCCTGATCAATGCATCCGACGTGACTTTCCTGTGTCTGCCTGACGATGCAGCCAAGGAATCGGTGACCTTGGTCGACAACCCGAATACCTGCATCATCGATGCCTCGACCGCGCATCGCATCAATCCGGCCTGGACTTTCGGCCTGCCCGAGCTCTGCCCCGAACAGCGCGCCAAAATTCGCGCCAGCAAACGCATAGCCAATCCCGGTTGCCATGCTTCCGGCTTTATCCTGGCGCTGCGTCCGCTGGTGGCCGATGGCTTGCTTCCGGTCGACACGCAAATTTCGGCAAATTCCATTACCGGTTATTCCGGTGGCGGAAAATCCATGATCGCCCATTACCAAAGCCCGGCGCGCATTGATGCGCCGCGTCCTTATGCCCTCACGCTGGCCCACAAGCATCTGCCGGAAATGTGCGCCTACACCGGGTTGACCGAAGCACCGATCTTTCAGCCGATTGTCGGCCCCTTCTACAAGGGTCTGGCCTTGACGGCCTATCTGCATCCCAAGCAGTTCAGCCGCAAGGCAACGCCGGCCGATGTGCAGAAAGTCCTGGCCGATTACTATGCCAGCGAGCCCTTCATTCGGGTGCTCCCGCTGGACATCGAGGCCACCACCGAGGCGGGTTTCTACAATGTCGAGGCGAACAACGGAACCAATCGCGTCGATATCGCCGTTTTCGGCAACAGCGACCGCATGCTGCTGATCGCCCGCCTCGACAATCTGGGCAAAGGCGCTTCCGGTGCAGCCGTTCAATCAATGAATGTGCATCTGGGTGTAGAAGAAAGTCTGGGCCTGGTTTAAACCGCTTTCTCCGGTCCACAGCAAAAAACCCGTCGTTTTCACGACGGGTTTTTCTTTATGGCCAGACAGCAGGATTCAGTCAGCCAGCATCGCAAGACTTTTCAGCGCCGCCTGATACGCAGGCAATTCACGCAGTTGCGCAAATGATGGCGACGGTTCTGCAGGCAACAGCTTTTCCGTGCGCGCAGAACGCACCGGGTCGATCTGCGCTTGCCAACGCGTCAACACACTTTCCACAGTGTCCGGGGCATTGCACACCAGCAACATGTCACACCCTGCCGCATAGGCTGTCTGCACGCGGGCAAGCATATCGCCAACCACGCCTGCTCCGGCCATGGATAAATCATCGGTAAAAACAACACCATTAAATTTAATGTCGTTTCTTAGATAATCAATCCATCTATTTGAAAATACTGCCGTATCGCAGTCAAAACACTGGTAAATCACATGGGCGGCCATCACCCCGGCCAAGGGCAGATTGCGGTAGGGCAAGAGGTCATCATGCATGGCGTCGAGGGGCCGGTCATCAACCGGCAGTTCGACATGCGAGTCGGGAATCACATAACCATGGCCGGGAAAATGCTTGCCGCAAGTTCCCATCCCTGCCTGCGCCAAGCCCTCGCCCAGCGCGGCAGCCAATGCGGTCACTACCTGCGGATCGCGATGAAAGGCGCGATCGCCGATCACCCGTGACGGTCCGTAATCCAGATCCAGCACGGGCGCGAAGCTCATGTCCACCCCGCAGGCGCGCAACTCTGCCGCCAGCACGTAGCCGCAGGCCGTGGCCGCCTGCAGCGCCTGCATGGCAAGCCACGCGCCGATGCTGACCCCATACAGCCGGATATGCGCCCACACCGGCTCTGGCCGCGCCGTGGTCGCCGGCGAGTACCGCAATCCGGGGGAGGGAAAGCTGCGGCAGGATCGTCTGTTGGATCAGCCCGGTCTGCAGCGCAATCGCTTCGAGCTTGCCAAGGCTGCCCAGCGGCTTGGTGCGCGTGTCGATGCGTTGCTGGATGGCGGGCGCGA
>CALAGF010000104.1 GCA_937892345.1 uncultured Rhodocyclaceae bacterium | reverse complement strand
CCCCTACCCGGTCCATCTGATCCAGGAGTGGCAGATGAACGACGGCCAGGTGGTCACCATCCGCCCGATCCGCCCCGAAGATGCCGACATGGAGCAGGAATTCGTCAAAAACATGTCCGACGAATCACGCTACTACCGCTTCATGGACACCCTGCGCGAACTCACGCAGACCATGCTCGTGCGTTTCACACAAATCGACTACGACCGGGAAATGGCGCTGGTTGCCACGTTGACCGATGAAGAAACCGGCAAGGACTCGCAGATTGGTGTGGCCCGCTACGTCTTGAATCCGGATGGAGAATCCGTCGAATTTGCGCTGGCTGTTGGCGACGACTGGCAGAAATGCGGCGTTGGCCGCAAGCTGATGACCGCGCTGATCGATACGGCACGCCTCAAGGGCTACCGTGCTGTCGTCGGCGATGTGCTGTCGACCAACACCAAGATGTTCCGTCTGATGACCAGCCTCGGCTTCACCATCCACCCGCATCCGGAAGATACTGCCGTCAAGCGCGTGGTCAAGCCACTGACGGGCTGAGTGATTTCAGCACAACAAAAAGCCGGCTGAAAAGCCGGCTTTTTCGTTCCGCGCTGCGGAAAAATGCAGGAAAACTTATTCGCCGAAGAAATTGACGTCGTAAGGATAGGGCTTCTGACTCACCTTGGACTCGGCGTTACGCGCCGTGGTATCGACCGTTTGCTGCTTGTCCCACCACAGCGCACGACCTGCCTTCTGATCCTCAACCCACTCCGGATGCTTTTCCAACTGCTCATTCATCCAGCGCGTGTGATCGGACACGTAACCGGTATCAACAACACCCATTTTTCTTACCTCGGACAAATTCGGAATGGCACAGATTCTACCATGGCCGATATCTCTGGATACCCACAGTACGCACGCCTAAATTCGGTGAATATGCTGGCTCGCTGCAACATTGCAACAAATTGCATCAAACAAGACTTGTCTTATATAAGACCTGGCTTATAATCCGGCAAGTAGCCTGCGCCGGCAGAATGCATCGACTTGGGGAGGTCGGACTTCTGCAAAACTGAAAATGGGAGAGCACATGAGTACTCATGTGAATCTGATCGCAGGCATCTGGCTGCTATTCAGCATGGTGTCGGCAAATGCGCTGGAAGCACCGGCTGCCACGGTGCCACTTGCGGCACAAGCGCCAATCTCCGGATCGACCACCGATCACAGCAAGCTTGACGCGCTGAAAGGGCCGTTCAAATCCGGACCTGAAGTCACCAAGGCCTGCCTCTCCTGCCACAATACGGCGGGCCATCAGGTCATGAAGAGCATCCACTGGACCTGGGAAGCCAAGAGCCCGACAACAGGCAAGACGCTCGGCAAGAAGTGGGCCGCCAACAACTTCTGCGGCTCGCCACTCTCCAACGAAGCGCGTTGCACCAGTTGCCATGCGGGTTATGGCTGGAGCGACCAGAAATTCGACTTCTCGAACCAGGAAAATGTCGATTGTCTGGCTTGCCACGACAACACCGGTACTTACCGGAAATTTGGTACCGATGCCGGCCACCCGCTCTACGCTGACCGGGAATTCGAGCCGATGGAAGGTCCACCGGGCAAGAAGCAGTTCAAGGCACCTGATCTGACGAAGATTGCGCAGCATGTTGGCAAACCGGGGCGCAGCAACTGCGGCAACTGTCACTTCAACGGCGGTGGCGGTGATGCAGTGAAACACGGTGATCTCGACAGCTCGCTCAAGAACCCGTCGCGCGAACTCGACGTGCACATGGCCAAAGACGGTGCCAACCTGGTTTGCGCCGATTGCCATACCTTCAACGCTCACCAGCCCTCCGGCAGTCGTTACGCGGTCAACCCCAAGGACCAGCACGGTTTCGACCTGCCCAAGGACGACCACAATCGCGCCACCTGCGAGTCCTGCCACAGCCAGACGCCGCACAAGGAAGCCAAGATCAACAACCATGCCAGCAAGGTGGCCTGTCAGACCTGCCACATCCCCGAATTTGCCCGGGGCGGCGTTGCCACCAAGATGAAATGGGACTGGTCGACAGCCGGCAAGATGGATGCCGACGGCAAGCCCTTGTTCATCAAGGACGACCACGGCCACCTGAGCTACTCGGCGGCCAAGGGCGATTTCAAGTACGGCGAGAATGTCCGTCCCGAGTACAAGTGGTACAACGGCACCGTCGAACAGGTGGCGATTGTCGACAAGCTGGACAAGTACATCGGCAAGGATGGCGTCCTCGAACTGAATCGCATCGAAGGCTCGGCCCGCGACCCGAATGCCCGCATCTGGCCGTTCAAGGTCATGCATGGCAAGCAGGCCTATGATCCGGTCAACAACACGCTGGTCGTCAATCACGTGTTTGGCGATGACGACACCGCATTCTGGAAACACTACGACTACGCCAAGGCCATCCAGGCCGGCATGGATTACGCCGGGCTACCCTACAGCGGCAAGTTCGACTTCATTGAAACCCGGATGAACTGGTTCATCACCCACATGATCGCGCCCAAGGAAAAAGCCGTGCCCTGTGCGGAATGCCACACCCGGAGTGCTGACGGTCGACTGGCTGCCATCACCGATATCTACATGCCGGGACGCGACCGCAATGCACTGGTTGACCTGCTGGGCGCGCTGCTTATTGCCGGCGCGATCGGCGGTGGCCTGATTCATGGTCTGGTCCGCATCCTCACCCGTGGTCGCAAGGAGAACGCACAATGAGCGCCGAACGCATTTACATCTACAAGCGCTATGAGCGCTTCTGGCACTGGTCGCAAGCCATGCTGATCATCACCATGATGATCAGCGGCTTCGAGGTGCATGGCAGCTATGTCCTGCTGGGCTTCAAAAAGGCCGTGCAACTTCACACCCTTGCCGCCTGGAGCCTGCTGACACTTTGGGCCTTTACCATCTTCTGGCAATTCACCACCGGCGAATGGCGGCAATACCTGCCTTCACTGAAAAACGTGTTGGCCATGGTCAACTATTACGTAATCGGGATTTTCCGGGATGCACCGCATCCTTTCCGGAAAACCGTGGTTCAGAAGCACAACCCGCTTCAGCGTCTGGCCTACCTCGCCCTGCTGGCCTTCATTTCGCCGCTGATCTGGGTTTCCGGCCTGCTCTACCTGTTCTATGGCGACTGGAATCACTGGGCATCAATCAATACCTGAGCCTCGAAAGCGTGGCGGTCACCCACACGGCCGGGGCATTCATGATGACGGCCTTCTTCTTTATTCACGTGTATCTGACGACCACCGGCCATACGGTATTCGCCCACATCAAGGCCATGATCACCGGCTGGGAAGATGTCGACAGCCACGGTACGCACTGAAACCATTGATCTTGCGTGTATTTCGGGCGGGGTTGTCCCCGCCCTTTTTTTCGTCCGAAAATCAAATTTCCGTGACGACGCTTGCCATCGGCAAACGGGATTTTGGCAGGCTGCCGTTGAAATCCTGCGCACTGCGATAACCCAGTGCCACCATCACCACACTACGCAGACCCTGGGCTTCAAGATCAAGCGCAGCATCGAGTGCAGCCGTATCGATACCCTCCATCGGGCAGGCATCGATGCCCAGTGCGGCGGCACCCAGCAACAAGCTGCCCAGAGACAGATAGACCTGACGATCCACCCAGGCCGGCACATCCTGTAACTGGTCACGATGCAAGGCCACGTAAAAACCGCGGGAATTGGCCTGCCCTGCCTTCGCCTCGGGAGTAGCGAAACGACCATCGCTTTCCTCTTGCGCCAGCACTGCGCCTAGGTGCGCTTCGTCGAGTTCGCGACGGGCACAGAACACGAGCACATGCGACGCCCCTCTCACCTTGGCCTCGTTATAGGCATAGCCGCCCTTGAGGGTATCGGCAATCTTCGCCTTGCCTGCCTCGCTGCCCGCC
>CALAGF010000103.1 GCA_937892345.1 uncultured Rhodocyclaceae bacterium | reverse complement strand
GGCTGAATCCGGGCGATACCGTGCCGGAATTCGAGCGGGCAATGGATGCCTTGCAACCGGGGGAACTGGGCAAGGTGATCCAGTCGCCGTTCGGCATGCACCTGATTCAGGTGGTCGAACGACGTGAGCGCGATGTGTCGGCGGAACGTCAGCGCGCAGTGGCACGCCAGGCCATTCGCGAGCGCAAGCTGGACGAAGCCTATCAGGACTGGTTGCGCCAGCTGCGGGATCGTACCTACATCGAGAATCGCCTGGAAAACCCATGAGCCGACCGCTGATTGCGGTCACCAGTGGCGAACCTGCCGGGATCGGCCCGGAACTTTGCCTGCGTCTTGCCGGCTGGCAGGGGGCCGGTCACCCGGTGGTGCTTGGCGATCGCGGCCTGCTGCAAGCCCGCGCCGATGCCTTGGGCTTGAAGCTGACGCTGCGCGATTTCGCCCCCGCCGGGGAAAATTCAGCCGAAAGCGCGGTCGACCGCAACACCCTCGACGTACTGCATTTGCCACTCGCGGTCGAGGCGTTTGCCGGCAAGCTTGATCCGGCCAACGGATCGTATGTGCTTGCCCTGCTCGATCGTGCGCTTGCCGGCTGTCAAACCGGCGAATTCGCCGCCATGGCGACGGCCCCGGTGCACAAGGGCGTGATCAACCAGAGCGGCATCCCGTTTACCGGCCATACCGAATATCTGGCCGAGGCCACGGATACGCCGCTGGTGGTGATGATGCTGGCAGGTGAAACGGCCAGCGGTCCCCTGCGCGTGGCACTGGTGACCACCCATCTGCCTTTGCGGGCCGTGCCGGATGCAATTACCCCTGCCTTGCTGCGCGATACCCTGCGAATACTGGATCATGATCTGCGCAGCAAATACGGCATTGCCGCACCGCGTATTCTCGTTGCCGGCTTGAACCCCCATGCGGGGGAGGGCGGCTATCTGGGCATGGAAGAAATCGAAGTCATTTCGCCGGTGCTCGACGCATTGCGCGCGGAGGGCATGGCGCTATCCGGGCCGCATCCGGCCGATACCCTGTTCACGCCGCCGATGCTGGCCGGCGGTGATGCGGTGCTGGCCATGTTCCACGATCAAGGTCTGACGGCGCTCAAGTACGCCACCTTCGGGCGCGGGATCAACGTCACGCTCGGCCTGCCCATCATTCGTACTTCGGTCGACCACGGCACCGCGCTGGAATTGGCGGGCAGTGGACGCGCAGACGCCGGCAGTCTGTTCGAGGCGGTCAGCGAAGCGGCCCGGATGGCCGAAAGGAAAAAATCATGAAAGAACACGTTGCCCGCAAACGCTTCGGCCAGAATTTTCTGGTCGATACCGGGATCATCGGCGCCATCGTTTCGGCGATCCATCCGCAGCGCAGCGATACGGTGGTTGAAATCGGCCCGGGACTGGGTGCGATTACCCAACCCCTGCTGGCTCGTGTCGATCATTTGCACGTGGTTGAAATCGACCGCGATCTGATTGCGCGCCTGAAGAAACAGCATCCGCGTGAACGCCTGACCATTCATGAAGGCGATGCGCTGGCCTTCGATTTTGCTGCGCTGGGAGAACGCTTGCGGCTGGTTGGCAATCTGCCCTACAACATCTCGACGCCGCTGCTATTTCACCTTGCCGACTACGCTGACCACGTCTACGACATGCATTTCATGCTGCAGAAAGAAGTGGTCGAACGCATGGTGGCCTTGCCGGGCGACACCGATTTCGGCCGCATGTCAGTGATGCTGCAATACCGTTTCCATCTGGAGTGGTTGATCGACGTACCCCCGGAGAGCTTTGATCCGCCGCCCAAGGTGCAGTCGGCCGTGGTGCGCCTGATTCCCAAGGCCCCCGATCTGATGCTGGCGCGTGATTTGGCGAAATTGTCGCAGGTAGTGCTGGCGGCCTTCTCGCAACGCAGGAAGATGCTGCGCAATACCCTCAAGGGCGTACTCGACGATGCCGGCTTTGCCGCGCTTGGCATTGCGCCGACCCTGCGACCGGAAGACCTTGCAGTGGACGATTACGTCCGGATTGCCAATTACCTCAGCGGCGCACGCTGAGTTTCCCGCGCCGGATAGCGCTCAGGCGGCCCGTCCGGTGCTGCGGCAACCCTGCAGATAGGCGTGGATCAGGCGGATGAGTTCTTCGTTGGGGCTGCGCTGGGCAATCAGGGTGACATCATTCACCAATGCCGGCGGCAACAGTTCGCTGACCTGTCCCGCTGGGTGCAACACCACCACCAGCATGCCGGCCAGCATCGGATTGCCGGCAACGGCGCGCAGTAAGCCGAATTCATTGGTACGCACCGCCGAGAGCGGTGCAATCAGGATGTCCGGCGCTTGTTCGCCAATATGGAGCAGGCACTCGAAAGGATTGGACATCACCCGCGTTGCACAACCCGGAAAAGCTTCCTGAATCTCCTGCTGCAGACTTTGGCTCCGTTCGCTATCGGGATCGAGAATCATCAGATTGCGGCCCGGCGTATGGTGCTGGGCCGACAATTGCTGTTCCCCGATTAATTGATCGATTGAAGACCGCAGAATGCGGCGATGTCCACCCGGCGTTTTCCAGGCGAGCAGGCGACCATCCTCAACCCATAACTGGGCTGTTCGCACGCTGATACCGAGCAGTTGGGCAGCCTCACGCGTCGAGCACGTTGGAGGCAGGGCACAGGGAGGAAGGATGGCTTTGACTCTCATTGAGCGTAAATATAATACATTTATCACATTTGTACAATGAATTTAATTTGTAGTTTTTGATCGGTATGGGGTCGCTTTTTTGAGTCCTGCAGGCAAGAAAAAAGCACCCCGCGGGGTGCTTTGGCTGGGTGCATTGCCCTAACTCAGTCTTTTTTCATCGGGCAGGTATTCATGCCGAGCAGCGGATAAGCCGGGCACCAGCCCATCAAGCCGGTAGCCAGGGGAACGACGCCGATCCAGGCCCAAACCGGGCCGCCGGTCAGTGCCCAGGCGATCAGGGCGATGCCTGCGACGATGCGAAGGATTTTGTCGATGCCGCCAACATTGCTTTTCATGAGGTGTTCTCCGTAAGGTGTTTTGACAGGCACACTTTAGCGGCGCGACCTTCGGGCGTCTGTAACCTGAGTCACATAGAGGTGAGTTTGCTCAAGCCGTCGCGGTCGAGCACGCTTATTTGCTCGCGCCCGAGCGTGACCAGCCCTTGCGCGGCGAATCCCTTGAGCAGCCGGCTGACGATTTCGCGCACGCTGCCCAGTTCGTCAGCCAGTTGCTGGTGGGTAACGCAAAGCGTCGTTTCCTGGCGATTGAGCAGCAGGCGGGCCAAGCGTTGGTCAAGCCGGGCGAAGGCAACTTCCTCGACCAATTGCATGAGTTCGGCGATGCGCTCGGAAAACAGGTGGAACACAAAGTCGCGAAAGGGGGCGTGTTCGACCAGCAGACGGGCGAATTCACCGGGGGGCAGGGCAAGCAGCGTGAGCGGGGTTTCGGCAATGCCACGCGCGTTGTAATCGGTGCGCCCGAGCAGGCAACTGGAGGAAATGATGCAGGAACCGCCGGGATTCACTCGATAAAGCATCAGTTCCCGGCCGCTGGCTGCCTGTTTGATGACCCGGATGCTGCC
This sequence comes from uncultured Rhodocyclaceae bacterium, assembly GCA_937892345.1. GTDB lineage: Bacteria > Pseudomonadota > Gammaproteobacteria > Burkholderiales > Rhodocyclaceae > Azonexus. The sequence continues at coordinate 7,578 of CALAGF010000103.1, read as the reverse complement.
GGATAACAACAGCGGAAATCCTTGGCAAGGCTGACTTTCGGCGAACACCTGGGTACCGCTCGGCAACTGCATCAGCGCTTCCGGGCGACTCAGGCGCTCCAGCCGTGCCTGCGGCAAGCCCGTCAGGGCCGGGTAGAGATTCAAGAGTTGTGCGTAGTCGACCGTTGCAGTCATGGCGGGCTCAGTCCAGCGTGGCCCAGACCGGCGCGTGGTCGGAGGGGCGTTCGCGTTTGCGCGGTGCACGGTCGACGCCCGCAGCGGTGCATTTTTCGGCCAGTGCTTGCGAGAGCAGGATGTGGTCGATGCGCAGTCCCTGGTTTTTCTGAAAACCGAGCATCCGGTAATCCCACCAGCTGAAGGTTTTTTCCGGCTGCTCGAAGCGGCGGAAGCTGTCAACCAAGCCAAGACCGAGCAGGCGCTGGAAGGCGGCACGTTCCGGTGGCGATACCAGAATGCCGTCCTGCCAGCGCTTTGGGTCGTGCACATCGCGGTCGTCGGGAGCGATGTTGTAGTCACCGCACAGTGCCAGTTGCGGGTGCTGCGGCAACTCGCTTTCCAGCCACTGTGCCAGCGCATCCAGCCAGCGCAGCTTGTAGTCGTATTTGTCGCAACCGACTTCCTGGCCGTTGGGCATGTACGCCGAAATGACACGCACGCCAGCGACCGTGCCGCTGATCAGACGTTTCTGTTCATCGGGAAACAGCGGGTTGCCGCAGACCACATCGCTGATCGGCGATGTCGCAAGCAGCGCCACCCCGTTGTAGGTTTTCTGGCCGGAGAAGGCGACGTGATAGCCCGCGGCTTCAATTTCGGCGCGCGGAAAATTGTGGTCTTCCAGCTTGAGTTCCTGCAGGCAGAGCGCGTCCGGCTTGGCTTCCGCCAGCCAGTCGAGCAGGTGCGGCAGGCGCACCTTCAGCGAATTGACGTTCCAGGCAGCAAGCTTCATCAGGCCGCCACCATGCCGCTGTGGCGCAGCAGGGCGTCCGGGCTGGGTTCGCGGCCGCGGAAGGCCTTGAAGTTGTCCAGCGCCGGGCGCGAGCCGCCGCGAGACAGGATTTCATCAAGATAGCGCTGGCCGACGGTTGCGTCGAAGGGATTGCCGGCTTCCTCAAAGGCAGCATAGGCATCGGCGGAAAGCACTTCGGCCCATTTGTAGCTGTAGTAACCGGCCGCATAGCCGCCGCCGAAGATGTGCGAGAAACTGTTCGGGAAACGATGCCATTCGGGCGGCATGAGCACCGCCACTTCGCGGCGCACTTCCTGAATGAGGTCCATCACGGTCGACTGGCCTTTCGGGTCAAATTCGCAATGCAGGCGCATGTCGAAAATGGAAAATTCCAGCTGGCGCACGGTCATCATGCCGCTCTGGAAATTTTTCGCCGCCAGCATCTTGTCGTAAAGCGTGCGCGGTAAAGCGGCGCCCGTGTCGACATGGCTGGTCATGCCTTGCAGCACTTCCCATTCCCAGCAATAGTTTTCCATGAATTGCGAGGGCAGTTCGACCGCATCCCATTCAACGCCGTGGATGCCGGAAACGCCCAGCTCTTCGCCGCGGGTCAACAGGTGATGCAGGCCATGGCCGGCCTCGTGGAAGAGGGTGATGACCTCGTCGTGGGTGAAGGTGGCAGGCTTGTTGCCGACCGGGCGCGCGAAATTGCAGTTGAGGTAGGCAATCGGCGTCTGGATGCCGGCGGTGGTGCGCTTGCGGCTGCGCGCTTCGTCCATCCAGGCGCCGCCCCGTTTGGTTTCGCGGGCGTAGAGGTCCATGTAGAACTGGCCGACCAGATCGCCGGCAGGCGTTTCGATACGGTAGAAGCGGGCGTCCTCGCTCCAGACCGGTGCGTTGTCCGGTTTGACCTGAACGCCAAACAGGCTTTCGATGACCTTGAACAGGCCGGCGACGACCTTGGGCTCGGTGAAGTACTGCTTCACTTCCTGTTCCGAGAAGGCGTAGCGTGCCTGCATCAGTTTTTCGGAAACGTAGGCGGCATCCCAGGGCTGGAAATCGGCAATGCCAAGTTCCTCGCGGGCGAAAGCCAGCAGTTCTGCCATGTCGCGTTCAGCAAAGGGCTTGGCCTTGGCGGCCATGTCGCGCAGGAAGGTGAGCACTTGGGCCGGCGTGTCGGCCATCTTGGGGTAGAGCGACACTTCCGCAAAATTGGCGAAACCCAGCATTTTTGCGTCTTCTTCGCGCAATTCGAGGATGCGGTTCATGATCGGCGTGTTGTCCCATGCCGGCTTGCTGGCGCCATCATTGAATTCCGCTGCGCGTGTGGCGTAGGCGCGGTACATGCGGGCGCGCAGTTCACGGTTTTCCGCATATTGCATGACCGGGCCGTAAGAGGGCGCGTGTAGCGTGAACTTCCAGCCTTCGATACCGGCTTTTTCGGCATTGAGCCGCGCAGCCTGTTTGACATCTTCGGGCAGGCCGGCAAGCAGCGCTTCGTCGGTGACGATTTCGGCGAAGGCATTGGTCGCATCGAGCAGGTTTTCCGAGAACTTGGCGGCCAGTTGCGACAGTTCTTCCATGATGGCCTGGAAGCGCGGCTTCTGGTCTTCCGGCAACTCGGCGCCGCCCAGGCGAAAATCGCGAATCTCGTTATCGACGATTTTTTGCTGTTCTGTGGTCAACCGTGAATATTCGTCACTTTTCTTCAACGCACGGTACTTGTCGAACAATTTCAGATTCTGGCCAAGCTCGCTGTAAAAGCGGGAAACCTCGGGCAGCATTTCGTTGTAAGCCTCGCGCCAGACCGGGATGTCGTTGACCGAGTGCAGATGACCCACAACGCCCCAGGCGCGGCCGAAGCCTTCGAGTCCTTCGGACAGGGCGCCGGAAAAGTCGGCCCAGGTGGCGGGCGTGGCATCGTCTGTCAGGCGTGAGATGAGGGCGCGGCCATCCGCCAGCAATTGGGTGATGGCGGGTTTGACGTGTTCCGGCTGAATCAGGTCGAAACGCGGCAGGTCGGAGAAATCCAGAAGGGGGTTGTTGGCAGTGTTCATGTTTTTCGGGGCAATAAAAAGGGGCGGTCAGTGCCGCCCCGGATTGGCGTCTATGAGCTTATTCTACTAGGTCACGGTAGGCATGCCACGAGGCATGGCCGAGAATCGGCATGATCACGACCAGACCAAAGAGCAGTGTGGCAAAGCCGAGCAGGGTCAGGGTGACAATCACGGCAGCCCACACCAGCAAGGGCAGCGGGTTGGCCAAGGTGGCACGCAGACTGGTGGCCATGGCAGTGACGACGTCGGTTTGACGGTCAAGCATCATGGGGACGGCGACGACCGCAAGGGCAAACACCAAGGCTGCGAGCAGTCCGCCCATTACCAGCCAGGTCAGCACAAAGGGCAGATGCTCACCGGAGAGGATGATTTCTGTCAGCAGGGCGCTGCCACTGAAGGCGCCGCCACCGCTCAGCAGGGCAAAGGCGACCGCTGAAAAACGCTCCCAGAGCAGCATCAGCAGTGCCAGCATCAAACCGAACATCGCCAGTGACTCACCATTGCTCCGGTAGCAGGACAAAGTATCGATGAATAGCGGGTGCTGGCCTGCGGCATGGCGGCGGCTCAATTCGTAGAGCCCGGCAGCCAGCAATGGGGCCAGCAGGAAAAAGCCGGAGAGGGCCACGGTGAACAAATGAGGGTGATCGAGCAGGGAAAGCAGGATCAGGTCGCCGCCCAGCGCAAAAAGCAGGCCGTAGGCCAAGGAGGGGAGCGGATTGGCTCGCAGGTCCGACCAGCCGGCTTTCAGCCAGTCAAAGGAACGGAGGGCGGAAAGGTGACGGATGCCGGGTTGCGGCAATCCGTCGATCTGAAGTTCGCTTGAAAATCGCATGGCAGTCTCCTGATGAGTGGGACACTGCCATTCGACCTGGCAGCAGATGCCAGGTTCAACTTCACTGCTTACAGCGTTTGACCGGTCAGCTTTTCGTAGGCTTCGAGGTACTTGGCACTGGTGCGGGCGATGACTTCGTCCGGCAGTTTCGGTCCGGGCGCAACCTTGCCCCAATCCAGCGTTTCCAGATAATCACGCACGTATTGCTTGTCGTAGGAGGGCGGGTTGCTGCCTTCGGCGTACTGGTCGGCTGGCCAGAAACGCGAGGAGTCCGGGGTCAGGGCTTCGTCGATCAGGTGCAGGGTGCCGGCGGCATCGATGCCGAACTCGAACTTGGTGTCGGCAATGATGATCCCGCGCGTGGCGGCAAAGGCAGAAGCTTCCTGATAGAGACGGATGGCCGCGTCGCGGGCTTCGGCGCAGAGTTGGGCGCCGGTCTTGCCGGTGCCTTGCAGGGCGTCGGCCAAGGTGGTGTTGCAGTTGGCAGCCGCTTGTTCGTAAGACACGTTTTCGTCGTGATCACCGACTTCAGCCTTGGTGGCCGGTGTGAAGATCGGCTGCGGCAATTTGGCGGCAAGCTTGAGTCCGGCCGGCAGGGTGATGCCGCAGATGGCGCCGGTTTCCTGGTAATCCTTCCAACCGGAACCGATCACGTAGCCGCGCACGACAGCTTCAATGGGCAGCGGCTTCAGGCGCTTGACGACCACGGCGCGGCCGCGCACCTGTTCGCGTTCGTTGTCGGCAACCACGGATTCCGGATCGATGCCGGTCAACTGGTTGGGGACGATATGGCCGAGCTTGTCGAACCAGAAATTGGCGACAGCTTGCAGCACGGCGCCCTTTTTCGGGATCGGATCGGGCAGGATGACGTCGAAGGCCGACAGGCGGTCCGTGGTGATAATCAGCAGCTTGTCGGCGTCGACCGCATAAATGTCGCGGACCTTGCCTTTGGAGAGCAGGGGCAGGCTGGTGAGGGAGGATTCAAAAAGCGGAGCAGTCACGGTCGTGGTTCCGGATAAGCAAAAGCGGGATTATAAATCAGTGTGCGTCGCCTTCTTCGGCGGCGAGTTTTTTGCGCATGCGATGTGTGCCCCAAGCGATCAGGCCCGCAATCAACGGGATGGAAGCGGCGGTGATCACATCGGTGTTCAGGTGATGCAGTTCCTTGGTGCCCTTGGCCAGATATTGCACCAGTTGCGAGCCATAGTAGGTCAGTACCACCACGGACAAGCCCTCGACCGTTTCCTGCAGGCGCAACTGGAGTTTGGCGCGGCGATTCATTTGGCCGAGCAGTTCCTGGTTCTGGCGCTCCAGTTCCATATCGACACGAGTACGCAGCAACTGGCTGGTGCGCGCAATGCGTGCCGAGAGGTCTTCCTGACGCGAGGAAATGGCGGCGCAGGTATTCAGTGCCGGCGCCAGACGGCGTTCCATGAAGCCCTTGATGGTCGGGTAACCGGAAACGCGGGTTTCCTTGAGTTCGCTGACGCGCTGTTGAACCAGCCGGTAATACGCGGCGGCGGCGCCAAAACGGAAGTTGGTGTTGGCGACCGAGTGTTCCACCTCGGCAGCCAGTTTGGTCAGATCGGCCAGTACCGCACGCTCGTCGCCGGGATTGGTCGCGCTGACCATGCGATCAATCAGCAGGGCCAGATCGGCCTCGGCCCGGTTGAGCAGCTTGCCGACCGATTTGGCGACCGGAAAGGCGAGCAGCGCCATGATGCGATAGGTTTCAATTTCGAGCAGGCGCTGGATGATCCGGCCGGTACGCAGTTTGCCCATGCTGTCGTCGATCACGGTAAACCGGGAAAACCCGTCGTGAATGCGAAAATCGGTGAACAGCCAGGCGGCCTGACCGGCAATCTGCGACACGATCTGGGTATCGGTACTATCGGTGCCGAGATGCCAGAGGATTTCGGTGGGGTTGCAGCTGCCCTTGGCCAGCAGTTCGATATGGCTGGCGCTGATGATTTGTCCCGGAATCTCCTTCACCCACTGCTGCGGCACGATATCGAGCGCAGTTTCCCCGCTGCGTGCCGGGCGGCGCGGCGCGGCAAAGAAGGTGTAGGTGGAAAACTCGCCGTGCAATTCCCATTTCAGCCGGAATTCACCGCAATCAATGATCAGGTGTGCGGCTTCCTCGCTGGGGGCCACCGGCAGGCCAAGTCGCTCGTAAAGTCGGCCAATATGAGCGCGCTCCGCTTCCAGCGTATGTTCTGCCCGGGTAAACGCCATGAAGCTGATCAGCGCCGGCGCCTCCAGCGGAATCGGCGGGCGGGTGTGCACCTCGTCGTTGAGGCGTTGGCGTAAGGGATGGGCGCGTAGTTCCACGTTCAGGGCGATCAAGTTCAGGAAGCGGAAATGTACCGCAAAATGCCGCGCTGGCGCTTGTCAGGGGGGGCGGTCAGCAGAAAGCCGATATCATCGCGCTACTGACACAGGAAACACGCAATGAAATTCAAATCTGTCACCTTCGACCTCGATGGCACCTTGCTTGATACCGTTGGCGATCTGACTGAAGCCTGCCGGCTGATGCTGCTCGATCTTGGTTTGCCCACCCGCAGCGAAGCAGAAATCCGCAGCTTTGTCGGGCGCGGCATGGTGGTTTTGGTGGAACGCTGCCTGCATCGAGGGACGCCGCCGGACGAAGCCCTGATGGCGCGTGCCGTGGCCGCTTTTCAAAACCGCTATGCGGCGGTCAACGGGCAAAACACCCGGTTTTTCGACGGCGTGCGCGAGGGCTTGCTGGCCTGGCAGGCCACCGGTTTGCCGATGGCCGTGGTGACCAACAAGCCGGCTGCCTTTACCCTGCCCTTGCTAGAGCGCACCGGGCTGAAAGCCTGCTTCCCGGTGGTGGTTTCCGGCGACACCACGCCCCACCGCAAGCCGCACCCGGCCCCCTTGCTGCATGCCTGTGCCGAACTTGCTGTTGATCCGGCCTTCAATCTGCACATTGGCGATTCAAAACACGATATCGACACCGCCCGGCGTGCGGGTTGCAAGGTATATTGCGTGCCCTACGGCTATAACGAAGGCGAAGCCGTGCGTGCGGCAGATTGCGATGCCTTGGTACCCAACCTGTGCGCTGCGCTGGACTTCGCCCAAAACGACCGTTGAACGCCGCCGCTGCGGTGCTCGCAAAATAATTATTCAATGTCTCAGGAGAACTCAACATGCCAATTCAACTGGCTGTCGTTCGGGAGCGCGCGGACGGTGAACACCGTACTGCGCTGGTCCCGGAAACTGCCAAGAAATTTGCTGCCCTCGGTGCGCGCATCCTCATGGAGCAAAGCGCCGGTATGGACAGCCATTTTCTTGATTCCGATTTTCCCGATGCGGCACTGGTGCCCGATATTGTCGGGGCCTATGCCGGGGCGCAGCTGATTTTACGGGTGACGCCGCCGTCGACCGATGAAATCGCCGCGATGCCCGAAGGGGCGGTCTTGATCGGCTTGCTCAGGCCGTTCGAATCCCGCGACCGACTGGCTGCGCTGAACGCGAAAAAAAATCACGGCGTTTTCGCTGGAGTTGCTGCCACGCATTTCGCGGGCGCAAAGCATGGACGCGCTGTCGTCGCAGGGGGCCTGTTCCGGCTACCAGTGCGGCTTGATCGCTGCCGCCCGGTGCACCAAGTTCTTCCCCATGCTGACCACAGCAGCCGGCACGATTCGCCCGGCGCGGGTATTGGTGATCGGTGCCGGTGTCGCGGGCTTGCAGGCGATTGCCAGATCGGAAGAGCGTCG
>CALAGF010000102.1 GCA_937892345.1 uncultured Rhodocyclaceae bacterium | reverse complement strand
TTGGCGCAATCCTTGATGTCAGCAATGATCGCTGCGTGTTTTTCGTCAGCAGTTTTAAAGACCAGATCGTTCATGTCCTTGCGGGCCATCGGACGATTGGTCGGGATCACTACGGTTTCCAGGCCATAAATCTGCTGGAATTCGTAGGCTTCGGTATCTGCCGTCCCGGTCATGCCCGCCAGCTTCTCGTACATCCGGAAATAGTTCTGGAAAGTAATCGAGGCCAGCGTCTGGTTTTCCGGCTGGATCACGACGCCTTCCTTGGCCTCAACAGCCTGATGCAAGCCATCCGACCAACGGCGCCCTGCCATCAAGCGACCGGTGAACTCGTCCACAATCACGATTTCGCCGTTCTGGACCACGTAGTGCTGATCCTTGTTGAACAAGGTCAGCGCACGCAGCGCAGCATTGAGATGGTGCATCAAGGTGATGTTCGCGGCGTCGTAAAGGCTGCTGCCCTCGGCCAGCAACCCGGCCTGTGCCAACAGGTCTTCGGCACGCTCGTAACCGCTTTCCGAGAGATGAACCTGATGGCCTTTTTCGTCAACCCAGTAATCACCCTCCGCGCTTTCTTCCTGAGCACGGGTCAGTTGCGGCACGACGGACCTCATCCGCTGATAGAGATCGGTATGGTCGTCAGCCTGACCGGAGATGATCAGCGGGGTACGCGCTTCATCGATCAGAATCGAGTCGACTTCATCCACGATGGCAAAGCCCAGGGTACGCTGAACGCGCTGCCCGGCGGTGTACACCATGTTGTCGCGCAGGTAATCAAATCCGAATTCGTTGTTCGTGCCGTAGGTAATATCGGCGGCATACGCCGCTTGCTTGGCTTCGTGATCCATCTGGGAAAGATTGACCCCGACGGTCAGACCCAGGAAACGATGCAGGCGCCCCATCCACTCCGCGTCGCGCGTTGCCAGATAGTCGTTGACGGTAATGACGTGCACGCCCTTGCCAGCAATCGCGTTGAGATAGGCCGGCAAGGTGCCGACCAGCGTCTTGCCTTCACCGGTACGCATTTCGGCGATCTTGCCAAAATGCAGCACCATGCCGCCAACCAGCTGCATGTCAAAGTGACGCATGCCCAGCGCACGCTTGCCTGCTTCGCGAACAACGGCAAAGGCTTCTGGCAGGAGATCGTCCAGCGACTCACCTGCGCTGTGGCGCTGGCGGAACTCGTCGGTTTTACTTTTGAGCGCATCGTCATCCAGGGCCGCAATTTGCGGCTCCAGCGCATTGATGCGCTTGACGGTCAGGGAGTATTGCTTGATCAGCCGGTCGTTGCGGCTGCCGAAAATCTTTTTGAGTAGGCCGGAAATCATCGCTTTGGAATCAGGTTGAGGCGCGAACAGGCGCAAGAAGGCAGGGATTCTAGCACGCCGGAACTCGCGTGCCGGCGTGCAGGCTGATCGGCAAACTGTCGATCAGCGCCGTTTTACCTGCGCGAACTCTCGGCCGCGCTTGAGAAAATTGGCCGGATTTTGAGGCACGCCCAACATGCGCACTTCAAAATGCAAATGGGGACCGGTAGAGCGGCCTGTTGTACCCACGGCGCCAATTCTGTCGCCCCGTCGCAATAATTGTCCCGCCTCGACCAACATCGCAGACATGTGGGCATAACGGGAAGTCAGGCCATCGCCATGGTCAATATCGACCACATTGCCGAAATCCGGATGGAAGCCGGCACTCGCCACCACGCCATCCGCAGCAGCAACAATCGGCGTGCCCTGAGGCGCAGAGAAATCCAGGCCGTCGTGACGGGCTCGCAGCCCCGCAAAAGGGTCACTGCGAAAACCGAATCCCGAACCGAGCGTGGCATCCTTGACCGGCAAAGTGGTTGGCAACAGGCGCTCCTCAACCCGTTTCTCAAGCAACTTGAATTCCATGAAGGAAAACTCGTCGGCATGATGATCCACACTCAGTGCCAGCTTTTCGATTTCCTGCTGTAGTTCATCTGGAGACATCGGCGCCGGCAGATAGGGGCCGCCCTGCCCGGGTGCCGCCACCGGGGCAGCTTGCTTGCGCTGTTTGATCCCGGCCAGATCAGATACCCGATTACCCAGATTGTCGAGTTGCAGCAAACGTCCCTGCAATTCCCCCAGACGGGTCGCCATCAATTGCAGATTATTGGCCACGTGCTCATTCGCCTGACGACTTTCTTCCTGCTGCATTGCGTGCATCAGATCTTCTGCAACCGGCAAGCGGAAGTACATCGACAACCAGGAAACGAGAAAGGCCACACTTAAAACCAGCACGACCAGCAGGCTTGCACCGATGGCGAGATGCCGGGGCATAATGGTAATCGTGCGCGCCGCCTTGAGATGACGCGAAACAATAATGATCTGCACGGAACCTCCCATGTACAAAGCGCCGCAAGACTTCCTCAACGCCGATGCCGCCGCAGGCCGGGTGATGGCGCATGCGCGACTTCTGATGAAACTGGACAGGCGATTCGATGCCATCGCCCCCGGCGCCTTGCGCAAGGGAGCGCATGTCGCCAATTACAAGTCGGGGAAAGTCGTTATCCACGCCGACAATGGCGCGGTCGCCGCCAAGCTTCGCCAGATGAACCGGCGCTTGTGTAGCGAATTATCTATTGAGGGGCTGGAGTGTAACGACATCGAAGTAAAAGTTCAACCTCGACAATTGCCTTTTCGATCAATGGCTTCCACTCAAAAAAGCATCTCTGGCAAATCCATGCAAACTCTACGGTCAACTCTGGAAAATTTGCCAAAAGGAGCATTACGTGAGGCCTTGGCAAATTTGATCGAGCGCGCTACCAGCCAGGAATGATTGCCAGACGCTCGACAAAAAGCAGCGCGAACACCATCAGGGCGAAGATCACGCCCCAGACGAGCAAACGCCAGGCAACTGCAAGATAGAGCGGATTCCGGGTCAGCAGATAGAGCAAACCCGCACAGGAAAGCGCTATGCCGAGAACAACTGCCAGCAAGCGCAGCAGCCACATGGGCGAATCAGGCGACCTGCGCCAACCAGCGGGTGACACCCTGCGGCGCCAGCACGGCGTCGTCGAAATGCACCAGCTCCCAAGCATCGGTTTGGGTCAGCAGGGTTCTGGCCAACAGGTTATTCAGTGCGTGTCCGCCCTTGTGTGACGAATAGGCTGCCAGCAGCGGGTGCCCCAGAAGATAAAGATCTCCGACCGCATCCAGAATTTTGTGCTTCACGAATTCGTCGCCGTAGCGCAAACCATCCTGATTCAGAACACGGAATTCGTCGAGAACGATGGCGTTTTCCAGACCACCGCCCAGCGCCAGGCCATTTTCACGCAGATATTCGACTTCCTGCATGAAGCCGAAAGTACGGGCGCGCGAGATTTCACGAACATAGGACTGGCTGGCGAAATCGATTTCCGCCGTCTGTGCCGATTTGTCGATGGCCGGATGATTGAAGACGATGGAAAAAGCGAGGCGGTAGCCGTCATAGGGTTCGAAGCGAGCCCACTTGTCGCCGTCGCAAACCTCAAGGGTACGATTGACGCGGATGAATTTCTTCGGGGCATTCTGCTCTTCAATACCCGCCGACTGGATCAGGAATACGAAGGGTGCAGCCGAACCATCGAGAATGGGGACTTCAGGCGCATCGAGATCAATCCAGGCGTTGTCGATGCCCAGTCCGCAGAGCGCGGACATCAGATGTTCAATGGTGCCGACCTTTACCCCGTCCTTTTCCAGACAGGAACACATGCGTGTATCGCCAACCAGAAATGCTTTGGCGGGAATATCGACAGGCTCCGGCAAATCAACACGACGAAAAACGATACCGGTATCCGGGGCAGCCGGCCTGAGGGTCATGCTGACCTTCACTCCGCCATGCAGGCCCACGCCTGCGGCGCGTATTACAGTTTTCAGCGTGCGTTGCTTGAGCATTGCAAGTAGTTGAATGATTGGGGAAAGCGGGGCATTGTATCACAAGGCCCCGCCGCCCTTTTTCAGAGAATGAATTGCTTTCTACTTAGTCCGCCTGCTTTCTCAGGAAGGCCGGGATGTCGTAGCGATCCACGCCGCTGTTGGCCAGCGCTTCGACGGTAACATTCCGCTTGCGCACAACTGCAGGCACATCGGCGATCTGGTTATAGTCGATGGCCGTGCTGCTGAAAGCGACTGCATCGTGGGTGCCGGTAGCCGCCGCTTCGATGATCGGGGTATTGATCACTTCAAAGGTCTGGCGCTTGGCGGCGACCTGGCCAAGGCCGGTCGCAACCACCGTCACGCGCAACGAGTCGCCCATCAGTTCGTCGTACACCGCACCGAAGATGATGTGCGCGTCTTCGGCAGCAAACGCCTTGACGGTATTCATCACTTCGTTGACTTCCTTCATCTTGAGATTGCCCTTGGCGGCGGTGATATTCACCAGCACACCGCGCGCACCGGAGAGGTTGACGCCTTCCAGCAGGGGTGAAGCCACCGCCTGCTCGGCGGCGATCCGCGCACGGTCGACACCGGATGCCGCGGAAGAACCCATCATCGCCCGGCCCATTTCGCCCATCACCGTACGCACGTCTTCGAAGTCAACGTTGACCAGGCCCGGGTAGGTAATGATTTCGGCAATACCGCCAACGGCGTTCTTCAACACGTCATCCGCGGCCCTGAAACAGTCATCGACGTCGGCATCGTCGCCCATCACTTCCATCAACTTGTCGTTGAGAATGACGATCAGCGAGTCGACGTGCTTGGAGAACTCGGTAATGCCAGCCTCGGCAGACTTCATGCGCTTGCCGCCTTCAAAGCTGAACGGCTTGGTCACGACGCCAACAGTCAGAATGCCCATTTCGCGTGCGATTTCGGCAACCACCGGCGCGGCACCGGTTCCCGTACCGCCACCCATACCGGCCGTGATAAAGGCCATATGAGCACCTTCGAGCGCGGCACGGATTTCGTCCTTGTGCGCATCGGCAGCTGCCTTGCCGGCTTCCGGCTTGGCGCCGGCACCAAGGCCGGTCTTGCCAAGCGAGAGCTTGCTCGACGCCGCATTGCGGGCCAAAGCCTGTGCATCGGTATTGGCAGCGATGAACTCAACGCCATTCACGCCTTCGCGAATCATGTGCTCAATGGCATTGCCACCTGCACCGCCGACCCCGAACACCTTGATCACGGTGCCGAGTTCTTCTTCCTTCTCGATGATTTCAAACATGACAACCTCCTCTGAAAAACCGGTAAAAAACAAATCAGAAATTTTTTGAAAACCACTGCTTCATGCTGGAGAAGACATCCTTCACGCCTTGCTTCTCCTGAATTTTCTGGCCACGCTTGCGCTGGGTCTGCGCTTCAAGCAAAAGGCCGAATGCCGTTGAAAAACGCGGGTTCTGAACCACATCGGCCAAACTGCCCATGTATTTCGGGTTACCCAGACGCACCGGCATATGGAAGATTTCCTCACCAAGATCGACCATGCCGGGCATCACGCTAGCGCCACCGGTCAACACGATGCCGGAGGACAAAACCTCCTCGAAGCCTGCGCGGCGCAACTCGTTCTGAATCAGTTCGAACAATTCCTCGACCCGCGGCTGGATCACATCAGCCAGCGCACGGCGGCTCAATTTCCGGCTAGGCCGGTCGTCGACCCCGGCAACATCCAGGCTCTCGTTCATGTCGGCCAGTTGCGACAAGGCACAGCCGAACTTGCACTTGATATCCTCGGCCTCGCGGGTTGGCGTACGCAGTGCCATCGCGATGTCGTTGGTAATCTGATCACCGGCGATGGGAATCACGGAGGTATGACGGATGGCACCCTGGGTCCAGACGGCAAGATCGGTCGTGCCGCCGCCAATGTCGATCAAGCAGACGCCGAGATCCTTCTCGTCCTCGGAGAGCACGGCATAACTCGAAGCCAGCGGCTGCAGCACCAGATCATTCACCTCGAGGCCGCAGCGGCGAACGCACTTGACGATGTTCTGTGCCGCCGAAACGGCGCCGGTGACGATGTGCGTTTTGACTTCCAGACGCATGCCGCTCATCCCGATCGGCTCACGGATACCGTCCTGGCCGTCGATGACGAACTCCTGCGTCAGGATATGCAGGATTTCCTGATCGGCGGGAATCGGCATGGCCTTCGCCGTTTCGATCACCCGTTCGACATCGCCCGCAGTGACTTCCTTGTCCTTGATCGCCACCATCCCGTTCGAGTTGAAACTCTTGATGTGGCTGCCGGCAATCCCCGTATAGACGTTGCTGACCTTGCAGTCAGCCATCAACTCCACTTCCTGAATCACCCGGCTGATCGTGTGCACGGTTTCCTCGATGTTGACCACTACGCCCTTTTTCAGGCCGCGGGAGTCCTGGGAACCCATGCCGATCACGCTCATCTTGTTTTCATTGTCGAGTTCGGCAACCAGCGCGACGATCTTTGACGTCCCGATATCCAGCCCGACAATCAGATCCTTGTTGTCCCTGCTCATAGTCTTACTTTCCCTTCCCCTCGCCCGCGACCCTGATCGCGAAACCGTTTGGATAGCGCAAATCCACCACAACCTGACCTGAAGGCAACTTGGCCTTCACGCCTGAATAAACCTCGGCAAAACGTTCCAGCCGGGCCAGTACCGGCGCCTTCGGATGATCCCGCCCGATTTCGATCCGCATCCCGCTGTTCAGGCGCAACTGCCAAGCCAGACGCGGCGAGAGCAGCAACTGCACCGGCCGATCGCCGATCTTGGCAAAGGCCGCCGAGAACAACTGGAAATGCGTCAGCACCTCGCCTGCGGTGCCGCCGGGGCCGCTCAGCAAGGGCAAGGCGGCCAGTGTTTCCTCGTTGCTCAAGGCCGCAAACACTTCGCCGTGACTGTTCACCATTTCGGCCAGTCCCTCGCCCCAACGTGCCAGCGGCCGATGCTCCTCGACTGACACCTCCAGCGTAGCCGGCCAAACGCGGCGCACTTTTGCCTTGCGCACCCAGGGCAACTGTTCCAGTGCCACGCGTACCGACTCCAGGTCGATACTGAAAAAATTGCCCCGCAAGGCCGACGGCAAGACCTGCTCGATTTCGCCGCGCCGGGTATGCGCCAGCGGCTCGACAAAAACCACTTCCTTGACCGGCAGCGACTGGACACGAACCAGCCATACCGCGCCCGCGGCCAGCAAGGCAGCCGCAGCGACCAGCATCAGCAGGTCGGCAAGGGTATTGAGCAGTTGCGGTTTGTGCCACATTCATCGTCTCAGTCGGTCGTTGCCATTTCGAGTACCTGGCGCACCAGCGCCGGATAGTCCAGTCCGGCGACGCGCGCACCCATTGGTACCAGCGAATGGTCGGTCATGCCGGGTGCGGTGTTCACTTCGAGAAAATAGTGATTACCCTCTTCGTCCATCAGGAAATCGACCCGCCCCCAGCCACGGCCACCGAGTACGCGGAACGCCTCGAGTGCCTGCTTGCGGATTTGCATTTCCTTCGCATCGGACAAGCCGCAGGGACAGAGATAACGTGTGTCGTCACGGTTGTACTTGGCCTCGTAGTCATACCACTCGGTCGCCGGCTCAATCTTGATGATTGGCAGTACCTGCTCACCCACGATCCCTACCGTATATTCACCGCCCATCACGCCCTTTTCGGCGATCACCAGCGAATCATGGCGGGCCGCTTCTTCATACGCAGCCTTGAGCGCGCCTGGCGTCTTGACCTTGGTCACGCCGATCGACGAACCTTCGCGCGCCGGCTTGACAAAGAGGGGCAAGCCCAATTCTTCTTCGATGTCGGCAAAGTCGGAGTCGGGGTTGAGCAATGCATATTCCGGCACCGGCAAGCCTGCGGCCTGCCACATCAGCTTGGTGCGGAACTTGTCCATTGCCAGCGCCGAGGCGAGGACGCCAGAGCCGGTATAGGGAATGTGCATGACTTCAAGCGCACCTTGAATTGTGCCGTCTTCGCCATGTCGACCGTGCAGCGCGATAAATGCGCGGTCGTAACCCTTGAGCGCATCCAGCGGCTGTTCAGCCGGATCAAAAGGATGCGCGTCCACCCCCTGCCCTAGCAGCGCGGCCAATACGCGCGACCCACTGTTCAGGGAAACCTCGCGCTCGGCGGAGGTGCCGCCGAACATCACTGCCACTTTGCCCAATCCGTTCATATGCCTTCCACCAGCTTGCCGGGAACTGCGCCAATCGAGCCAGCCCCCATGGTCAGTACCACGTCGCCATCACGGGCAACATCGAGAATGGTTTGCGGCATGGCCGCGATGTCTTCAACGAAAACCGGCTCAACCTTGCCGACAACCCGCAAGGCACGCGCCAGCGAGCGGCCATCAGCAGCCACGATCGGTGCTTCGCCGGCGGCATAGATTTCTGCCAGACAAAGGGCGTCGACCGTAGACAGGACTTTGACGAAGTCCTCGAAGCAGTCGCGCGTGCGGGAGTAGCGGTGCGGCTGGAAGGCGAGAAGCAGGCGACGGCCGGGGAATGCGCCACGCGCTGCAGCAAGGGTTGCGGCCATTTCCACCGGATGGTGGCCGTAATCATCAACCAAGGTGCAACTGCCACCGCTCGGCAGAGCGACTTCGCCGTAGCGCTGGAAGCGGCGGCCCACGCCCTTGAACTCCGCCAGGGCCTTTACGATGGCAGCGTCGGAGATGCCGACTTCGGTCGCCACGGCAATCGCCGCCAATGCGTTGAGCACGTTGTGCATGCCCGGCGTATTCAGGGTGATATCCAGGCGGGAAATCGAGCCGTTCACTCGCACGCAGGTAAACCGCATCTGGCCGGCATCGGCAACCACATTTTCCGCATGGAAATTGCAGGCCGGGTCCAGGCCGTAGGTCACGATTTGCTTGCTGACCTGCGGCATGATGGCGCGCACGTTGGCGTCGTCGGCACAGAGCACCGCCACGCCATAGAAAGGCAGGCGATTGAGAAAGTCGACGAAAGCGCCTTTCAGGCGTTCGAAATCGTGACCGTAGGTTTCCATGTGGTCGGCATCGATATTCGTGACCACGGAGATGACCGGCGACAGGAAGAGGAAGGAGGCATCCGATTCATCGGCCTCGGCCACGAGAAAATCGCCCTGCCCCAGACGCGCATTTGCGCCGGCAGCATTCAGGCGTCCTCCGATCACGAATGTGGGATCAACACCCCCTTCCGCGAGAATGCTGGTCACCAGACTGGTCGTTGTGGTTTTGCCGTGGGTGCCGGCAATCGCGATGCCGTGCTTCAAACGCATCAGTTCCGCCAGCATCTGGGCGCGCGGCACCACCGGAATGTGCTTCTCACGCGCCGCCATGACTTCCGGGTTGTCTTCCTTGACAGCCGTAGAGATCACTACCGCATCGGCACCGGCGATGTTCTCGGCGGCATGGCCAATGACCACGCGCACCCCTTCACCTTCCAGGCGCCGGGTGGTCGCGCTGGCCGCAAGATCGGAACCGCTCACGGTGTAGTCAAGGTGAGCCAGCACTTCGGCAATACCGCTCATGCCGGAACCGCCGACACCAACGAAGTGAATATGTTTGACCTTGTGTTTCATTTGGCAATGTCTCGACAGAGATTGGCCACTTCGACGGTGGCGCTCGGTTTGGCCAGACTGCGGGCCTTTTCGGCCATTTCCAGCAGTTGACCGCGGGAATAGTTGCGGATCAGTCCAATGCTGTCGGCAGTCAGTTCGGTTTGCGGTAACAGGAAAGCACCACCGACATTGACCAGAAACTTGGCGTTTCCGGTTTGATGGTCATCCACTGCATGCGGGAACGGCACCAGAATACTGGCCACACCCGCAGCAGCCAGCTCGGCAATGGTCAGCGCGCCAGCGCGGCAGATCACCAGATCGGCCCAGCCATAGGCCCCGGCCATATCCTCGACGAAGGGCACGCAATGCGCCTCGACGCCCACGCTGGCATAAGCTGCTTTCAAGGCATCGATGTGCTTTTCGCCGGCCTGATGAACGATTTGCGGCAATTCATCGGCATTCAGTCGCGACATCCCTTGCGGCACGATTTCGTTGAGCGCCTGCGCCCCCAGGCTGCCACCGATGATCAGCACGCGCAGTGCGCCGCTGCGGCCGGCAAAACGCTCGGCAGGCGCAGGCAAAGCGGCAATTTCGGGACGCACCGGATTGCCCAGCCAGTCGCCACCCTTCAGTACATCGGGAAAGCCGGTCACAATCCGGTCGGCAACACGCGCCAGCACCTTGTTGGCCAGACCGGCGACCGAATTCTGCTCGTGCAGCACCAGCGGCACGCCGGTCAAGGCGGCCATCATCCCGCCCGGGAAAGTGATGTAGCCACCCATCCCCAAGACCACATTCGGGCGCACCAGGCGAATCGCCTGCAAGCCTTGCCAGAAACCCCGCAGGAGATTGAGCGGCAGCATCAGCTTGCGGGCAAGGCCTTTGCCGCGCAGTGCGGAAAAACGTACCCAGACCATTTCAAAACCGTGCTGCGGCACCAGACGTGCTTCCATCCCGTCCGGATTGCCCAGCCACACGACACGCCAGCCGGCCTCGCGCATTTCCTTGGCCACTGCAAGTGCCGGGAAAATATGCCCGCCGGTACCGCCGGCCATGATCATGATGCTCTTCTTGACGCTCATATTTTTCCTCCCCGCATCAGCTGGCGATTCTCCCAATCGACCCTCAGAAGAATGGCCAGAGCCACGCAGTTGGCGAGGATGCCGGAGCCGCCGAAACTCATCAGCGGCAGGGTCAGCCCTTTGGTCGGCAGCAGGCCGACATTGACGCCCATGTTGATGAAGGACTGGACGCCAAACCAGATGCCCATACCCATCGCCACGAGTGCTGGATACAGGCGATCCAGTTGCACACTTTGGCGGCCGATGGCAAAAGCGCGCTGAACCAGCACGGCAAACAGTGCAATAACGGTCAACACGCCAACAAAACCCAATTCCTCGGCAATCACCGCCAGCAGGAAGTCGGTATGGGCTTCCGGCAGGTAGAACAGTTTTTCCACGCTGGCGCCAAGACCGACACCAAAGAGCTCACCGCGACCAAAAGCGATCAGCGAGTGAGATAACTGATAGCCGCGACCAAAGGCATCAGCCCACGGGTCCATGAAGCCGAAAATCCGGTCTCGCCGGTAGGGCGAAACAATGATCATCACGGCAAAGGCGATCAGCAAGCCGACGATCAGGACGGCAAACATCCGGGCCCGCAAACCACCCAGAAAGAGAATCCCCATGGCGATCGAAATGATGACCACGAAAGCGCCGAAATCGGGCTCCTTGAGCAACAGGCCACCGACCACGGCCATCGCCACAAACATTGGCGCGAAGGCCTGTCTGAGATCGTGCATCACATTGATTTTGCGCACGGTGTAGTCGGCTGCATACAGCACGGCAAAAAGCTTCATCAGCTCTGAGGGCTGCAGGTTAACAAAACCCAGCGGCAGCCAGCGTCGCGCGCCATTGACATCGCGCCCCAAGCCCGGAATCAGCACCAGCGACAGCAACAAAACCCCGGCCAGGAAAAAATAGGCCGAATAGTTTTGCCAGAAACTCAGGCGCACCTGAAACGCCAAGGCAGCAGCGACCATGCCAATACACAGAAAAATCGTGTGCCGGAACAGATAGTAGGTTGGCTGATGATTCGTGAATCGCCCGCCTTCGGCAATCGCGATGGAGGCTGAATAGACCATCACCAATCCCCCGAACAAGAGGATCAGGACGCTCCACAAGAGCAGGTAATCGATTTCAGCCACCTGACGGCGCGGCTCGGCAAGCGCGGAGAGCATCATGATGCCAGCTCCTTGACCGCGTCGATGAAGGCTTGCGCGCGATGCGCGTAATTGCGGTACATGTCGAGGCTGGCACAGGCCGGCGACAACAACACGCAATCGCCAGCCTCGGCCTGAGCGGCAAGCCACTGCACCGCATCACGCATGTCACCGAGGATGCGGGTGGGTACGCCGCTGCCTTCTAGCGCCATGCCAATCGCTGCCGCATCGCGTCCAATCAATGCGATGGCACGACCATGCTTTTCCAGAGCCGGTTTCAGGGGCGAAAAGTCCTGACCCTTGCCGTCACCCCCGAGCACGATTGCCAGTTTGCGACCCATGCCTTCAATGGCTGCCAGCGTGGCCCCGACGTTTGTTCCCTTGGAGTCATCGACGTAAAGGACACCGGCGATTTCGGCCACGGTTTCAACCCGATGTGACAGCCCCTTGAATTGCTGAAGCGGCGCGATCAGTCGCTCGACTTCGACGCCCACCGCTTCGCACAAGGCCAGTGCAGCCATCGCATTGGCGGCATTATGCAGACCGCTCAGTTGCAGACTTTCGATGGCGACCAGCTTTTCCTTGCCGCGCCAGATTGCGCCATCCTCGTACCCGAAGTCACTGGCGCGCGATGCCGGATTCAACCCGAAGGTGATCATTTTGCGACCGCAACGGCCATTGGCCATCGACCAGTCATCGTCGCGATTCAGAATCATCGCGCCTTTGCCCTGGAAAACCCGTGACTTGGCCTGCGCATAATTGGCCAGGCTGCCTTCGTAGCGATCGAGATGGTCTTCCGAAATATTGAGTACGGTCGCGGCCGCGGCATTCAGGTGATGCGTGGTTTCGAGCTGGAAGCTCGACAGCTCCACCACCCAGACCTGCGGCAAGCAGCCGGCGTCCTGGGCATCCATCAAGGCATCGAGCGCAGAAGGGGAAATATTGCCGCAGGCAATGGCCGGCACGCCGGCACCGTTGAGCAGATGTGCGGTCAGCGCGGTGGTTGTGGTTTTGCCGTTGCTGCCCGTAATGGCAATGATGCTGGAGGCCGGCACTTGCTCACGCACCCCGGCTGCGAACAACTCGATTTCGGAGATCAGGGGCAGGTTGACCGCAGCAATCGCCGGTGTGGCTTTCGGTACGCCGGGCGAGAGGGCAATCATCTCCATGCCGGCAAAAGTGGCTTGGGAAAACTCACCGCACAGCAACTCGGCATCTGGCGCCACCGCCTGCAGGGCATCCACGTTGGGCGGGTTCTCACGCGAATCGGCAACGCGCACGATGGCGCCCTGGCGATGCAGCCATTTGGCCATCGCCAGTCCGGACTCACCGAGTCCGATCACCAGAACGCGTTTGCCCTTGAGTTCCATTTAGCGCAGCTTCAGACTCGCCAGCCCGACCAGGACCAGCATGATGGTGATGATCCAGAAGCGGACGACAACCTGCGTCTCCTTCCAGCCCGTTTGTTCGAAGTGGTGATGCAGCGGCGCCATGCGCAAAATGCGCCTGCCCTCGCCGTACTTTTTCTTGGTGTACTTGAAGTAACTGACCTGCAACATCACCGAGAGGGTTTCCACCACGAAGATGCCGCCCATGATGACCAGCACGATTTCCTGACGAACGATCACGGCGACCGTACCCAGCGCGGCGCCCAGCGAGAGTGCGCCGACATCTCCCATGAACACTTCGGCCGGATAGGCGTTAAACCACAGGAAACCCAGGCCGGCGCCGGCAATGGCGCCCAGCAGGATGCACAACTCGCCCGCTCCCGGCACATACGGCACCAGCAAATATTTGGCATAGACCGCATTACCGGCGACGTAGGCAAAGATCGCGAAAGCGGCGGAGATCATCACGGTCGGCATGATCGCCAGGCCATCCAGACCATCGGTCAGATTGACCGCATTGCTGGTGCCAACAATCACAAAATAGGTCAGGACGATGAAACCGATGATCCCCAACGGGTAGGCTACGCTCTTGAAGAAGGGAACAATCAATTCGGTTTGCGCGGTCGACGTGGCAGAAAAGGCCAAAAACAGCGCAGCCCCCAGACCGAGTACCGACTGCCAGAAATATTTCCATTTCGCCGACAAACCCTTCGGGTCGCGATAGACCACTTTTTTCCAGTCGTCGTACCAGCCGACAATGCCGTATCCCAACGTCACGACCAGCACGGTCCACACGTATTTGTTGCTCAAATCGCCCCACAACAAGGTGGTGACACCAATCGCGATCAGGATCAGCACACCGCCCATGGTCGGCGTTCCGGATTTGACCAGATGCGTCTGCGGGCCATCGCTGCGCACTGCCTGACCAATTTTTTTGGCCGCCAGCCAGCGGATGACACCCGGACCGGCGGCAAAGGAAATCAGCAATGCCGTCATCGTGGCCAGCACGGTACGCAGGGTGATGTAATTGAAGACATTGAAAAAGCGAATGTCCTGGGCCAGCCATTGGGCCAAAGCGAGCAGCATCAGTGTTTCTCCCCGGGGGTCGCTTGCACTGCCAGTGCATCGGCCACCCTTTCCATTTTCATGAAGCGCGACCCCTTCACCAACACCGTGGTTTCCGGGCCCAGATCCTTGTCGACCGCAGCAATCAGCTTGTCGATATTGCAGAAGTGGCGTGCACCTTCGCCAAAGTTGCGCACAGCCACCTGGCTGACTTCGCCCAGTGCATACAGGCGATCAATGCCCTGGCTCTTGGCATAGCCGCCGATTTCGTCGTGGTATTGCGCACTGGCGTCGCCGATTTCACCCATGTCGCCCAGCACCATGACCTTGCGACCAATGGTGGCGGCCAGCACATCAATGCCGGCTCTGACCGAGTCCGGATTGGCGTTATAGGTGTCATCCAGAATTTCTGCGCCATTCTTGCCGGCGCGACGCTGCAAGCGCCCCTTGACGCCAGCAAAGGCCGCCAGACCGGCGGCCACATCCGCCAAGGAGATGCCGGCAGCGAGACAAGCCGCTGCAGCGGCGACGGCGTTGCGGGCATTGTGGCGACCGGGAATGGCCAGCGCCAACTCGGCCTCGCCTTCCGGGGTCTTGAGTGCCAAGCGGGTTTCCAGACCGTGCTGCTGCACCACGGCACTCACATCCGCCGGATGATCAATCGCGAAACTGCGAACAGCACGGGCGCCAGCCATCTCGCGCCACAGTCCGGCATAGCCATCATCGGCGTTGATCACTGCCACGCCGGCATCAGACAAGCCATTGAAGATACTGCCTTTTTCGCGCGCCACTTCGTCGAGATCACCCATGCCTTCGAGATGCGCACGCTGGGCATTGTTCACCAGCGCTACCGTCGGCTTGCCGATGCGGGTGAGATAGTCGATTTCACCGGGATGGTTCATACCCATCTCGATCACCGCTGCGCGGTGGCGTGCCTCCAGGCCCAACAAGGTCAGGGGCAGGCCGATATCGTTGTTCAGATTACCGCGGGTCGCCAGCACGGCATCGCCAAAAGCGGCCTTCAAAATCGCAGCAATCATTTCCTTGGTAGTGGTCTTGCCGTTCGAGCCGGTCACAGCAATCACCGGCAGGGCGAAGCATGCACGCCAGGCGGCCGCGAGCTGCCCCAGCGCTATCCGCGTGTCGCTGACGTACACCGCAGAGACACCTTCCGGCACGGCCTCCGGACGACTGATCAACATGGCGCGTGCACCGGTCGACGCCGCCTGGGCGAGAAAATCGTGGGCATCAAAGCGCTCGCCAACGAGGGCGATGAACAGTTGCCCGGCGGCAATCGCCCGCGTATCGGTCGACACGCCCCGGACCGGCAAATCCGGACCGAGCAGTTGGCCGCCCACCGCCTTCGCGACATCCGACAGCATCCAATCCATCAGATGACCTCCTCATTTTCAGCCTGCCTTGCGAGCAAAGCCGCTTGCGCGTGGGCCACATCGGAAAAGGCATGACGCACGCCGGCAACTTCCTGGTATTGCTCATGCCCTTTGCCTGCCAGCAGGATCACGTCCTGTGCCGCAGCACGGGTGATGGCGGAGGCGATGGCGATAGCCCGATCCGGCTGCACTTCGGCATCGGCGACGCCACTCAGGATTTCTTCGATGATGGCTTGCGGCGATTCGTTGCGCGGGTTGTCACTGGTAATCAGCACGCGATCCGCGCAACGCTGGGCGACGGCCCCCATTTCCGGGCGCTTGCCACTGTCCCGGTCGCCCCCGCAGCCGAATACCACCAGCAACTCGCCGCCCCGGCCCGCGGCTACCGGACGCAAGGCATTCAAGGCATTTTCCAGTGCATCAGGCGTATGGGCGTAATCGACCACGACCAGCGGGGCATCATTGCCACCCAATCGTTCCATTCTCCCCGGTGGCGGCGTCAATTCGGACAAGCGCAAACCTACTTCCGCAGCAGCCATGCCGGCATCGTGCAATACCGCAGCAATCGCCAGCAGGTTAGAGACGTTGTAGCGGCCAACCAGCGCCGTATCCACGGTCGTGCGGCCATTGGGCAGGATCAGCGAAAAACGCTGGCCAAACGGCGTGTCCACCAAATCTTCCGCGCGCACCAAAGCATGAAAATCACGACGCTGTTCGCCGATGGCGTAACCCAGCACCCGCATCGCACTGGTTTCGCGCATCAACTGGATGCCCATCGCATCATCGAGATTGATCACTGCCGTGCGCAAACGCGGCCACTGGAAAAGTTTCGCCTTGGCTGCCGCATAGGCTGCCATGGTGCCGTGGTAATCCAGATGATCACGGGTGAAATTGGTAAAGACAGCCACATCGACCCTGGCGCCGTTCATTCGGCCTTCTTCGATGCCGATGGAGCTGGCTTCCAAGGCGCAGGCGGCAGCCTTGTGCTCACGGAATTCGGCCAGATAACGCATCAAGGTCGTCGCTTCGGGGGTGGTGAACCCGGTTTCCACCAGCGCATCCGGGAAACCCGCACCCAGCGTACCAATTACGGCACAGGGCTTGGGATAGACACGGGCAAGGCATTGGCTGATCGTTGTTTTGCCATTGGTGCCGGTAATCGCGATCAACGAGAGGCCCTCGCTGGGATGGCCATAAACAGCATGCGCCAGAGGACCTGCCAAGGCACGCAAACCTTCAACCTGCAGATTGGCTACGGTCCACGCCGGATTCCACGAAAAATCACCGCCCGGTTGCCAGACGACAGCAAGCGCACCGCGCTCGATGGCATTGCCGATATGACGACGACCATCGGCCAAGTCTCCCGGATAAGCGAGAAAAATATCCCCCGGACGCACTTGCCGACTGTCATCAGCGACGCCACTCGGGGTCAGGCCCATGCCTTCAAGCGTATCGAGAATTTGCATATGTGCGCTCATAGACGCTCCTTCGAACCGGCGAGACTGGCTACCTGCGCCGTCGCATCCGGGGGAATCCCCATCGAACGCAAGGCCCCGGCCATGACCTGAGAAAACACCGGCCCCGCGATATCTCCGCCGAAGTAGCGCCCGTCGCTGGGCTCGTCGAGCATGACCGCCACAATCAGACGAGGCTCTGAAATGGGTGCAAGCCCCACGAAGGAGGCGATGTATTTATTGGCATAGACGCCCGCTTCAAGCTTGTGTGCGGTGCCGGTTTTTCCACCCACCCGATAACCCGGAACGGCCGCCTTGGGCGCAGTCCCCCCCGGCTTGACCACCATTTCAAGCATGGCCCTCATTTCCCGTGCCGTCTGGGGCGAATAGATTTGCGTACCGCGAACAATCGGCTGATCGGCGCGCTGCAAGGACAAGGGCTTCAATTCACCGTCGTTGGCAAAAACCGTGTAGGCGCGAGCCAACTGAATCAAGCTCACGGAAATGCCATGGCCGTAAGACATGGTGGCCTGCTCGATGGGTTTCCAGTTTTTCCAGGGACGCAGGCGGCCACCCACCTCGCCCGGGAAGCCCAATTCCGGGGAGCGACCAAATCCCAGGTTGTCAAAGGTGGTCCACATATCCTGAGGCTGCATGCTCAGGGCAATCTTGGTCGTGCCGACATTCGAAGACTTCTGGATCACCTCGGCGACAGTCAGCTTGCCATGCGGATGTGAATCGGAAATCGTGGCGCGGCCGACGGTAATTTTCCCCGGCGCACAGTCGACGACCGAGTCGTAACGGTACTTGCCCTTTTCCAGGCCAAGCGCAACGGTGAACGGCTTGAGCGTAGAGCCCGGCTCAAAGGTGTCAGTCACCGCCCGGTTGCGCAATTGCGCACCGGAGAGGCTGCTGCGATTATTGGGGTTGTAAGTCGGCCAGTTGGCCAACGCCAGAACTTCACCGCTCCGAGCATCCAGCACCACCACGCCGCCCGCCTTGGCCTTGTGCTCAATCACTGCAGATTTCAGCTGGCTGTACGCCACATACTGAATTTTCGAATCAATCGCCAGGACCACATCCTTGCCATCTTGCGGCGGACGTGTCGCGCCCACATCCTCAACAATATTGCCGCGGCGGTCGCGGATCACGGTACGTGCGCCGGCCCGACCCAGCAAGGATTGCTGAAAAGCCAGCTCGACGCCTTCCAGCCCCTTGTCGTCCACGCCGGTAAAACCCACGAGATGCGCGGTCATCTCACCCGCCGGGTAATAGCGGCGATACTCCCGCTCTTGATGCACGCCCGGCAGCTTGGCCGCAGCAATCTGGTCCGCCAACTGGGGCGGCACCTGGCGTTTGATGAAAACAAAGCCTTTTTCTGAAGCCAGGCGGGAATCGATTTCTCGCGGCTTCATATCCACCCATTCACCCAGATGGCGCTTTTGCTCGGCACTCATGGAACGCGCATCCAGCGGAATCGCCCAGATCGACTTCATCGGCGTCGACACCGCCAACATGTCGCCATGACGATCCATCACCTTGCCCCGCGAGGCGGAAATCTCGATATCGCGCAGATATCGGGAATCGCCTTTTTCCTGCAGGAAATCATTGTTGATGACCTGCAAATAGAAGGCCCGCAGCAAAAGCGCGAGAAAGGCGGCCATCAACACCAGACCCACGGTACGCGAGCGCCACCCTTGCAAGGCCAGCTGCAACACCGGGCTTTCGGTGTAACGATGTCCGCGCACGGGACGGCGTCGCACGACCATCAGCGCGCCCCCCCCAATGATTCCAGTCGTCCGGGCGCTGCCGGCACAAGCATGTGCAAACGATCGCGCGCGATTTGCTCAACGCGCGGATGCGTCGCCCAGGTCGACATTTCAAGCTGCAGCTGACCGTACTCGACATCAAGCTGACGGCCTTTTTCCTGCTCTGCCTCAAGCGCCTGAAAAAGCTTGCGCGCACGGTGCTGGGAGGTCACCACGCCCAGCGCGCAAACCACAAGCACCAACAGGAGAAGCAGATTGAAGCGCTGCATCACAGTTTTTCCGCCACACGCATGACTGCACTACGCGCACGAGGATTGGCAGCAATCTCGGTCGCCGAAGGTTTGATTGCCTTGCCGACCAGCGCCAGCTTGGGCTTGGGCAACTGATCCGCGCGCAAGGGCAAATGACGCGGCAGACTATCTGCGGTCGACTGCTGGCGCATGAAGTTTTTCACGATGCGATCTTCGAGCGAATGGAAGGAAATCACCACCAGACGCCCCCCCGGCTTCAGCAGATCCAGGGCCTGCGGCAGCGCTACCTCCAGCTGGCGGAGCTCTTGATTGATATGAATCCGTAGAGCTTGAAAGCTGCGCGTCGCCGGGTCCTGCCCTGGCTCACGGGTGCGCACGGCCTCGCGTACAAGGGCCGCGAACTGTGCTGTTGTGACAATTGGCTGCTCGCTCCGAGCAGCCACAACCTTCTTTGCAATCTGGAAAGCAAACCGTTCTTCGCCATAATTTCTAATAACCTCCGTAATTTCCTTCAATTCGGCTCGCGCCAGCCACTCGGCCGCCGTTTCACCCTCGGTCGTATCCATCCGCATATCGAGCGGTGCGTCGTAGCGAAAGCTGAACCCACGACCCGCATCGTCGATCTGGGGCGAGGACACCCCCACGTCAAACAAGACACCGTCCACAGCCGACAGGCCTGCGTCATCGGCAGCAGCCGACAATTCGCCAAAAGCCCGATGTACCAAAGAAAATCGGCCATCACCGATGGCCGCACCCGCAGCAATGGCTTGCGGATCGCGGTCGACCGCAACAAGGCGACCTCTTTCACCCAGACGAGAAAGAATGAGCCGGCTATGTCCGCCGCGCCCGAAAGTGGCGTCCATGTAGACGCCATCAGCCTTGATCGCCAGCGACGCTACCGCCTCTTCCAGCAGCACCGTGACATGAGCACCGCCAGCGGTCACAGCACCAGATCCCCGAAGTCCTGCGGCAAATCACCCATCAAGGCTTCGGCAGCCAGATCATTCTGCTGCTGCCAGCCTGCCTCGCTCCAGATTTCGAAGTGCGAGCCCATCCCGACCAGATAGACGGTTTTGTCGAGTTTTGCGAGCGCGCGCAATTCAGGCGCAACCAGAAGACGCCCCGTGGCGTCCGGCGACTCGGTGCGTGCATTACCGACCATCATGCGCTGGATGGAGGCAACCGTGCGATTGAGGTTGTTTCCCCCAAGAATTCTGTCGCGAATGGGCTGCCAAGCCGGGGCCGGATAGAGCAGCAAGCAACCGTGCGGATGTGCAGTCAGCACCAGCGAGCCTTCACCTGCTGCGAGCAAGGCGTCACGGTGCCTTGCCGGAATGGCAAGCCGTCCTTTCGCATCCAGATTGAGTGCCGCAGCGCCCTCGAACATCCCCGTTTACCCACTTTTCTACACGTTTACCCACTTTAGTGCATCAACCCGTCCACGTCAATAGAGAAATCAAGCATTTTTTCTTACGCAACAATGACTTACGAACAATTGTAAAGGCATTTTTACAATTGAAATACCCTTATAAATCAATGACTGAAAATTGGTAGTTAAAGTGAAGTATTACGTTCAATACGAGCCCTGCCATATGCCCGCATGACATATTTCCCCGCGATGTCAGCACCCAAGAAAAACGGCGCGCGTTTCTTTCGAAACGCGCGCCGTTCAGGCTACGGTCGACCGGCCAAATGGCCGGAAAATGCAGCTTATTTCGCTGCGCCGAGCTTCTGTTCGATTACATTCAAAGGCACAGCACCAGGTACCCGCTCACCATCCTGGAAAATGATGGTCGGCGTGCCGGTAATGTTGAGCTTGCGACCATATTCCTGATTTTTGGTTACCGCAGAGGTGTCGCAGTTATCACGCATACCGGGCGTCTTGCCTTCCAGCATCCAGTCGCTCCAAGCCTTGCCCCGATCGGCAGAGCACCAGATTTGCTTGGATTTTTTCAATGAATCTTCGGAAAGAATCGGATACAGGAAAACATAAACCGTCACGTTATCGAGGGACTGGAGATCTTTCGCCAGTTTCTTGCAATAGCCGCAATTCGGGTCCTCGAATGTAGCCAGGACGCGCTTGCCGTTACCCCGAACCATTTTGATGGCACGCTCCAGAGGCAGTTCGCTAAACTGGATTGCCTGCAACTTGCGCATCCGGGCGTCGGTCACGTTGGCATTGGCCTTGAGGTCAATCAGGTTGACCGCGTGCTGCGAGCGAATCAGATCGCCGCCGATCAGCATTGCCGTCACTTTTTCGTCGGTGTAGAAAATATGGCCATCAGCAAACACCTCGTAAAGGCCAAGGTAAGCGGTCTTGGTCACACTCTCCACCTTCACGCCCAAGCGGGACTCCACCATTTTCTGGATTTCAGCCTCCCCGGCGGCGACAAGGGAAGACAGCGTTGCCAACAAGGTGGCGAAAATCAGTTTACGCAACATATAACACTCCTAAAACGCCCCAAGGGCATAGCGAACCAAGGCGTTCTTGGCAATGGGCAAACGATTGGTCAAATTCAACCCGACGTTGCGCAACGGGCGCAATAGCGGTGAATCATGGGCAAAAAGACGCCGCAGCGCGTCGGTCGTGGACTGCATCAGCAAAATTTCCTCGCGACGCTCCCGTTGGTAAGCCTCGAGAAAACGCAATTCTCCCGTGTCCACCCAGGGCTTGGCTTCGCGCAGCCGATTCGCCAGCGCACAAGCATCCTGAAAGCCCAGATTCACCCCATGCCCTGAAAGCGGATGAATACCGTGCGCGGCATCGCCAACCAAGGCGATTCGTGACGCAACAATCTGCGGCACCCGCATCAAGCGCAATGCAAAAGCAGCTGGTGCAGTGAGCAAGCTCAACTCGCCGAGCACATGCTGCCCCGCGCCAGCAACGCGCTGACAAAACTGCTCCGTCGGCATGGCGCACAGCGCATCAGCATGATCATCCGGCGTAGACCAGACAATCGACATCCGGTTTCCCGGCAGCGGCAAATAAGCCAGCACGCCATCATCGCGAAACCATTGCCAAGCGGTGTTGCGGTGCGGTCGAGCCGTCGCAAAATTGGCAACCACGCCTTTTTCCCCGTAATGGCGGTTGACCGCAGACAAGCCCGCAGCCTCACGCACCCAGGAATCCCGACCGTCCGCGCCCACCAGCAAGGGAGCTCGCAAGCAACGGCCATCGGCCAAACGCAGAATGGCAGCGTCGTCCGTCACTTGCAGCGACTCAGGAAGGCTGGACAGGAAAATCTCGAGGCCGGACTGTCGTTTGATGTTCTCCCAGAGCTCACTCGACATCAGCGATGACTCAAGAATGCAGCCCAGATCAGGTACCCCGGCTTCGAACGCAGAAAAGTTCAGCGCCCCTCCGGCGTCGCCGAAGACCTCCATCGCCCTGATCGGCGCGATACGCCCGGGGTCCAGATGCTTCCAGACCCCCATCGAGGAGAGAAAATCGATATTTGCCGGACTGACTGCATACACCCGAGCATCCCAGCCTTCCGGACGAACAGGCGCCTGACGCTCAACCAGCGCGATACGCAAGGAAGTGTCTCGCAGGGCAACCGCAAGGCTAGCCCCCGCCAGCCCGCCCCCGACGATAATCAGATCAAACTGCTGCATGCACCAACGCGCGGAGAACGACGGGAATCAGGTTGGCGTACCACCACCCGCAACCGGCTTGTTCTGCCGTGGGCGACGGTTATTCTTGGTACGGGGCCGGTTGTTCTTTTGCGGCTGGCCGCTGTTGCCGGCAGATGGATTACCGCCGCCGTTGCCACCACCATGACCACCGCCAGCATGGCCGCCATGCCGACTACCACCCTGCCGCTGTGGTTTGTTTCCGGCGGGCTCACCCCCGGAAATGCGGTTACCCGGTGCGAGCTGGATTTCGAGTTCAATGATCTCGTCCCAGACCTCATCGCTGCGATCACGCTCAGGAACAGACAACAGTTCGCGCAAGCGGCGACGTGCATCCAGGGGTTGCGGTTCTGCGCTGACAGTTGGTTCAACACTGGCAGGCGCTTCTTCGGGCAGAATATCTTCGTTGATGGGTGTGTTCATTTCAAAAGTAAAAAGCGGAGCCCGTTGATTACGGACCCCGCGTAGGGCAAAACATGGATTATTTCTTTTTTGCGGCTTTCTTGGGCGCAACGGCCGCCTTGAAAGCCGTACCTGCGGTAAATTTCGGCACGGTAGTTGCCGGAATCTTCAGTGTCGCGCCAGTCTTCGGGTTTTTCCCGGTGCGCGCCGCACGCTTGGCAGACTTGAACGTTCCAAAACCAACCAGAGTCACAGACTCCCCTTTGGCTACAGTCTGAACGACTGCGCCGATAATGGCCGACAACGCTTTGTCCGCAGCAGCCTTGGTGATACCAGCTTCTTTTGCAGCAACTTCGACCAACTCGGATTTATTCATCTAAGTGCCTCCTGTTACTTGAATAAGTTAAGAAAACTGGCCGTCGGAACGGCAGCGGGATAAAAGTAGCACACCTTTTCTGATAAGTGTTGGCAATACCGGCCCTGACGCCCGTGTTTACAAGGATTATTTGTTTTCAGCACACAGCCAGGCGAGTCCGACGTCATTGACAAAAATAGTCACGGGCTATGTACCATATTGAAGCAATCAATTGGATCAATGGGGTAGCGCCCCCTAAGATTGCGTTGTTCCAAACAACTTCCCAACTCGTTCAGGAGAAAATCCGATGTCCCTTATCAACACCCAGGTTCAACCGTTCAAGGCTCAGGCATTTCACAATGGCAAGTTCATTGAAGTCACCGAAGCCAGCCTGAAGGGCAAATGGTCGGTCGTCATCTTCATGCCGGCTGCCTTCACCTTCAACTGCCCGACCGAAATCGAAGACGCCGCCAACAACTACGCCGAATTCCAGGCTGCTGGCGCCGAAGTGTACATCGTCACCACCGACACCCACTTCTCGCACAAAGTCTGGCACGAAACCTCCCCGGCGGTTGGCAAGGCCCAGTTCCCGCTGGTGGGCGACCCCACCCATCAACTGACCCGCGCTTTTGACGTGCATATCGACGAAGAAGGCCTGGCCCTGCGCGGCACCTTCGTGATCAATCCGGACGGCGTCATCAAGACCGTTGAAATTCACTCCAACGAAATCGCCCGCGACGTTTCCGAAACCCTGCGCAAGCTGAAGGCTGCCCAATACACCGCCTCCCACCCGGGCGAAGTCTGCCCGGCCAAGTGGAAGGAAGGCGAAAAGACCTTGGCACCGTCGCTGGACCTGGTCGGCAAGATCTAATTAAAAAACCTCAACAGAGCACACTTCCCGCCGTTACGGCGGCGGGATTTCAGTGGATTGCAGCGGTCGACCGCTGCAATCCACTGAAAATAACGCAAAGGGAGAACCGCCATGCTTGACGCAACCATCAAGGGCCAATTGAAGGCCTACCTCGAAAAGCTGCAACGCCCGATCGAACTCGTCGCCACACTGGACGACAGCGTGGCTGCTGGTGAAATGCGCTCCCTGCTTGCCGACATTGCCGAACTCTCCGAACGGGTCAGCCTGCGCGAAGACGGCACGGCCAAGCTGCGCCCCTCGTTTGCCGTCGGACTGCCCGGCGAAGCCGCCCGAATTCATTTTGCCGGCTTGCCGATGGGGCATGAATTCACCTCGTTGATCCTTGCATTACTGCAGACCGGCGGCCATCCACCGAAGGTAGAGCAAAGCGTCATCGACCAGATCAAGGCAGATCGGAAGAGCGTCGTGTAGGGAAAGAGTGTCTTCGCCTGTGTAGAT
>CALAGF010000101.1 GCA_937892345.1 uncultured Rhodocyclaceae bacterium | reverse complement strand
TATTGATGACGACCGGGGTGGTACCGAGGTTGCCCAGTTGAGCCGGGGTGATCGGAGTGCCACCGACGTTGAGGGACTCAATACCGTCCGGTGCATTGACGTTGAAGGACCCGGTGATCGGAGTGCCGGCCTCGGTGATGGTGTTGTCACCGGCTTCGACGCCGTTGGTGTCCGGCACATCGATGGTGGGGATGCCTTCGGAAGTGCCGTTGATGGTGATGGTCAGCGTGGTGGTGCTGGTATCGCCATCGGCATCACGGAGGGTGTAGGTGAAGGTGTCGGTCAGGGATTCGCCGGTGTTGAGCGCCTGAACCGCCGGATTGGCGTTGGCCAGGGTATAGGTGTAGCCGCCAGTGCTGTTGAGCACGAGAGTGCCGTAAGTACCGGCGGTGTTGCCGCCGACAGTACCTGATGCGGCGCCGGAGACAGCGGAGATGGTGGCCGCGGTGTCAGCACCTTGGACATCGGCGACGTCCGTTGCTGCACCGGTTTCGATTACATTGCCTGTGGCGGTAGTCTTGGAGTCTTCAGTGACGGTATTGGTATCAGCTTTGGCGAGCGGTTGGTCGTCAACAATACGAATAACCAGGTCGTCACTGCCGGATGTCCCGTTTTGGCCAATGACGGTCAGTGTAATGACGTCATCGAAATGATCCGGAGTGGCGCCCGGCAAGGAGTCGTTGTCGATTGGTGCGAGTGCTTTGTAGCTGTAATCAACGACACCGGTGTTCGGGTTGTAGCCGGTCAGGGTCAGGGTGCCTTCACCGGTGTTGAAACTCAAAGGTGTGGTCGGCAGTGCATTCAGCTGATCTACGGTGAAAGACACCGGTGCGCCGCTCGGGTTGGTCAGCAAGATTTCCTTGATGCCGTCTGGTGCGACGACAGTGAAGCTGCCAGTCGTGCTTTGGGTTTCGTCGGAGTCGGTCGGTGAACGCAGGCCGCTTTCATTGACTGTGTTATCCGGGCCGGTTGCCGACGGCGTCACGATGCCGGCATCCATGATTTCCCCTGTGCCGATCGCAATCGGTGTGGTGAACGTGGCGCCGCCGGCTGTGCTGGTTGCGCTGCCTTGCAGGGTGAAGTTTTCGAGACCTTCAAGGACGCTGTCGGGGATTGACTTGACGCTGACGGTGGCTGAAGTCGTGCCAGCGGGCAGGGTGAACGAGAATTTGCCGTCCGCATCCGGGAAAACCGAGGTGCTGACACCGTTGACCGTAATGCTGACATCGGCGCGGTTGTAATCGATGCCGGTTGCACCGTGGGCACCTGTGCCATTGACCAGTTGCAGGGAAATCGTGCTGCTGCTGGCTGACGGATTGCTCAGGCTGACCTGGAAGTCGACCAGTTCGCTTTCGCGGACGCGTTCACCCACGATGGACAGCGTGGGCGTGTCATTGTCGGGTGGCAGATCAGGTTTGCCCGGGCCTTGCGGAATCGAGGGGCCGGTGCCGTCATCGATGATGGTGCCAGTGCCGGTGGCAACCGGTGTGGTAAAGGTTGAGCCACCTGCCGTACTGGTTGCAGAGCCTTGCAGGGTGAACTGCTCGCTGCCTTCAAATACATTGTCCGGTGTTGAACGCACGCTGACTGTGGCTGCTGTCTGGCCTGCCGGCAGCGTGAAGCTGAATTTGCCATCGACCTCCGGGCTGATCGTCGTGGTAACACCATTGATCGTGACGTCGACCGGCGTGCGACTGTAGTCGCCCCCAGTTGCCGTGCCGTTCACCAGTTGCAGGTTGATTGTGCTGGCCGTCGAGGAAGGGTTCCCCAGATTGACCTGGAAGTCGACTACATCACCTTCGCTGACACGTTCGCCAACGATGGTAAGTGCCGGGGTGTCATTGTCCGGCGGCAGGTCGGGGTTGCCCGGGCCCTGCGGAATGCTGGTGCCGGTGCCGTCATCAACGATGGCGCCCGTACCAGTGGCGGCCGGAGAGGTATAAACCACCCCGTTCGTATCAGTTGCACTTGCAGTACCTGTCAGTGTGAAGTCTTCACTACCTTCAAATACCTTGTCCACGGTGGATTGGACTGCGACCAGTGCTTTGGTTTGCCCTGCTGGCAAAGTGACACTGAATTTTCCATCGGCATCAACAGGAACAGTGGTCTTTACGCCGTTGACCGTAACATCGACGCTGGTACGGCTGTAATCGGTGCTGGCGGCCGTGCCGTTATTCAGTTGCAGATTCAAGGTGACCGGAACGCTTGAGGGGCTGGCAATGCCGGCCTGGAATTCGACGACGTCACCTTCGCTGACGCGTTCACCGGAGATGCTGAGTGCCGGGATGCCGTCGCGGGCCAGATCGCTGAGTGCGCCGCCGCGGATTTCGTCTTGTGGAATGGCGCGTTCGGTGCCAAAGCGGTAAGCCTGCGGATCAACGGTTTCGACGATGCGCAGGAATTCGACAAAGCTGTGGCCTTCGTTGCCCTGACCGGAACCGGCGGGGCCGGCGGCAGTTGGTTCGAGCAAGTCGTCAAGATTGCCGCCGGTCGTCAGCGCGCTGGCCAGGGTCTTGAACGGGGTT
This sequence comes from uncultured Rhodocyclaceae bacterium, assembly GCA_937892345.1. Classification (GTDB taxonomy): domain Bacteria; phylum Pseudomonadota; class Gammaproteobacteria; order Burkholderiales; family Rhodocyclaceae; genus Azonexus. Next base: position 6,036 of record CALAGF010000101.1, on the reverse strand, counting down.
TTTGCAGCGACTGCGCTTTCGTCCGGGCCCGGCTTTTCAGCGGCAGCAACTTCAGAGTCGATGCGCATGGCCGTGCCCGGGCCAACCGGGATTTCGCGGCCATCGGCCAGACGCAACATCACTTGGCTGCCGTCGGAGGAAACGATGGTTTCGTTTTCCATGATCTGATCGCCTTCCTTGAGTGGGCGCAGACGGCCATCAGCGGTTTTGGCGAATGCACGACCCTTGATTTCGACGACTGTTGCGATGACTTGTGCCATGACGAACTCCCGATTTGGAAAAAATTGGATGGTGACAACTTTACGCGGGCTAACAGAAAAAAACATTGCACCAAAGTACAATCTCGCCACTTCATTGGGGGACGCATGTCCAAACTTTTGGCAATCAACAATTACCACTATCGGCGTGGCGGCGCCGAAGTCGTGTTTCTCGAGCAAGTGCGCTTGTTCGAACGGAATGGCTGGACTGTTGCACCCTTCTCCATGCAGCATCCGAAAAACGAAGCTTCCCCGTGGAGCGATTATTTCGCGGATGAAATCGAGTTCGGGCACGACTATTCTTTGCTGACCAAATTGCGACATGCGGGACAGATCATCTACAACCTCCCGGCCTCCCGCGACTTGCAGCGATTGATTGCAGATTTCAATCCCGATGTGGTGCATGCACACAATGTCTATCACCACCTTTCCCCGTCGGTTTTGCGGACAGCGTCTCAGGCCGGTTTGCCGGTTTTTCTCACATTGCACGACCTGAAACTGGCGTGCCCGGCCTATTCCATGATTTCGCACGGCGCGGTCTGCGAAGCGTGCAAGGATGGTGGGGTCAAGCAGGTCATGCTGCGCCGCTGCATGAAAGGTTCGCTGGCGCTATCGTCGCTGATCTGGATTGAGTCGATGGCGCATCGCATGCTCGATATTTACGATCGTTCCGTGGATCGCTTCATCGTTCCCAGCCGTTTTTTCATCGACAAATTTGTCGAGTGGGGCTGGCCGCGTGAGCGCTTTGTCCATGTGCCCAATTTTGCCGATGTCGGCGGTTTGAAAGCGGATGCGCCGGTAGGTCGCCCCTTTCTTTACTTCGGTCGACTCAGTCGGGAGAAAGGTTTGTACACCCTGATCCGGGCAGCGAGTGCGGCAGGTGTCAGTTTGCGGATTGCAGGCGCGGGACCTGATGAGCTTGCGCTCAAGGCCTTGGTGGAGGATCTGGGCGCCGATGTCACCTTCCTGGGTTTCCGGACGGGCGACGATCTCTGGCAGGAGGTGCGTCAATGCCGGGCGCTCGTCTTGCCTTCCGAGTGGTACGAGAATGCGCCGATCAGTGTGCTGGAGGCCTATGCATTGGGTAAGCCGGTTATTGGTGCGCGTATCGGCGGCATTCCGGAGATGATCGTCGAAGAGCAGACAGGATTGCTTTACCCGAGTGCTTCGGTAGAAGCACTGGCGGCAACCCTGGCGCGGGTCAGCGGGATGAGCGATCAGCAAATACAGGCTTGGGGATTGAATGGGCGCGAACTCCTGGATCGCGAATATTCGATGCCCAGGCATGTTGAACGCCTGAGTACGCTGTATGCCGCCGCCGGCGTTAAAGTGGCATGAGTCGCATGCATGTCATGGTCGTGGGGATTCGCGGCTTTCCCGGCATTCAGGGTGGTGTCGAAACCCACTCCGAAGCCCTTTATCCCCGTCTGGCAGCCAGTGATTGCAAGGTGACGGTGCTGACCCGTGCCATGTGGGTGGCCGAAGATGCGCCAAGGGAATGGCGTGGCGTGCACTTTGTCCGGTTATGGTCACCCCGGCAGTCGGGGGCCGAGGCCTTTTTACACACGGCGCTTGGCGTACTTTATGCGGCGCTCAAGCGGCCGGATATCCTGCACTTTCATGCGGTTGGACCGTCGGTATTTGTCCCGCTTGCCCGCTTGCTCGGCTTGCGTGTCGTGGCAACCCATCATGGACGAAATTACGAATTGCCCAAATGGGGCCGTTTTGCCCGCGCCTTGCTGAAAACCGGCGAGCGCTGGGCTGCACGTTATGCCAATGCGCTGATCTGTGTGGCGCGAAACGATGCGGACCGCCTTGCCGAATGCAATCCGGGCCGGCAGATATTGCAGATTCCGAACGGTGTGGCGCCTCGCGAAACCCCGCCGGCTGATCCTGTCATCGACACCCTGGGCCTGATGCCGGGCAGATACGTTGTTCACGTGGGCCGTGTGACGCTGGAAAAGCGCCAGATGGATGCGGTCGACGCATTCATTGCTGCAAAAATCACCGACTGGAAACTGGTGATTGTTGGCGGCGAGCATGGGGCGCCCGAATATGCTGCGCAACTTCGCGCCAAGGCCGCAGCGTGCCCCGGTATCGTGCTGGCGGGTTTCCGTCAGGGTGCTGCCCTGGCTGCGCTTTACGCCAATGCTGGCCTGTTCGTCTTGCCGTCATCGCATGAAGGTTTGCCGATTGCCTTGCTTGAAGCGCTGAGTTTCGGCCTCCCCTGTCTGGCCAGCGATATTCCCGCCAATCGGGAAATCAGCTTGCCGCCGGAAAACTACTTTCCGGTTGGCGATGTGGCTGCACTGGCCCGCCTGATGCAGTCCCATTGCCGTTATCCCATGGATGAATCCGGCAAGGAGGCCAGAATTCGCTATGTCCGGGAAAACTTTGACTGGGATGAGATTGCCGGGCGGGTCGAGGCGGTTTATCGGCGCGTTCTTGCCTGAGCGCACGGGGCCTGCAAGGTTTCAGCGGTCGACCGCTTCCGAGCGACGAAAATCAAACACGCACAACTCGCCATCGGCATGGCAGTGATGCGTGCCTTCCACCCCGGGATAGTCAGCCGCTGACACCGTGCGGGTGGTTTCTTCCTCGTAAACGTCCGGCGTGAGGGTGACGATCCGGTGAATCGCATGCCCTTCGCCATAGGCGTTGAATCCCTGTCGTTGCGAGACGCGATAGCGTTGATCGCCATCGGTCAGCAGTCCGCCGTTGCGGGCTTTGGCGGAATCGATATAAATCGGGTTTTGCGCGTGCGGTGTCCAGTGGGCGGCAAATGGACTGTCCGCGTGATAAATCATCAATTCTGAATTGCAGTCTTCCTCGTTGCTCGGGTCGATATTGGTGAACAGCCACCAGCGCCCCTCGTGCTCGAAGAACATGCTATCGGCAGCACACACGCCTTCCATGGCCAAGTGGCACAGGCGCCAGCGCAGCGGAAAGGCTTCGCACTCATAGATCGCTATGCGGCGTGCGGCGCTGCTTTCGGGGCACATGAAGAGTTTGCCTTGATAGCGAAAGAGAAAAGGGAAAGACAGGTGATGCGGCTCGACGATGACCTCACCGAGGAAGTCGGCTTGGCCATCCCCGAGTTTGTAGGCGGCAATCGCACCCAGCTGCCGATCGAAATCGTAATCTTCGACGAAACAGAAATCTCCGCCTTCATCGCGAATGACGAAGGGGTCGGCGATGAAATGTCCGGGCCGGTTGCCAATCGGGGTTGCGGCAGGCAGATCCAGCGTGCGCCAGCTTGCCCGGGCAAAGGCCACGTTCCAGCGGTTGAAACGCTTGAGCAGTTTACGTTTGAACAGTTCGCTGCCGACGATGCCAACCAGACCCAAGGCATAGCGCAGGCTCGTCGGCAGTGTCGGGAAATCCCCGGACTTTGTCGACTGAACGTGCGTGCCCGGTGCAATGCAGCCGGTGCGTGCAACATCCAGCAACTGCACCTGCAGATAATGTCGCAGTTTGCTGAACAGAAAGTGCTGGTTGAGCAGGGTAAAGAAGCGCGTTCGTATCTGCCCGCCCAGCACCGTCTGAGCTTGACCATTGGCGGAGTGAATCAGCGCGAAATGCGTGTGATCCTTGCGGTTCAGCACCTCATCGAAGCAGGGCAAGCCAGTAGAAGCGTGTAGCGAAATCGCTGGCTGGGTTTGCAGCAGGCCCAGGCGAGCCTGTTGCAGCACGGTCTCGGGAACGGTTGCGCTACCTATCTGTACCAGCAGATCAAGGCCGTCAGCGGGAAAACCAGCGGGGAGGGTGTTGCGGTTGTCCTGCGCAGAACAATCGAGGCAGGGCAGCTGGCTGTTTTCTGGCGCTATTTTTTTTAGCGGTCTGGCATTGGGTTTGAAACTGCGCAGCAATCGGTCTTCAATGCGCAGCAAGAGATTGACCGCAAGACGGCGCAAGCGGTCGGGCTTGCGGTGATCCGGAGGTTTGCAGATGAGCAGGCAGCGAACATCCAGCGCCGGCTGCTCTTGGCACCAGGCGATGAATTCCGCTGCTGCGGGGCACAAAGGTCCCGGGTCGATGACCAAGGCCAATTTCAGTCTTCGTGTTGTCTCGCTCTTTTCAGGCATCTCTCGACCATTTGCTGCCCGAATGTGTTATCCGGGCAGGTCAAAGACGCCTGTCTTTGACCCGGTGTTGTGGCAAAAAAGACCTCAGAATTTGCCGAAGGTTTCTTTTAGCCGCTGACCAACGTCACTTTGGACGATGGCCCTGAATGCACGTTTTTTTTGTGTTCTTGAGCGCGAGGATACCTCAGACAGGTCTTTTTCCGGAAATGGAATTGGCAAGATGTGGAATCGTCCGGCGTGCGTTGCTGACACGCTTTCCCAGAATTTGTCGTAATCAAAATAGAACGCTGTCTTGTCCTGGATGATCTGGTTGCCGTTGTCCACGCCGATGATGCGGTCGACGGCGAAAAACTCCGCAATACCGCAAATGGCGCTCAATAAAAGATATTGCGGCGGGACATGGGCCAGTTCCCTGGTGGTTTGCTTGATCAGATCCATGCCTTTTTTGCCCTGGATGCGGCCGATCAATACCGCACATTTTTCGGATGTTTCGATCAGTTGCAAAGGCACCAAAGAGAAATTCATCGAATAGACCCGTTGACCGCTGGCATTCAGCGCAATCGCCAGATCACCCTCGGGCCGGGTCAGATCGGCAGGGATGCGCAGCGAGATGCTGTAGTGCGTATCCCCTGCGGTGTATTCCCAGAGCGTGACACCGGCAAGCAGTTGCGTCAGGTAGTCGGGCCGGAAAGCATTGCCCAGTTGATGGTAATGGGTTTCCAGGCAGGCCAGTCGATCGCCCACACTGAGCGATTGCGCCAGATACAGCCCGCGGTGGGCATTGCCGATGATGTTCCGGATTTCGGGCGGGACCGTATTCAATGCCGGAATGTTGTCGACGATCCGGCGGTGCTGGCGGGCCAGCAAGGCGTATTGGGCCAGATGCTTGATTTTGACGGGCAGCCGCACCAGTTCCCGAAAGGGGGCCTTGCCCAATCTCTTGAGGCCGTTGAGGGCTTTTTGCTGGTAAGAGTTGCCAATCATGGTTTTGTCATTATCGTCGGTGAGGTAGCTGGTACACGATCCTTCCCAAGCGCGGCTTGCACGGAGGGCATCAGGCGCAATGCGCCTTGAACTGAAAGATGATCGCGATCGAAATAATACGAGGTCGTCACGTTACCGATGGGGCAGCGCTTTTCGTCGCACAGCTGCGGGTCGAGGTTCAGGTACTCGATGTTGCCGCCGCGGGTGAGTGCGGCAAAGTCGGCCTCCGTGCGCGCATGGAGTTCGCGGTGCATCGGATAGGTGATGGCTGCTGACTGGAGCGCCGACATGAAGCGCGCCGGATCCGGGTCATACAGGTGGTAGTAGACGTTTTGCGGATGTTGCTGCTGCTGCGGGATCTGTTTCACGATGACCAGCCGGATGCCGGCTTGCTGGTAATGGGTCGCCGTTTCCGCCAGTCCCCGGACGAAGGCCTCCCGGCTGACGGCTGGCGTGCCGCGGGCATCTGGCTGGCTGGCAATGTAGGAATATTCATGGCCGGTGTAGCCACCATCGGTGTAATACGACCAGCGTGCGACCAGAAAAATGGTTGTTATCCCTTGGCTGGTGGCATATTCCGCAATCCGCTTGTTGAGCAGGTGACAGTTTTTTTCCCCTTGGTCACCGCGCAAGGCGTGAATACCCAGCAAGGGCGGGCAGCCAGGCAGCGAAACCAGCACCCCGGCGGTTTCCAGATTTTGTGCGGCCGC
>CALAGF010000100.1 GCA_937892345.1 uncultured Rhodocyclaceae bacterium | reverse complement strand
CAATATGGTTGTCATCAAATCCAAGCCGCTTTCCGCGGGTAGTCCTACCCTTGCTTCTCCTCAAGCCACATCGGAGTCTTTGACCATCCTCGGTACCGGACTGGCCGGCTACACGCTTGCCCGAGAGTTCCGCAAGATCGACAGCCTCACCCCGCTCCGACTGATCACCCGGGACGGCGGCGGGTTCTACACCAAGCCATCGCTCTCCAATGCCTTGGCCAACCACAAAACCCCGGCCCAGTTGCAGACGAGGACCGCAGAGCAGATGGCCGTCGAACTGAGGGCCGACATCCGGGTGCGTAGCGAGGTCATAGGCATTGACCCGGGCACGCGGCAAATTTGCCTTGCTGATGGCGCCCTATTGGCCTTCGAGCGTCTGGTCATCGCTTGGGGGGCTGACCCGATTCGCATAAGACTGGAGGGCGACGCCGCCGGCGCCGTCTATTCGGTCAATGATCTAGACGACTTCAGCCGATTCCATGACGGCCTGGAAAACGCAAAGTCAGTGGTCGTGATCGGCGCTGGACTGATCGGCTGCGAATTCGCCAACGACCTGGCGAGCCGCAAGATCAAGGCCAGCGTCATCGATCCCGCCGCCTGGCCGCTTTCCCGACTGTTGCCGGAGATGGCTGGACGGCAATTCACCGCAGCGCTCCAGGCGGCAGGCGTCAAGTTCCATTTCGGCGTTTCGGCGAAGGGCGTCTGGAACGACGCTGGCGGCTACCGTATCGAACTTACCGACGGCCGGGAGATCCAGTCCGACCGGATCCTGTGCGCGATCGGCCTACGGCCGCGCACAGCCCTCGCCCAAGGGGCAGGAATCGTCTGCCAACGCGGTATCGTTACCAACCGATTCCTCGAAACCAATCTTGCCGGCATCTATGCCACTGGCGATTGCGCCGAAATCGCCGGACTGAATCTGCCCTTTGTTCTCCCCATCATGTATCAGGCCCGGGCGCTGGCTAAAACGTTGGCCGGCACGCCCGTATCGCTGCACTATCCGGCGATGCCCGTTGTGGTCAAGACCCCCGCCTGTCCCGCCGTGGTTTGCCCGCCAGCAGCGGGGGCGGAAGGATTCTGGCAGTGCCAGCCAATGGATGGAGGGCTGCAAGCGTACTTCAAAAGCCCGGCGGGCGACCTGCTGGGCTTTGCCTTGTTGGGCAGCGCCACGGCGCAGAGCCAAGCTTTGGCTGCTCAATTACCGCTTACGTTGGCCTAACGGTTAGTCTTCGGTAGCCCCTGCGCTGCCCAAGCCGCTCCCCACAGCCACAGTCAGCATAGTGGTAATAGAATCGATCGGCAGGATCTCGATGCCTTAACAGCCGTTCGCTCCCGCAGACTTTTCTCGGGCGCTATGTCTCTTCATGGCCGATAACCGCCTGATGACATTCTTGAAAACAGGGTCATTGGTAGAGGTGATGTTTCGTACTCACGCTATTTGTTGTAGCGGTAGCTTCAAAGCCGCCTCCCTTACCCGCATAATTGTTTGCCGAGTGGTCTTGAACTCACGTGCGAGTTCGGCAATGCTGGCACCATCCCCCAAACGCGCTACGACGGTGGCACGTTCCTGTGCATTGAGTGCTGGAGGTCTGCCAAATTGTTTGCCTGCCGCCTTTGCCCGAACAATTCCTGACTGGGTTCGCTCGATCAGCAGGTCACGCTCAAACTCTGCCACGGCGGCGATTACCTGCATGGTCATTTTACCGGCAGGACTGGTGAGGTCGACTCCCCCCAAGGCAAGACAATGCACACGCACGCCAGCGCTTGCGAGTTGTTCGACGGTCGACCGAACATCCATCGCATTACGCCCAAGTCGATCAAGCTTGGTGACAACGAGCACATCGCCAGATTCCATCCGGTCAATCAACTTGATAAAGCCAGGTCGCTCTTTTGCGGCCACCGAACCGCTGATGCTTTCGTCGACCAGTCGACGCGCCTCGATAGCGAATCCGGCCGCCACAATTTCCAACTTTTGATTTTCGGTCGTCTGATCGGTAGTCGAAACGCGACAGTAAGCAAAAACGCGTGGCATGGTCCGATTCCGTCCGAATGTGGTGTACGAATTATAGCGCACATCCGAAACTAATTTGACCTACTTTCGTACACTAACAAACCATCAAGTCCGAAACCGGTCCCTTTCGGACTGACTTCAGCGGGTTGAAGTGAAGTCTTAGGCTGCGGCTCGATGAAAAACCCGAATTCGAGGCGTAATCTTTTCTTGAAGGGTACGCGCAGCGATCCGCATGTCGTATTCAGTTTGTAGGTTTAGCCAGAAGCGAGGTTCCATGCCGAAAAACAGCCCCAAGCGCAGCGCAGTATCGGCCGTGACGGGGCGAGCACCATGCACCAGCTCACTGATGCGGCTGGGCGATACGTCGATATCGGCCGCGAGCTGACGGGCCGTGATACCCATCGGCTTCATAAAGTCCTCAAGCAAAATTTCGCCGGGGTGAATTTCGTCAAGTAGTTCAGCCATGTTCTCAGCTCCTAGTGGTAGTCCACAATTTCGACTTGGTGCGCGCCATCTTCTCTCCAAACAAAGCACACGCGCCATTGATCGTTCACGCGGATACTGTGCTGCCCTTTTCGGTCGCCTTTGAGGGCTTCGAGTTGGTTCCCTGGGGGAACTCTCAAGCTGGCCAACACAGTAGCCGCGTGCAGTTGCAGTAACTTACGTCGGGCCACGCGCTCGATGTTCCGGAACCGGGCCACAACCTGGCTATTAAAAAGCGCCTCGGTATCGAGACAGTTGAACGAGTGGATCATGCACTATTGTGTTCCGTGTTGCGGAATCTGTAAAGCGGAATTGTTGGAGTATCACCACCTCTGAACTTTGCTTGTTTGCTTCTCTATCAGGCATCAATGGTGTGAAAATGAGCATGAAAATATGGCAAGCTGCTTCCAGCACATCAACGAATGCTTATATGTCGTGAAATCTCAGCTTCGCTCCCACTGGGCCGTCTAGGATGGCGCGTGACATACGAGCGCTGTGACTCCTGCAGGGGAGACTCAACAGCCGGACCGGACGGCGAGCATCGGCCCATCTCACGTATTTGTCATGTCAGCTTTGACACTGCACACGCGACGGCAGCCGACCCAAAGCTGTCATTGTTTCCCGGTTAGATTGCTATAAATTTTGTGGGCAATTTCTACCCGTTCAGCATTGGGGTAGTTTTTATTGGCCAGCAACACAACCCCGAAGCGCTTTTCAGGCACAAACGCAACATAAGCACCGAAGCCGTTGGTAGCACCAGTCTTGTTAACCCACACATTGCTGTTAGGTGTGGCTGCAGGAACCTTAGCGCTTACTGGGGTTGGATTCAGGATAAGTTTGGGAGCATTGCCTTCTTGCAGCATAGGCAAGTCAACAGGCATTGCATACTCCTCCCAGATGAGGTCTTGAGTCATCTGGCCTACGCTGAAATAGCTCTTGCGGGTATTGTTTAAAGCCGATTGCAGCATGCTATCCAAGGGCAACATGCCCATGTTGGCCTTCACAAAGGTGATCAGGTCAGTAGCCGTGGTTTTGATGCCGTAGGCTTCACTGTCCAACATGCCTGGATTGACACGCACAGGCTTCTTATCGTTGTTGTAGCCCCAAGCGTAGCTGGACATCTTCTGTGCAGGGATGCTCAGATAAGTGCTAGTCAAACCGAGGGGCTGGAAAATGGTTTGAGTCATGGCGGTGCTGAAATCTTGCCCCAAACTTTTCGCCGTTATCCACCCTAAAGCACCGATGCTTGGGTTTGCATAAGTACGCATCGTGCCGGTTTTGTACGCAGGCTTCCAGGTGCGGAGGTATTCCAGAAGCTGCTCCCGAGTTTGGACTTCATCAGGCACCTGCAGAGGAATGCCGCCAACGGTGTGCGTTCCAAGATGGAAAAGCTGCAAGTTACCGAAGTCCGTACCAGACAACTCAGGCAAATACTTTGCTGCTGTATCGGTCAGTTTCAGCTTCCCAGTGGCTTCTGCGTGCGTCGCCAGTGTGGCTGTGAAGGTCTTACTGATAGAGCCAATCTCAAAAATCGTCTCGTCAGTTACCGGTGTTTGTTTCTCAACATCTGACACGCCATAGTTTAAGACATAAGTCTTGTCCCCCAATACCAATGCCACAGCCATACCAGGAATCTGGTTCTTTTCCATGGCAGGCAGCACGGCTGCAGAGATGGCTTTCATTGCTTCAGCACTGGAAATTTCAGCAGCATTGACAGCCGAGCCAAGACCAAAGACAGCGGCTGTCAGAAGGACAGTAAACAGACGGTTTTTCAATTTTTACCTTACGGGTGAAGGAGGAAAGCCAACGCTGGCACTTGCGATGCAATTGAGTGCTGTAGCGCTACGAGCTGGGGATTCTAAAAAATTTGATAGGGCGGAGTCAATAATCAAGTGCAACACCCCTGATCTGCCTTGTACCCGAGCCTGCCACCGTCCTATGGGAACGCACTACCAGCACCTGAGCGCCGAGGAGCGCGCCACCATCATGATCATGCTGCAGCAGGGCTGCTCGGCTCGCAGCATTGCCCGCACGCTGCAACGCTCGCCGTCGACGATCACGCGCGAGATCCGGCGAGCGCTGGACTGGCCGCAGCGCGCGGCCTTCGTGCCGGCAGGCAGCAGCACTTATGACGCGCGGGCAGCCGGGGCGCGTGCCCATGTGATGCGGCTCAAGCGCCGACGCAGCCGCAAGCTCTCCGAAGACGGTGTGCTCTTCGGCGTGGTGCACCACTTCCTGCTGGAGGGCTGGTCGCCGTCTCAGATTGCCGGCACACTCAAGCGCATGTGGCCCGACGATCCGGATCGCCGCGTCTCGCACGAGACCATCTACAACTGCATCTACGCGATGCCGCGCGGTGAGCTGCGCAAGGAACTCATCGCCTGTCTGAGGCGTGCGCAAGCCAAGCGCATGCCGCGCTCGCGAGGCCAGGACCGGCGTGGCCAGCTGCCCGAGGCGGTCAGCATCCACCTGCGTCCGCCCGAGGCCAACGAGCGGGCTTTCCCGGGGCACTGGGAAGGCGATCTGCTCAAGGGGGCGGCCAACCGCTCGGCCGTTGGGGTGTTGGTCGAGCGCAGCTCGCGTCTGGTGATGCTGGCCAAGCTCAAGGATGCCACGGCAGCCTCGGCCCTGGAGGGCTTCACCGCCAAGCTGCGCAGCATTGCTGAGCCGATGCGCAAGACCCTGACCTACGACCGCGGCAAGGAAATGGCGCGCCACCCGGAGCTGACCGAAGCCACTGGCATCCGGGTCTACTTCTGCGACCCGCGCAGTCCGTGGCAGCGGGGCAGTTGCGAGAATATCAACGGCCTGCTGCGCCAGTACCTGCCCAAGGGTACGGACCTGTCGGTCTACAGCCAGGATGAGCTCGATGCGATCGCCGACCGGCTAAACAACCGCCCGCGCGCCATCCACGGCTTCTACCCACCGATCGCTGTCTACCAGGCCATGCTGCAGAGGATCACCCAAGCCAGCCACCCCCTTCAGTGATTCCACTGTTGCACTTGGCGCTTGAAACCGCCTAGCAAATTGGCTCGGCATCGCGGAGCGATGAGTGACTGCTTCTGGCCGCCTGCCGCCGACCGCGGTCTGGCTCGAAAGCAGTCAGTCAACGCGCCGTTTCATCGTTGCCATGATCGTTTCTTAATCGCGCACAGGCGGCCACAGGCGGGCAGTATGAACCAGCGTCAGTATCC
>CALAGF010000099.1 GCA_937892345.1 uncultured Rhodocyclaceae bacterium | reverse complement strand
GAAGACACTCTTTCCCTACACGACGCTCTTCCGATCTGGCGGCAAGGGACTGCGCGTTTCCGCCTCGAAATCGGCCAGCGCCACATCCACCGCCGCCGCAATGCGCTTGGCTCGCACAAGCTCGCCTTGCGCCTGCAGGCTGCGCGAGTCGCCCACCGTTTTCCAGAAGGCTTCAAGCGCCCCATGCACCAGCGTGCCGCGCGCTGCGGGGTCCAGTCCTTCGACCGGCGCATCCATCGCCTGCGCCCCGAGACGGAACTGGTAGAAAGCCCAGGCCGGGCAAAGCGCCTGCGCCCGCAGCAGCCAGCTGCCACCCGCCACCTTTTCGCCCAATTGCAAGGGCGGCGCCAAGGCATCGTTCACCGCCACCAGACCGCCTTCAAGGGCCAGCCGGTCGGCCGCGGTTTCCAGCCGCAGCTTGCGGTCGACCGCTGGCGGCAGATCAAGCAGCAACGGACTGGGACGCAGCACCCGGTTGCCATCGGCTCGGGCATACGAAAAATTGACGAAGGGCGCCGAGCGCAATAGGCGGGCATGTACGCGGCAGGCAAAATCCAGCTCGACCTCGGCACTGGCATGCGAAGACGCCGCATCGCGCTGCGTCTCGGCCGAAAGCAGCGGATTGGGACGGGCCGCCGCCGGCCAACGGTCATCGTTCATCCCCATCACCCACAGCGCATCGAATGCCAGGCCGGCACTCTCCAGCACGCCCAGCACCTGCACCGCCGGCTGACCGCGGGTTTCCGGCTGGAACAAACGCTGCCGGCACAAATCGCGCAGGCGGGCGAGTGCCGCGCCGTGCGTCAGCGGTCCAAGCAGCCCATCCAGCCGGCCAAAGCCATCCAGCACCTCGACAAAAGCCCGTCTAGCCTGAAATTCGTTGCTGGACAGCGCACGTTCACCCGGCCAGCCAAAGGCAGTCAGCGCCCGTTTGAACAGCGCCCCCCACTGTCCCGGCCGCAGCTTGCCTGGCGCAGCGGCCAGCACCGCCGTCCCCGCTGCCAGTGCGGCCAGCGTCGCCGGACAATCGCTACTGCCTTGTGCGGCCCGCCGTTCGCCCAGCGCCAACAAGGCGGCGCAGCGGGTGAAGTACGGCAAATCCCTGCGCAGCGCGGCGTCAAGGCTGGCGCGGCCATCCATTTCGCTGCTCGCGCCCTGCCAGGCACCGGCGAGGAGGAGCGCGGACAGGCGCTGCTGCTCCAGCTTGCCGCGCCCGTTACCCAGCGCCAGCAAATCCAGTGCGACCGTCACCAGCGGCTGATCGGCGAGCGGCTGTCCGAGCGAAAAGTTGAATCGGCGCGGCATTTCTGCGGCGTCCGGGCGCAAGGCGCCGGGATGCAGGGCATCGTCGAGCAGGCAGGCCAAGCGGTCGCGCACGGCAGCAAGATCGGGGGCCACGATGCCCAGCCGGGCTGTCGGTTGCGCGGCCAGTTCACGCAGCACCCAATCAACCGCCGCGTGACATTCGGCACTGCTGTCGGCACAACTGAAAACTGCGTTCTCGCTACGGTCGACCGGAGACAAGCACGCATTTTCAACGCGGCAGCCACGGGCGGCCAAAGCCTCACCGAGGCGTTTCTCGAAAGGCGTCAGCCGGTCAAAACCGGCGAACTGTATCCGCGCCGGCAAGGCGAAATTCCCAGCCGCGATGGCCTCGCACAACTGCGCCTGCAAGCCGGCCTGATCAATCCATCCGGCCTTGCTGCAGCGTTGCAGAAAAGACTGCTGCCACTGGGCAAACCAGCGGTTTTCCTCGGCGTTGCCACCGGCCTGCAAGCCCCAGACGCGGCACAGGGCGTGTGCCTCCATCGCCGAAGCCGCCAGACCGCAAGGGTCGAACAGGGCTGCCAGATCGCCGGCCCCGGCAGCCAGCGAATCGGCAATCACCTGTTCCCAGAGCAGACGCTCCGCATCGTTATCGAGCGCCTGCGGCAGCATCTCGCCGCCAATCAGGGCGGCGTCGGCCAGTTGGCCCAGCCACTGTCCGATGGTGAGCGCTTGCCGGCTGGCCCAGACCTGTCCTTCCGCCGGCAATTCGCCGCGCAGCGTCTGCGCCAGCCGCGTGGTTGCACACAGGTAGAGGGTTTCGTCGATCATGGCGTACCAACGAAGAGGAATAGATTGGAAACGCCGGTGGAGGAATAGCCGAAGCCCAGATATGCCGGCCCGAAAGGCGTTTCGCCGCCGACATAGAGGGCCGTTGAGTCCAGCCAGCCATTGGCCCGGGTTTCGGTGTAGCGCTTGTCCACGCGCGCGCCCTCCAACGCCAGACCAACCCGCATGTCGCCGCGCAAGCCCAGGGGCAAGCGACCAATGATGCGCTCGGCGCGCACCCCGGCGTAGTGCATGCGATCGCCGATCAGCTGGTTCGGGGCAAAAGCGGTCAGGTTGAGGAAGCCGCCGAGCATCCCGGCGTCGAATACAGGCAAGCTGCCGCGCAATGCGCCGGTATAGGCCAGTCGGGCATTGAACACATTGCCGCCCAGTGCGTAGGCCGCACGCAAATCCACATCGGCGCGCGAATAATCGCGTTTGGGTGAATCGAAATAGGCAATCCGGCTTGCCCAGCCGCGGGTCGGGAAGTACATGCGATCAAACTGATCGAAGTCCAGCATCGCCTTCCAGCCGCCAAAATTGGCATCGGCATCGGGTAAGGACGGATCGCCGACATCCAGATGGAAGAAGGGATGGCGTTGCACCCAGCCCAGCTTCACCTGGCCGAGCAGGCCGACATTTGCGCCCAGCCAGCCGGCAAGCCTGCTTTCGCTGACTTTGTATTGAGCGATCCGATGATCGTTGTCGTAGACGTTCAGACGATGCTGGCTGCCCTCGACCAAGCCTTCGAAGAAGAAGCGCTGCCGGACATCCAGCGGCTGGTAATAATTGACGCCCAGCCGGTTATTCGAGCCGATTTCGGCGCCGTACAGCAACTCGCCGCCCAGGGCATTCAGCCAGGTCTGGTGATAGGCGGCGCGCAGGCCAAAGGCCGAACCCTGACTGCTATCGGCCTGCAGATTGATGCCGAAACGCAGATAATCCGGCCCCCAGCGCTTTTCCAGCGGCATCACCCGCAGCACATTGCGCTTGCTATCGGTCAACACCGTGTAATCGATATTTTCGTAGTAACCATCGCCGTACATGCGCAGCAGATCGCGATTGATCAGGCTCGGCCGAATGCTCTCGCCGGGCTGCACATGCAGGTGACGCAGCAGCGCCTCCTGATTGACCCGCGTCAAACCGGCCACCTCGATGGCGTCGATGCGCGGGGACTGGCGACGGGCAACACCGATGCGTTCCCACCATGCGGCATAACGGGCCGGGCTCACCGCCAGCACCGACAATTGATCGAGTACCGCCGTTGCCGCCGCCTGGCCGCGATCCGCCGCCTCGGCGTGCAACGCAAAATCGCCGGAACCGATACCCTCGAGATCCGGGTTGAGCAGGACATCCCTGCCCTGCAGGCTGGCCAGCGCACGACTGACATTCTGTTCGGTGAGAATGCCGATCATCTGTGCCGAAACGCTGATCAGCGAACCGATGGCCTCGGGCTTGAGCAGCGGCGAACCGACATTCACCGCGATGATCACATCGGCCTTGCAGGTCGCGCGCACCTCGCTGATCGGCAGATTCTCGACCAGGCCGCCATCAACCAGCTTGCGACCTTCGTAATCCACCGGCGCCAGCAAGCCCGGCACCGACATGCTCGCCCGCATGGCTGTGGTCAGCGGCCCTTTGCGGAAAACCACCTTCTGGCCGCTCCCGATATCGGTCGCCACAATGGCCAGCGGCAAGGGCAAATCCTCGATATTCCGTTCGCCCTGATTGGCACGGACCAATTGGTTGAAGAAGAGCTTGATCTTCTGCCCGGAGACCACACCGCCCTGATAAGACACGCCCTGTGCCGTGACCCCGCTTTCGGAACCCGGCAAGTAGTGACGCGCAATCCCCTTGGCCCTTGAGTTCATCTCCCCGTATTCGGGATTGTCGATGAACATGTCACCCCAGTCGGCTTCAGCCAGGTTGCGCCGCATCATCGCCGGCGTCATCCCGGCCGCCCATGCCCCGGCAATCAGCGCCCCCATGCTGGTCCCGGCCACACAATCCACCGGCACGCGTGCCTTTTCCAGCACTTCGAGCACCCCGATATGCGCCGCACCGCGCGCACCGCCACCACTCAATACCAGACCGACACGCGGCCTCGCTGCCACTTCAGCCTGCGCACCAAGCGCCATGAAACCCAAGAGCAGGCCAAGGAAATGCGAACAGCGTCGCCTGTTGAACATGAAAGCTCTCCGAAGTAAAAAAGCCCCGCCGAGGCAGGGCTTTTTTGCCAAATCCGCAGGCGGATTACTTGGTGCCGATGACTTCGATGTCGACGCGACGATCCGGCTGCAGGCAGT
>CALAGF010000098.1 GCA_937892345.1 uncultured Rhodocyclaceae bacterium | reverse complement strand
ATGCGATTCGCGAATGGTTTCGCAGTTCAGGCCTGCTCGAACGCCACGCATTCACGCCTGCCCAGCGCGCTGATTTTGAGCGCTACGAAGGCAATGCCCAGGGTTTTCGTATTGTTTCCCGGTTGCAAAGTCCGGCTAATCCCGGCGGCTTGCAACTGACCAGCGCCGTGCTGGCAACCTTTACCAAGTATCCGCGCCCCTCGCATGTGCCTGAGTCGCTTGATGGCAAAAGCGGCAAGAAATTCGGCTTTTTCCAGCAGGATGCCGACAATTTTGCCCGGGTTGCGCGGTCGACCGGACTGGTCGAGCGAATTCCGGGAACCGCATGGCGTCGTCACCCACTGGCCTTTCTGGTGGAAGTGGCCGATGACACCTGTTACCTGATTGTTGATCTGGAAGATGCTGCCCGCCTTGGTTTTGTCAGCTACAAGGATGCCGAATGCCTGCTCGGCGATCTGGCGGGCAACAGTATCAATGGCGGCCGGCTGGATCGCTTGCAAGATCCGAAAGAGCGCCTGGAGTACCTGCGTGCCAAGGCCATCGGCCGTTTGCTGGAGAGTGCTGCTGCCGTGTTTCTGGAAAATGAGGAGGCCATCCTCAACGGCAGTTTCGATGATGAACTGCTCGAACAATCGCCAATTGCCCATCCTTTGCAGGCAGTGCTGAAACTGGCCAAGGAAACCATTTATACGGCTCGCCCGGCACTGGAAATCGAGACTGCCGGCTTTGAAGTGCTGGGTGCCTTGCTGGCCTTGTTTACCGAGGCTGTCGAGGCCCGCGCCGAGGCACCTGGAACGCGTTTCACCACCCGCGAACGGATGTTGCTCAAACTGCTGCCGACCCAGTTTCTAGGGTACGGCGGGGAACCGGATGCCGATCCGTATGTCCGTTTGCTGCAGGTTGCCGATTTTGTCGCCGGGATGACCGATTCCTACGCGGTGGATATGTATCGCAAGCTCAAGGGTTTTGACTTGCCGACTTGATTGCTGCCCGTGTGTCGCGGCAATTTTTTTCATTCATTTTTGACAGCCCATCCATGTTCCGTACCTTGAATCGTCCAGATGTACTTGTTGTAACCCTGGCTGCAGCTGGCATCCTGATGGTGACCATGGGTGCGCGTCAGTCGCTCGGCCTGTTCATCAGTCCTCTCAATGCGACAACGGGTCTGGGTATTGCCACCATCAGTTTTGCGCTGGCGATCGGGCAGTTCGCCTGGGGGGCGATCCAGCCTGTCGCGGGGGCTGTGGCCGACCGTTTCGGTCCACGTGCAGTATTGGCGGGAGGTCTGATCCTGCTTGCGCTGGGCAGTGCCTTGACCCCTTTTATGGATTCCGGCCTGGGTCTGGTGATTTCGCTGGGCTTGCTCTCTGCCATCGGTTCCGGTGCCGGCAGCTTCTCGGTGCTGATCGGTG
The DNA here is from genome assembly GCA_937892345.1 of uncultured Rhodocyclaceae bacterium. Classification (GTDB taxonomy): domain Bacteria; phylum Pseudomonadota; class Gammaproteobacteria; order Burkholderiales; family Rhodocyclaceae; genus Azonexus. The sequence continues at coordinate 6,796 of CALAGF010000098.1, read as the reverse complement.
CGGCTGCACAGCGCCTGCCGGTCGAGGCGCGTGGCGCAGCATCGGGGGTTATCAATGCAGGCGGATCGTTCGGTCAGTTTGTCTTTGCCCCGGTCTTGCAAAAACTGATTCAGGGGATCGGCTGGATGGGTGCCATGTGGGCCATGGCGCTGGCCGTGCTGGCTGCGCTGCCGTTGATCGGCAAGCTGGCGCCGGTGGCGGCGGCAGGCGTACCAGCCAAACACGTGAGCGACGAGGGGGGGGTGATGCTGGCAATCCGCACGGCGATGAAGGACCGTAGCTACTTGCTCTTGCACGCCGGGTTTTTCACCTGCGGTTTTCACATTGCCTTTCTGGTCACGCATCTGCCTGGTGAAGTCAATCTGTGCGGCTTGCCGCCCTCGGTGGCGAGCTGGTCGCTGGCGATCATCGGCCTGGCCAACATCTTTGGCAGCCTGTATGCCGGCCATTGTGTGTCGCGTTACCGCAGCAAATATGTACTGGCGGCCATGTACGGATCACGTGCCTTGCTGGTGATCCTGTATTTGATGATGCCGCGCACGGATTGGACTTTTTATGTCTTTGCCGCAGGTCTTGGTTTTACCTGGCTGGCAACTGTGCCTCCGACTGCAGCGATTGTCGGCAAGCTTTTTGGTGTGCGCTATCTCGGCACCCTGTTTGGCCTGACGCTGCTCTCGCATCAGATTGGAGGCTTCCTTGGCGCCTGGCTGGGCGGTTTGACGATTACCCGCTTCGGTGATTATTCCTGGATGTGGTACGCCGACATCGTGCTGGCTGCACTGGCCGCACTGGTCAATCTCCCGATCCGGGAGGCGCCGGTATTGAGGGCGCATGCGGCGGTCTGATTTTCCGCTTGCCAAAATCAGATTACTGTACAAAAATACAGTCAATTGATTTTAGCGGAGACCGGCCATGAAACTTACGCCCCGTCAGCAGGAAATTCTTGATTTCATCCGGAATACCGTCGAGGTGCTGGGGGCACCGCCGACACGTGCAGAAATTGCCACGGCTTTCGGGTTTGCCTCGCCGAATGCCGCTGAGGATCACCTCAAGGCACTGGCCAAAAAGGGCGCAATCAATCTTGAACCCGGTTCGGCACGCGGCATTCGCCTGGTCGAGCAATTGGGTTTGCCTTTGATTGGCAGCGTGGCGGCCGGTTCGCCGATTCTTGCCGTTGAGAACGTGCAGGGACGTTATGCACTGGATGCCGGACTGTTCAGTCCGCGGGCCGATTTTTTGCTCAAGGTGCGTGGCTTGTCGATGATTGATATCGGCATCTTTGATGGGGATCTGCTGGCGGTGCATAAAACGCAGCAGGCTCGTGATGGCCAGATTGTCGTCGCGCGGCTTGACGATGAAGTCACCGTCAAGCGTCTGGAACGGATGAGTGGCCTGATCAAGCTGGTTGCCGAGAATCCTGATTTCGACCCGATTATTGTCAATCCGGCAGAAGTTGATTTTGCCATTGAAGGCATTGCGGTCGGCCTGATCCGCGGCTCGGTTTCAAAACTCTGATCCCCTGTTTTTTGCCCTGAGCTGACCCCGGAAACGCGGTCACAGGGGCGGCTTTTGTCCCGGAATTCTGATCATGGCAGCCTTACCCAAGCATCTGGTGCTCGATGATGTGCTTGCCCGAGGCGATGTCTGGCGCGGTAATACCTTGGCCAGCTTGCCGGTGGCGAGCATTGCCAGCGGTTTTTCATTGCTGGATGAAGCATTGCCTGGTCAGGGCTGGCCGCGTGGAAATCTGACGGAAGTGCTGGTTGACCGCTGCGGTCTGGGCGAATTGACCCTGGTCTTGCCGGCGCTGGCGCAGTTGTCTGCGGCAGGGGGATGGGTTGCGCTGGTGGCGCCGCCGTATTTGCCGTATGCCCCCGCATGGCGTGATGCCGGCCTGTTGCCGGAGCGTTTGGTGGTCGTTCAGCCACGAAAGGATCTTCCCTGGTGTGTCGAGCAATTGCTGGCCTGCGGTGGTTTTTCTGCCGTGCTGGCCTGGCCGGGGGAAGGTATCGATACACGCAGCCTGCGCCGCTTGCAGGTGGCGGCCGAGGGGCAGCCGGTTTTTGCCCTGCTGTGGCGGTCGACCGCTGCAGCCGTGGTGCCATCGCCAGCCCCCTTGAGGCTCCTGGTGGACTGCGGCGAGCAGGGCTTGTTGGTGTCCATCCTCAAGCGGCGGGGGCGTCCGGCTTCCCGCCCGATATTGCTGGCCGTGCCGCGGCCGGGGAGAAGGCCTGATGTTGTGGTTGGCCCTGCATTTTCCGTGTCTGGCTCTCGAAGCGCTGCCGTGTCGGCAATCGCCTAGCGCTGTGGTGCTGCGGGGGCGGATTGCCGTATGCGATCCGGAGGCGGCGCAGGCTGGCATTTTGCCCGGTCAGACGCGGTCGACCGCACTCGGCTTGCGACCGGGGTTACGCCTTTTTGAGCGCGATACCCAGCGTGAGGCAGCGGCTTTGTCCGCTTTGGCTTGCTGGGCTGGTCGTTTTACGCCCACCGTCAGTCTGGCGCCGGCGGCCGTATTGCTTGAGATCGGTGGCTGCCTGCGCTTGTTTGGGGGCTTGCCAGCTTTGCTCAAAGCCGTTTGCGAGGGCTGTGCCGGGCAAGGCTGGACAATGCACTGGGCACTTGCGCCGACACCGCTCGGGGCGCGCTGGCTGGCGCAGGCCGGTGCGGATTCGGTATTCGCCGATCATGCGGCCTTGCACGCCGGGCTCGATGCCCTGTCTTGCAATGTGCCGGGCTGGGGGGCGACAGTTGCCCATCGCCTGCAGGCATTCGGTATTCGCCATCTGGGTGATCTCGCCCGCCTGCCCGCCGCCGGTTTGCGCTTGCGGCTGGGTGATGCCCCTGTGGATGATTGCTTGCGGGCACGGGGCGAGTTGCCTGATCCGCAAGTCAGTTTCGTGTTTCCAGAGGTATTTGCCAGCCGTCTCGAACTGCCGTCGCGGGTTGAGCATGCCGAAGGGCTGGCATTTGCCGGACAGCGACTGTTGGCGGCCCTGGCCGGTTGGCTGCAGGTGCGGCAACTGCTGGTTCGAGTCTGCACCCTGCATCTGACCCACGATGACGGCAGCAATTCGCAATTGTTACTGCGCCCGGGGGAAGCAACGGCGGATGAGAGCCGCTTGCTGCGCCTGCTGCGTGAGCATCTTGGACGCTGGCAGTTGCGTGGGCCGGTTGAAGCGCTGGCCCTGAGCGCGGATGAGGTCATCACCAGACCGGGAGCCAGTGATGCGTTGTTTGCCCAGGCGGTGGCCGGGGAGGGGGTGCTGGATTGTCTTGCACGCTTGCAGGCGCGATTGGGTGAAGCGGCGGTTCAGGTACTTGGCGTGCGTGCTGAACACCGGCCGGAATGCGCCAGTATGCTGCGCGATCCACACTCGGCCACGCTTCAAAAATCGCCTGCTTCCAAGCCGGATTTTCAGCAGTTGGCGGCGTCGACCGCAAGTCTTGCTGTAACCCGGCCACTCTGGCTCTTGCCCGAACCCCAGCCGCTGGCTGAACGTGCCGACGGACCGCATTGGCACGGCCCATTGCAGCTGCTGACTCGGCCGGAGCGGCTGGAAAGCGGTTGGTGGGATAGCGGTGAAATGGGAATGGCAGGCGATGTTCGCCGTGATTATTACGTGGCTCGTAATCGTCAGGGGCAGTGGGCATGGGTTTTTCGCGATGCGCAGGGCTGGTTCCTGCATGGGCTGTTTGCCTGACTCAGCTTCTCTGATCTCACGATGACCCAGACGTATGTGATGCGAAAAAAATCTTCCGGCATGTTGCGCCGGCAGGATGCAGTTGTACTTCTGGCCGTTGAAAACTGAGGTACAGCCATGTCGCTCCCCAATTATGCCGAATTGCATTGCCTGTCCAATTTCAGTTTTTTGCGCGGCGCGTCGCACCCTGACGAACTGGTCACACAGGCTGCAGCACAAGGCTATACCGCACTGGCGCTGACCGATGAGTGTTCCCTTGCCGGTATCGTGCGTGCGCATCTGGCAGCCCGCAAGCAGGGTATCCAGTTGCTGGTCGGCAGTGAAATGCGTGTCGATCGCGGGGACGAAATCCTGCCTGCGGTCGACGGCATCAAACTGGTGTTTTTGGCGAGGAACCGCGAAGGCTACGGCAATCTTTCCGCCTTGATCACCCTGGCACGACGACGCGCTGAAAAAGGGCGTTATCGTCTGCAAGGCCATGATTTGAACGCTGTCTCGCCCAGCGGTGCCGTGCCGGACTGTCTGGTGCTCTGGGTGCCGGGCGAGGCTGCCACGCTTGAGGATGGCCGCTGGCTGGCCGAACGCTTTCCCGGCCGATTGTGGATTGCCGTCGAATTGCACGCCGGACCGGACGATGCTGCACGGCTGGCGGATTTACAGGCGCTCGGTGCGGCCTGCGGCCTGCCCTTGGTAGCGGCAGGCGATGTGCACATGCATGTGCGGGCGAGGCGTCCGGTTCAGGATGTGCTGACAGCGCTGCGTTTGAAAACAACCGTATTTGATGCCGGCAAGGCGCTCTATCCCAACGGCGAACGTCATCTGCGCACACGCCTGCGCCTGGCACGCCTCTATCCGCCCGAACTGCTTGCCGAAACCTGCCGCTTGGCCGATTTGTGCCGTTTTTCGATTGATGAACTGCGTTACGAATACCCGGAGGAAATCGTTCCCGAGGGGCATACGCCCACCACATGGCTGCGTCACGAAACCGAGGCCGGCTTGCTGCGTCGCTATCCCGCTGGTGTGCCCTCCGGGGTGCGCGAGCGTATCGAGCATGAGCTGCAGCTGATTGCCGAACTGCGCTACGAAGCCTATTTCCTGACCGTGTACGACATCGTTTGTTTTGCTCGCCGGGAGGATATTCTTTGCCAGGGACGGGGTTCCGCAGCCAATTCCACGGTTTGCTTTGCCCTGGGGGTGACCGAAGTCGATCCTGCGCGGTCGGCCATGCTGTTCGAGCGCTTTGTGTCAAAGGAGCGGGGAGAGCCGCCGGACATTGATGTCGATTTCGAGCATGAGCGGCGCGATGAGGTCATTGCGTATATCTACGAAAAATACGGCCACGAGCGCACGGCACTGGCTGCTGCGCTGATTACCTATCGCACCCGGGGGGCACTGCGCGATGCCGGACGGGTGCTGGGTTTCGATATGGCCCGCATCGATGCCTTGACCGCATCGCTGGCCTGGTGGGACAAGCGCGAGCAGTTGCCGGCACGCTTTGCCGAGCAGGGGCTGGATCCTGCCTCGCCGCGGGTTGCCAAATGGCTGTGGATCGCCGAACAGTTGCGAGGATTTCCCCGGCATCTGACACAGCACGTCGGCGGCTTCGTGATGTCGCGCGGCCCGCTGGCCCGGCTGGTGCCGGTAGAAAATACGGCAATGCCAACGCGCACGGTAATTCAGTGGGACAAGGATGATCTCGATGCGGTCGGCCTGATGAAGGTTGATGTGCTTGCACTCGGGATGTTGTCGGCGCTGCGCCGCATGCTGGCAATTGTGCGGGAATGCCACGGTCGACCGTTGGCTTTGCACGAAATTCCCGAGGGGGATCAGGCCACCTACAACATGCTCTGCCGCGCCGAGAGCATGGGCGTCTTCCAGGTTGAGTCCCGTGCCCAGATGGCCATGTTGCCTCGCCTTCGGCCGCGTTCTTACTACGATCTGGTGGTTGAGGTTGCGCTGGTTAGGCCCGGGCCGATTCAAGGTGACATGGTTCATCCTTACCTCAAACGCCGCCGCGATCCACGACTGGTCGAGCACATCACGCCTGCGGTCGACAAGGTGCTGGAGCGCACGCTCGGGGTGCCGATTTTTCAGGAACAGGTGATGCAACTGGCGATTGTCGCCGCCGGCTTCACCCCCGGAGAGGCCGATGAGTTGCGGCGCGCGATGGCTGCCTGGCGGCGCAAGGGCAATCTGCAGCAGCATCAGGACAAACTCCGCGCCGGGATGGCGCAGTATGGTTTGCCCGCCGAATTTGCCGAGCGCATCGCGCAGCAGATCCAGGGCTTTGGCGAGTATGGTTTTCCCGAGTCGCATGCTGCCAGCTTTGCCCTGCTGGTTTATGCCTCGGCCTGGCTGAAGTGCCATTACCCGGCAGCCTTCCTGTGCGGCCTGCTCAACAGCCAGCCGATGGGTTTTTATTCTCCGTCGATGCTGATTCAGGATGCGCGACGGCACGGCGTGTGTGTGCTGCCGCCGGATGTCATGGCCAGTGATTGGGATAGCGTGCTGACGCCGGCGGGCGAGGTGCGTCTGGGTTTGCGTGAAATTCGGGGCTTGCGTCGGGAGAATATGGAAAAGCTGACGGTCGACCGTAGCAAACAGCCGTTTTCCAGCGTGGCTGATCTGGTGGCTCGCTGCGGCTTGTCACGTCAGGATCTGGATCTGCTTGCTGCCGGTGATGCTTTGCACAGTCTGGTGGGTCACCGCCGGCAAGCTGCCTGGGCGGCGAGTGCGGCGCAAATGCAGGCGCCGCGTCAGGGCGATTTGTTTGCGGGTACTGCTGCGCCGGAAACAGCTTGCATCCTGCCGGCGCCGGGTGAGGCTGAAAACCTGGTCGCTGATTATCGCCAGCTCGGCCACAGCTTGCGCACGCATCCGCTGAGCCTGCTGCGCACTGCCTTGAGTCATCGGCGTTTTCTCACTGCCGCCGATTTGCATACCGGCGGTGATCGTGCCCTGGTACGTGCTGCCGGCATCGATCGGTCTGTCCGCGCTCGCCGCCTTCGTCATCGGGCTCTTCGTGCTGCGCACCAAGGGCATCTACTTCATCATGGTGACGCTGGCCTTCGCCCAGATGTTCTTTTATGTGT
>CALAGF010000097.1 GCA_937892345.1 uncultured Rhodocyclaceae bacterium | reverse complement strand
TTTTACGCCTATCCCACCAAAACCCTCAAACCAAAACCTCATTGAAATCCAGAAACCAGCACCCATATAGGGTGCTGGTTTTGTTATTCAATTCAATTGGGAGTTTTAAAATGTCCGACTCAGCTAGCGGAACCCGAGAGACCCTAGGCTTCCAGACGGAAGTCAAGCAGTTGCTGCATCTAATGATTCACTCCTTGTACAGCAACAAGGAGATATTTCTTCGCGAATTGGTATCCAATGCCTCTGACGCATGCGACAAGTTGCGCTTTGAAGCACTTAATAATGCCGCCTTGTATGGCGATGATGGTGAATTGAACATCCGTGTTGCTTTCGATAAAGCTGCACGAACCATCACCATTTCCGACAACGGTATCGGCCTGTCGCGCGATGAGGCGGTAGCCCATCTTGGGACCATTGCCAAATCCGGTACCAAGGAATTTTTCTCTGCACTGACTGGTGATCAGGCAAAGGATGCCAACTTGATCGGTCAATTTGGCGTGGGCTTTTATTCTTCATTCATTATCGCTGACAAAGTGACTGTAGTTTCCCGTCGTGCTGGCCTTGAGGCATCTCAAGCCGTGAAGTGGGAGTCTGCCGGCGAAGGCGAATACAGTATTGAAATGGTCGAGAAGTCCCAACGCGGTACGGATGTCACCCTGCATTTGCGCGAAGGTGAAGACGAATTTCTCAATGGCTGGAAACTGAAGTCCATCATTCGCAAGTACTCCGACCACATTACCTTGCCTATCCTGATGAAAAAGGAAGAGTGGAAGGATGGAGAGCAGATCGCGACCGACGAGGATGAAACGGCCAATCAGGCGAATGCCTTATGGGCTCGTACCAAGTCGGACATTAGCGACGAGCAATACACCGAGTTCTACAAGCATGTGGCCCATGATTTTGAGGATCCGCTGTGCTGGACCCACGCGCGGGTAGAGGGCAAGCAGGAATACACCCAACTACTCTATATCCCGTCGCGTGCACCTTTTGATCTTTGGGACCGAAATGCCCGCCATGGCATCAAGCTTTACGTGCGCCGCGTATTCATCATGGACGATGCCGAAAAGCTCATGCCGCTGTATCTGCGCTTTGTTCGGGGCGTTGTCGATTCAGCCGATTTGCCGCTGAATGTTTCGCGGGAAATTCTTCAGGAGTCTCGCGACATTGACAATATTCGCAGCGGCTGTACGCGCAAGGTTTTGGGGATGCTCGAAGGCCTGGCGAATAGCGATGATGCGGTCGACAAGGAAAAATACGCAAAATTCTGGGAAGCCTTTGGCGCAGTGCTCAAAGAGGGCGTCGGTGAAGATTCCGCCAACAAGGACAAGATTGCCGGTCTGCTCCGCTTCGCATCGACTCTGGGCGATGGCGAAAAGCAGGTGGTTTCCCTGGCGGATTACATCGCTCGGATGAAGGATGGCCAGGAGAAAATCTATTACGCCACTGCTGAAACCTTCAATGCAGCGAAGAACAGTCCGCATCTTGAAATCTTCAAAAAGAAGGGTATCGAGGTTCTGCTGCTATCTGATCGTGTAGACGAATGGGTGGTTGGCCACCTGACCGAGTTCGAAGGCAAGCCACTGCAATCCGTCGCCAAGGGCGGCCTCGATCTGGGCAAGCTTGAAGACGAGGAAGAAAAGAAGGAAGCAGAAAAGGCTGCCGACGAGTACAAGGATTTGCTGGAGAAGGTCAAAGCTTCATTGGGCGACAAGATCAAGGACGTTCGCGTCACCTATCGTCTGACCGACTCTCCTTCCTGTCTGGTTTCCGATGACCACGATCCTTCCGGCAACCTGGCTCGCATGCTCAAGGCCGCCGGTCAGAAGGCGCCTGACATCAAGCCCATTCTCGAAATCAACCCGCAGCACCCGGCGGTGATGCGTTTGAAATACGAAGAGAGCCGTTTCGATGATTGGGCTGCCCTCTTGTTCGAGCAGGCAACATTGGCCGAAGGTGGCCAACTGGATGACCCTGCCGGGTTCGTGAAGCGGATCAACGACCTGATGATGGCCTTGACCGCACGCTGATTTTCCAACGGTCAATCATCATTCCAAGGGGCTTTCGGGCCCCTTTTTTACGTTCTTTTAACCGTTGACCGGCGCAGTGATCACTTGATCACCATGCTATATTTCCCGCCATGAATATTTCCGGATCCGGTGAGCACAAGCTCACACTGAACGAAGTCCTCGACCTGATGGTGGCAGACCGCATGGTCGACGCCAAAACCGCAGAAGCCCTGCGTACCGAGCGACGCCTGCACGGCAACAAGGTCCACCCTTTGGTCGTTATTGCCGACCAGAAGTGGCGAACATCGACCGAACCACCCAAGGTGATTTCGCTGGAAATGATCAGCGAGTGGTTCGCACGTCAGGTTGGGCTGGACTACCTTCATATTGATCCTTTGAAGATAGATTTCACCGGCGTTGCCGAGGTGATGTCCAGCGCTTACGCTGCGCGCTTTGGCATTCTCCCTGTTCAGGTCACAACCCGCGAAGTGGTGATTGCCACGGCCGAGCCCTTTATGCGCGAGTGGGAGCCGGAACTGGCGCATATCCTGCGCAAGGAAATTCGCCGCGTATTGGCCAACCCGGATGACATCTCACGTTATCTGGTGGAATTCTTCAATCTCGCCAAATCGGTGAAAACCGCTGCGGCCAAAGGAGAAATCAACGGCGGTCTTTCCAGCTTTGAACAACTGGTCGAGTTGGGCAAAGCCAATAAGCAGTTCGATGCCAACGACCAGCACATCGTCCACATTGTGGATTGGTTATGGCAATACG
>CALAGF010000096.1 GCA_937892345.1 uncultured Rhodocyclaceae bacterium | reverse complement strand
CTCTAGATCACATTGAGCAACACGAACTTATTTAGTGGTGCGCGAGTGCTAGCGGAACCCCAGCCGCCATATTTGGCCAGCCAACGGCGAGGCTGCCCGGGCTTCTATTGGCTGATGGCCTCCTGCAGCAGTGCATCGATATGAGCCAGGTGCTCTCGCTTGTCGTTTTGTCGGCTTCTCTGGGACATTGGGCGTTGAGGTTGTATCATAGGCGCGGGCGCTTGAGGCTGTTTGTCTCAAGCGCAAGCAAGAGCCAGATAGACGAAAGCCCCGAAGGTCAATTTTCATTAACCAACGAGGCTCGAGTCATGTACGTAGCAATACTGATTCTAAGCCTCTTCAGCCGAAGGAGGCAAGTATGTTTGGAAAAACCGCCGTGGTGTCACTGCTGATCGTGTGCATCACCGCACTGGGGGTCATCTCCCTGGTACGAGACTCCCTGTGTGAACTTGAGGTTCACCAGGGACAAACGGAGATCCGGCTGAACTTGGCCTACGAAGCGAAGAGGTAACCCCGGCAAGGCGGGGTTGTTCAGATGGCTTGTTCATGGTCACCTTTTTATGGCGGATCTCGGGGGAAGAGCAGCGTACCCTGGGGAAATAGATACACTACCTGACATCAGCCACCCCATGAGTAAGTGATGATGAGCCTGAAACAATACCAGAACTACCTGTCCCATTACCTTGTGAGTCGCCGGGATGGTGACCATGCCCTGGCCGCGGAGCTGGCCGGGATGATTTGCGGCTACTGGACACAGCAGGGCAACAGCGCTGAATGCAAGAAGTGGCAGCGGGTGCAGGAGCAGCACCGCGAGAGTATTGACTGAGGTGCTGCAACAATCAAAATGGTCATTTGACTAATCAATGGCGAATTTTGATTGTTTGATACCTGTGCCCCTACAACAAGCTGGCTCACAGGACTCAAGCAATAACTTGTCACGGCTGGGCTTTGATGAGTGGCATCTTTTCGCTGCGACGAACAAGCCAGCAGGCAAGCGAAGCGCTGCAGGCACTGTCCCGGTAAGGTCTGTCTCTACTACTCAGGAACCGTCCTGCCTCTCGTACGCCAAACTCTACGGCCTCACTGGCGACGCTCTGCATTACATCCTCGACCCAGCCAGCATCATGGCGAGGATTACCCCAGCGAAACCTTCCACATGTTGAAAAACAAGGAACTGCGAGAAAATATGGCCAATACCGCACCCAGCGGCTGGTGCTAGAGGCGTGGGATAAATTAGAAACAGGAGAATTGCACTGATGCTAACTCATCTGCATATCAAGAACTTCAAAGCCTGGAAGGATACTGGGCCGATCAAGTTGGCTCCCTTGACGGTGATTTTCGGTGCCAATAGCGCAGGGAAAAGCAGCTTGGGCCATTTGTTACTGGCGCTCAAACAAACCACATTATCGGTCGACCGAAAGCGCCCGCTGCATTTGGGTGACGAAAATGCCTTGATTGATTTGGGTACGTTTTCCGAATGCCTGCATAACCACGATTTGCAAAACGCACTGCAATTTGAACTGGGCTGGGAAACTCAGGGCAAAGACCTGGAGGCACGTGATCCGCTCAGCAAAAAAAAATTTTCCGGGGATGAATTAACGCTTTCAGTCACGCTCTCGGCAGATGCCAAAGAACAGCCAAGAGTGGATAAACTGGCATATCAGCTTTTGCGTAACAGTGAAAATCAACTGATTGTTGATTACAGCAGGGACGAAAAAGGCAAGCTAGAAATCTCGTCGGACGAATACAAGTTTGTGCGCAATACGGGTAGAAGTTGGCCGCTGGATGATCCGGACAAGTTTTACCGTATCTCTGACCAAAGTCGCGCTCGCTTTCAAAATGCAGAGTTTTTGTCGGATTTTGCGCTGAATACGGAAGCCGCGCTCAATAGCGTTTATTACCTTGGGCCACTCCGTGATCACCCCAAACGAATCTATTCATGGTCAGGCGAAACGCCAGAAAGCGTGGGGCAAAAGGGTGAGTTTGTCGTAGCCGCCATCCTAGCTGCCAGTGAGCAAGAGCGGAAACTGAATCGTGGGCTCAAAAGGCATTTGGCACGATTTGATGCCTTTATTGCTCAATGGCTCAAAGACTTGGGAATTATCGACAGTTTTGCAGTAAAGCCTGTCGCTGAGGGCCGGAAGGAATATGAGGTGGTGGTCAAAACCCACGCCACCGCCAGTGAGGTCAAGATTACTGATGTGGGCTTTGGCGTATCGCAGGTTTTGCCAGCCTTGGTTCAGGCATTTTATTGCCCGCCGAATTCGACTATCTGGATGGAGCAGCCAGAAATTCATTTGCACCCACAGGTGCAAGCCGAATTGGCTGATGTTTTTATCTCCGCTACACAGGCCCGTGAAAATCGGAAAGAACGCCATGTTCAACTTATTGTTGAAAGTCATTCCGAACATTTTCTCAATCGCCTGCAACGCCGCATCGCGGAAGGTGCTGTGGCACCAGAGGATGTGGCTGTTTATTTCTGCCGTCGCGCAGGTTCCGCCACTGAGCTGGAGCCGTTACGCCTGAATATGTTTGGCGAAATTGAAAATTGGCCTGAAAACTTCTTCGGCGACGAAATGGCTGATATTGCTGGCCGCACCTTGGCTGCGATGCAGCGTAAGAAAGAAATTGCCAAGGAGGCGGCAAATGATGCGGGCTGTCATTGATACCAATGTTCTGTTGGTTGCCAATGGGCAGCATGTGGACGTGTCGGAGGGTTGTGTCATCGAATGTGTTAAGCGATTACAGACAATGCAAAAGGCTGGCATCACCGTGATCGACGATGACTACCGGATTTTGGGTGAGTATCGAAACAAAACCAGCCTTAACCCGCCCAAAGGTGTTGGCGATGTGTTCCTGAAATGGTTGCTACGCCAAGCTGGCAACCCTGCCCGAGTGGAGCAGATCAGCCTTACCGAGCTGGCCGAAAATGAATTCGCCGAATTCCCAGATACAACCTTACAGCCTGCGTTTGATGCGCCGGATCGCAAATTCGCTGCAGTCGCCCATGCACACCCGGATAAGCCGCCGATTTGGCAAGCCGCCGATTGCAAATGGCTAGACTGGTGGCCCACCTTGCAGGCAAAGGGAGTTCATGTCGAGTTTCTGTGTTCTACGGATGCATGCGGGTTTTATCTCAAAAAGTTCCCCGGCAAACCACTGCCTGCATTGCCAGATTAAGCTATGTCAGACTTCTTTTTTCGCTTCCCTCACACACCGCACCTTGCTTGGCTGGGCGAAGGCTCGCCTCGCGACGACAAGGTACTGTCGCCCAATGAGCTGTCGGGACTGTTGGCAGGTGATGTGGTGGTGGAGGAGAAGCTGGATGGCGCAAATGTGGGCCTGTCTCTCGCCCCAGATGGCAGCTTGCGTGCGCAGAACCGGGGGCAGTATCTCGCGGAGCTCTATGATGGGCAGTTCGCACGTTTACCTGCTTGGCTAGCGCAGCATGATAAAGCGATGCGGTCAGTGCTGACACCCAATCTAATTTTGTTCGGTGAGTGGTGTGCTGCGTGCCATTCATTGGATTACGCAGCACTGCCAGATTGGTTCCTGCTGTTTGATGTGTTCGACCGCTCTTTAAGTCGCTTTTGGAGTAGCTCGCGCCGCAATGAACTGGCTCGTAGTGCGGGGTTAGTAACTGTGCCACTAGTGCAGCAAGGCAAAACTACTGTCGATGCACTCAAGCAATTGGTCGCCACCAAACAGAGCTATTACCGAGAAGGCTCACTGGAGGGCGTGGTAATTCGTCGCGAATCAACAGACTGGTGCGAAGCCCGCGCCAAGCTGGTTCGCCCTGATTTCACGCAAGCCATCAACACCCACTGGCGCAAGAGAGTGCTGGAGTGGAACTGCATTATGAATGCATCAGGGATTCCGGAATGAACGACCGGGCAAACCACTGAAAACCAACTGACCGAAATCAAAGCTGCCGGCTTCCAGGTAGAAAAAAACCGGATCATGACAGAGACGATATCGGGGAGCACAGCAATGGCCCAGCGGCTCGGCTTCTCCAAACTGGTGGACCGAATGGAAGCGGGCGATGTGCTGATCGTGACCAAGCTGGACAGGCTGGGCCGTGATGCGCTGGATGTGAGCGCCACGGTAAAGCAGCTGGGGGAGCAAGGTGTGCGAGTCCACTGCCTGGCGCTGGGAGAGGTCGACCTGACGAGTTCGGCAGGGACGATGACCATGAATGTGCTGAATGCGGTGGCCCAGTTCGAGCGAGACCTGCTGATAGAACGAACCCAGGCAGGGTTGAAGAGAGCCAAAGAGGCAGGCAAGAAGCTGGGCAGGCCAAGCAGTCAGAGCGACGAAGAAAAGCAGGGCGTGTTGAATGCCCTGGCAGCAGGAGAAAGTGTTTCTGCGGTCGCCAAGCGATGGGGCACCAGTAGGCAAACCGTGATGCGGGTGCGGTCAGCAGCCGGAACACAACCAACAGACGCTCTGCTTAAGTGACGCGCGCGGTTGTTCAGCTCGTCTGGCTTAACCTATCCGTCAGTTTCGCTTGCCGCAGAGATCCATTAGGATGGACACAAACCAAAGGAGTGGGCCCTTGCTAATACTTCATTTCTCGGACATTCATTTTCGTAAATCTGAGATATCTACGGCACAAGATCCAAATTTTCATCTGCGCTCTGAATTGGTTGAGTTATGGTGATTTCTGGTGTATGGGGGATATAGAGAAGGTGGCGTATCCTGCT
>CALAGF010000095.1 GCA_937892345.1 uncultured Rhodocyclaceae bacterium | reverse complement strand
GTTTCCCGATTTTGTGCAGCCGCATCGAAGGCGGGAGCCAGCGAATAGGCATGGCTGTCACCGACCACCATGAAGCGGGGCGGTCGGCCAGCCTGTCCAAGGGGGCAAAGCCAGTCGTCGCGGCGGTGGGCATTGGTTTGGTCGAAACAGCGTTCGAAAGCGGGTGCCCGGGCAATGCTGGCGGCGACCGCTGCCGGCAAGTTGCCGCTACGCTCCAGGCCGTTGGTGATCTGGCCGATGCCGCCCAATCCCAGAATCAGCAGACTGACGGCCCCTGCACCCCACAACAAAGGGCGGGTAGCGACCCGCTGGCGGTTACGACAGGGCTGTTCGACAAAACGCCACGAGCACCATGCAAGCCCCAGTGAGAGCGCGGCGAGGGCGCCGCCCAGCAGGGGTGGCGGGGCGTCCTGCAGGTGCAGTCTGGCAAAGGTGAACAAAGGGACATGCCAGAGATAGGCGCTGTAGCTGATCAGGCCCAGCGCAGGCAGACCGAAGCGTCCCGGCAATTGGCCGCCAACAGCATTGCGCGCCGCAATCAGCATGACGGTGCCGAGGACGGGAAGCAGGGTGGCAAATCCCGGATGCGGGGTTTGTCGGCTAAACAGCAGCATGCTGCCGAGGATCAGGATCAGGCCGCTAAAGCCCATGAATTCACGCGCACGGCGGGGCCATTGCCGGGCAAAGTCAGGATGCAGCGCCAGCAGCGACCCGGCGAACAACTCCCAGGCGCGCATGGGCAAGAGGAAAAATCCACTGTCCGGGGCGTTGACCGTAGACCACTGCGCAGCAATCAGGCTGGCAGCGGCAATGAGCGCCAGCAAGGCTGTGCGCCAGATGCCGGGCAGGCGGGCCAGGAGGGCAAGGAGCAGCGGAAAGAAGAGGTAATACTGTTCTTCGATCGCCAGACTCCAGGTGTGCAGCAGCGGCTTGAGTTCGGAGGCCGTATTGAAATAGCCGCTCTCGTGCCAGAAAAGCAGATTGCTGATGAAGAGCGGGACGGCGATCAGGCTCTGGGCGAAATCCTTGAGCTCTTCCGGATTCATCAGCACGATGGCTGGTGGAATGCAGGCCAGTATGACCAGATAGAGCGCAGGCAGAATACGGCGTACCCGACGTTCGTAGAAGCGCGCCAGGCTGAAGCTGCCGGCCTCTCGTTCGTTGATGATGATCGAGGTAATCAGGAAACCACTGATCACGAAAAAAACATCAACGCCGACGAAGCCACCGCCCAGAAAAGCGAATCCGGCATGAAATCCGAGTACGCCGAGGATGGCGATGGCACGCAGACCGTCAATTTCGGGGCGATAAGTCAGGGACGAATGGCGCATGGTGAATGGTCCGGGATCAGGGCAGTTCGCAGCGACGGGTCAAGCCGAGTCGCTCCATAGCGCTTTTCAGGGCGACAAAGAGGCTCAGGGGCAAGGGATGGCCACAGCGTGCAATGCTGCCAATCGGCCACAGGCGCGGGTTGATGGGCGGTGCCGCCCGCTTGCCCAGGGTGAGCGCCCAGAGCAGGCTGTCGAGCAGGCTGGCGGGCGCGGCGACCGCTTTGCAGTCATCGTGGTCGGCGCTGTCGGAGAAAGGCATGCTGGCGAAACATTGGGCAATGGCGGGCGGTGGATAGCGGAACAGTTCGCGGCAAAAGAGAAAGGCGCAACGGGACAGTTCTTGCGGTGGCAGCTTGCTGGCTGGCGTGAGCTTGCACGCGGCAATCAAGGCATCGGTAAAAGCCAGTACCGCTGCACGGTAAGTGGCCCAACCCCAATCCGCCAGCGGTGCTTCGATCTCAGGTGTAAAGACTGGCTGCAAGCACCCCTCCGCATCGCGGGCATAGCCGGTGGTGCTGCCGTGGTCGGCCTGACAGAGCAATTCGATCAAGGTCGCCGGGCCGGGTAACTCGGCGAGTACGCCATGTTTGTTGCCGGGCCACAGGCAATGGGCGGCATGCTTGCCAGCGGGCCAGTGCGGATTTTCCAGCAGCGCAAGGTAATACCCCCGGCTGGTGCTGCCGGCCGCTGCCTCCCCCGCCAGGCAGCGGGCCAGACTTTCCTGCATTCGGCCACGCCAGCCGAGATCCACGATCGCCCAGTCAGTGGCGCTTGCGGTCAACCCCTGTTGTTCGAGATATTCCAGCATTTCGTGGCGTAGCACTTGAAAGTGCCTTGCTGCAGCATCTTTTGACACCGTGTCCAGCAGGCTGTCGATCAACTGGCTGCGTTGCTGCCAGCCTGCAGCGGCCTCAGTCAGTTGCGGCCAGCAGGCCAGCATCGCTTCAAGATCGGGGAACCCCAGACGGCGTGCGGCAGAAGATGCAGAAAAACCGCCTGCATCCTCATCCAGAATTCGTTCCAGCAAGTCGCGCTGCCAGCCGTTCACCGAGGGTGCGAACCAGGCGCGCCGGGAGGCGTGCAGATAGTGCAGTTCAATCTTGTATTTGCGGCGATCGGCAGACTGAATGCGGCGGGCGATGTCGAGCAGAATCTGTCCGTCACGGGCAAGGAAATAAAGGTGACGTATGCCCCGGCGCTGCGCGTCGTCAAGAATCCACAGAACGTAGCTGACCAGAAAGGGGCCTGCGTGGCAGCTCCCGAGGTCGGCTACCGCTCGCATCGCTGGCGCGGCATGAAGCAGCGCATTCTGCGCCGCACATTCGCGGAGCGCCGTGGTGATTCCCGGCCACAGCAGCGTTTCCCC
The DNA here is from genome assembly GCA_937892345.1 of uncultured Rhodocyclaceae bacterium. Classification (GTDB taxonomy): domain Bacteria; phylum Pseudomonadota; class Gammaproteobacteria; order Burkholderiales; family Rhodocyclaceae; genus Azonexus. The sequence goes on along the minus strand of CALAGF010000095.1, from coordinate 2,006 downwards.
AAGCTGCCGCTGGATGCGCCGCAGACTGCGTTCGCGGGCCGGCTGGTCCCCGCTCATTGCGTGTCCCTTCTGACTTTGCGCACCAGGTTGAGCAGTACCGTGAATGCGCTGCGACGGATGGGTCCCATCTTGCGCAGGGGGTTGGTATGGGGGGCCTGATCGATTTCAGCGAGAAAACTGTGCAACTTGGCGCGAACTTCGGAGGAGCAGGGCACGCTGATGAAGTTGCCCAGGGTCGGCAATTCCGCATCGGCAAAGTAGCCATTCTGACCAAAGAGATCGCCGGGGTCGCCAGCCTGCATGGCATCCGGCGGGAGCAAGGACAAGGGGGAGCGTGCAGCAATGCGACCGGCCACCTCGTCCAGCTCGTCTGCGGTCAGCGCATAGCAATCGGCAAACTCCTGCCAGGTATCCAGCGCGAACAGCATGCCGCGACGCAGCGATTCGTTGGGCGATCCCGGCAAGGTGTCCGAGCCTGAGGGCGTGGCAAAAATCTGGTGCCAGGCAGACCCGCGAGCGGCGTCAAGCGAGGCGTAGCACGCAACCGGATTCAGAGTGGCAGGCGGGGTGTCAGGAAGCGTCAGCGTGACCAGCAGCGTGTTTTCTGCCGCTGGCGATACCTCTTGCGGGTCGGCTTGCTCGCAGTCAGGCAAGGGAATGCCGGCAAAGCGCTTGTTCGGGAAGAGGCGGGAATACGCCAGCCTTAACAACTGGCTGTCGTGGGCAAAGCGAATGCTTTTGACCTCCCGCTCGATGGCCGTCTGCGCAATACGCAGGCAACAGGCCAGCAACAGCGGCGCCGCTTGACGGCCGATTTCCTCGTAGGGGTTCAGGCCGTCTTCCTGCGGTCGGCTGGCACGGGCTTTGGCCAGACTGCGCGCGGTCAGGGTGTCGAGATGGCGGAGCAGGTTGCCGCGTTTCTGGATCAGTCTTTCGTGGATCTGTTTGCGCGCGGTTTCTCTTGCCGGTCGGAAGAGTACGGATTGCATGCCGGCGCGTCGGGCGTTGGCGAAGTCGGCGTGCGGATGGTCGCCAATATGCAAATGACTGGACGGTGCAACGCCCAGCGTTTGATGTACGTGGGCAAACAGTCGGCCGCTGTTTTTATTGCGCAGGTGGTCGCAGGAACAAAAGCCCTGTGCAAAGTAATGGCCCAGGCCTTTTTCTGTGAGCAGTCGATGGATGGTTGGCGCATCCATGTAAAAGTCGGAAATGAAGGCCCGCTGTTGCGCCGGATAGGCTTCGATCAGCGCGGCGATATCCGGGTCGGGATAGCTGTGGGCAAATTCATTGGCCAATTCGAGTGCGACCAGTTCCTCAACCAGTGCCGGAATGCCTTCCGCGTCGGTGATGACCGTGCCAAGCCAGGCGGTGAACAGCTCGTTGATGGTGTATTCGTCGTCGTGGCCGGCGCTGTGGGCAGCCATCGCGAGCCCGTCTTCATGGCGCTGACGCTCGTAAAAGAGTTTCCAGTGGCTGTTGAAGGCCGGGGCGAGTTGCTGCCGGTGGCGGATCAGCAGGTAAAGGCAGGTCTGGAGCTTGATCGCATTGGCAGCACAGCGTCGCCGCAGCAAGGTATCCCAAACATCAAGACTAAGGAGTTTCAGCATGATTAGTGTTGAATCAGAAAATAGGTGGTCGCCAGTTGCTCGCGTCCGGTATCCAGATCGAGGCTGATAAAGCTGCGCGCGGGTAGCATGCGCAAGGGCTGCCCGGTACTGCCGTCCAGACCGAGGCTGAAACCCTTGAGTTCGCGGGCATCACGCAAATCAAGTTGCAGCCGGATCGGTGCGATGCGGGGTGGACTGAGGCCCAGCGCGGCGAGTTCCTTGCGGTCTGCGGCCTTGAAGCGCATGCCGGTATTGAGGGCATCGGTGGCAACGATCAGCAACATTTTCCGGCTCTGCCCCAGCGGCAGGTTGTCGAGGCTGGAGAGTGCGACCAGCCCGCCGCGGCTGGCCTGGTTGATACGCAGATAGCCAAGATCCAGCGGAGCGGCAAGGCGC
>CALAGF010000094.1 GCA_937892345.1 uncultured Rhodocyclaceae bacterium | reverse complement strand
GGCGAAGACACTCTTTCCCTACACGACGCTCTTCCGATCTACTCGGCGGCCATTGCCGCGATGCGATCGGTTTCCTTGACCCGCCAGCTGGCGATATTGCGGAGCGTGGTCGCGCCACGGGCAAAAAGAGCTGCCGTAGCCAAGGTCATTGCGGCATCGGGAATGTGATTGCAATCCAGATCGACACCCTGCAGCCCGCCTTCCGGCGCACGTGCCTCCATCCAGTTCGGCCCCATCTCGATCAGCGCCCCCATCTGCATCAGCGCGTCAGCAAAGCGAACATCCCCCTGAATGGAATCCCGGCCAACACCTTCCACCCGCACCGGCCCGCCGCCGATGGCACCCAGCGCCAGAAAATACGACGCTGACGACGCATCACCTTCCACATACACGGTTCCCGGCGAAACATAACGGCTACCGGCCTTGACCGTGAAACGCTGCCAGCCCTCGCGTTCAACCTGCACGCCGAAACGCGCCATGGTGGCGAGCGTGATTTCGATATAAGGCTTGGAAATCAGCTCCCCGACGACGTCGACCGATACCGTCTCACCCAGCAACGGGAGCGCCATCAGCAAGCCGGTCAGGAATTGGCTGGACACATCGCCCCGCACCTTGACCGAGCCTTCCGGCCGAATGGCAGCGGGTTTCAAGTGGAGCGGCGGAAAGCCTTCGTTACCCAGATAGGTGACATCGGCGCCCAACTGCCGCAGCCCCTCGACGAGATCGCCGATAGGACGCTCATGCATGCGCGCCACACCTTTCAGGATGTAGTCTCCGCCCGCCAGCGCCAGCGCCGCGGTCAGGGGCCGGAATGCGGTACCGGCATTGCCGAGAAAGAGTTCGGCCTGCCGTACCGGAAAACGCCCGCCACAGCCCTTGATCAACCAGTGCTCGCCGGCCAGGCGGGTCACGCCGACACCCAGCGCCTGCAAGGCTTCAAGCATGCGCTCCGTATCATCGGAGGCCAGCAGATCGCGGACTTCGGTTTCCCCATCGGCCAGCGCAGCCAGTAGCAAGACCCGATTGGAAATGCTTTTCGAACCTGGCAAGCGCACGGTGCCGGCGGCGGAAATCATCTGGGGCAGATCAAGAAATTCAGCGTTCACAACATCATCCTGTTTATTCGAAGAGTTCGGCATCAGCCAGCATGGGCGCAACGCGATCCTTGTCCGACAAGGTCAGCGGCGCGGAAAATGGCCACTCGATGGCCAGTTCGGGATCATCCCAACGAATGCCCCGCTCGCACTCAGGGGCATAAAAGGCCGTGGTTTTATACAAGACTTCGGCGCAGTCGCTTAGCACTAGAAAGCCGTGGGCAAAGCCAGGAGGAATCCACAACTGCTTGCGGTTTTCCGCGCTCAAGCGCACTCCCGCCCACTGGCCAAAGGTTTTTGAGCTTTTACGCACGTCGACCGCAACATCGAAAATCTCACCTTGCACGACGCGCACCAATTTGCCCTGCGCATGCGGTGACAACTGGTAATGCAGGCCACGCAAGACACCGCGCGCGCTCCGTGAATGGCTGTCCTGAACGAAATCCGGCTCAAGTCCCAGCGCTTCGTTGAACTGGCGGCGGTTATAGCTTTCGTAAAAGAAGCCGCGTTCGTCGCCAAAAACCCGGGGCTCAACGATTAGCACATCCGGCAGTGTGGTCGGCGTCACGGTCATCAAAGACTCCTTTCCCGCAACAGCCCGTGAAGATACTGGCCGTATCCCGTTTTTTCATAGGGACGTGCGACCCGGGCCAGATCGTCATCGGAAATCCAGCCCTGGCGCCAGGCAATTTCTTCCGGGCAAGCCAACTTGAGGCCCTGTCGCTTTTCAATCGTGGCAATGAACTGACCGGCCTCCAGCAAGGAGTCGTGAGTCCCGGTATCCAGCCAGGCGTAACCTCGCCCCATGATCTCGACCTTGAGTTTTCCGCGCGTCAGGTAGACGCGATTGACATCGGTGATTTCGAGTTCGCCACGAGCGCCTGGACGAATCTCGCGGGCAATGTCGACCACCTCCTGATCGTAAAAGTACAGTCCGGTGACGGCATAACGGGAGCGCGGCTGCAAGGGCTTCTCTTCGATCGAGACTGCGTGCTGTTGCGCATCAAATGCCACGACCCCGTAACGCTCGGGATCATTGACGGTGTAGGCAAAAACCGTGGCGCCATCGCTTTGGGCATTGGCGCGCTTGAGCAGATCGCTGAAATTGTGGCCGTGGAAAATATTGTCCCCGAGAATCAGCGCACTGGGTC
>CALAGF010000093.1 GCA_937892345.1 uncultured Rhodocyclaceae bacterium | reverse complement strand
GTCCGCTGTATAGCCCCATCGCCAACCCCTGTTGCTGCCCCATTATCGAATCAGCCATATCCCTCTCGTCTTTACTAAAAAGTCCGGTTTTATCGCTTTTGACGATATAAAGGGCACGCCTATCGAGTTTTTGAAACAACTCATACCAGTCTCTCCCCTCAAACGAGTTTTTATTAAAAACCTTATTGTTTTTTTGGAAATTTTTGTACTGGGCATCCAGCTCCTCTCTTGCATCGGCTGCAACCTTCTCACTGCTTTTTCCGCCGGAAAAAGGTTCAGATGACGGGTTTGTTGCCCCTATGGCTAGATTATTCGCCGGAGTATTGGAGCTTGTCGGAAAATACTTTGCATACGGATGTGTATACTCGATAGTTTTTGACATCTCGACCGCCGTAGCCGATATATCAACGGTATCCAACGTTGAAAATTTTGATGTCGATTCGCTTTTTTTGCCTTCTACCGTCGTACTCAGACTCCCAAAGTAGGCGGTCAACCCTTTTTCATTTGCCGCTAAAGATGTATTTTTTATAGAGACATTCACGCTAAACCTTTTTTATGGATATTAAAGAATAATGCTAATCAAAAGATTAACCGCTATTTCCACGATATAAGACAAATCATTTTAAATAATTAGGTGTTTTGCCTATTTGATTCTTTGCTTAAATTGCTATTTTTGACCGACTCTATCCACTCGCCCCAAAGCTGCTGCACGCTTTTTGAATTTGGTGTGTTTAGTTTCGGTCACAGCGAAACCCTGAGTATGGAATTTAGGACTTTCAAATTAACATCATGGACTTAGCAATGCAAGCTAAACCCGCTTCTAATTTACCGCCCTTTGGCATATTCCCAATCGGCATAGGGGGCAGCCATTATAGGCTGCGCCCCTGCCACACCACCCGGCATGCGGGTCCGCACCGGGCGGTTCGAGAAGTTGAGGTCATGAGAGACGAGGCACCCTGAGTCGATCAAAGTAGGCGATGGTCAGTATCGTTTTCAGTAGCCGGTCGGCATTACGCCAATAGCTACGGGCATTTCCAGCCACCCGACGCGCTACAGTTTCTGACGCACCCAGCGCTTTCAATTCCCGATACATCGTCGGCCCACGCTTCCAGTGCTTGAGTTGGATTGCCCGCAACCGATGTCGCATCCATTCGTCCAGCGTGCGCCAGACACCCGGCGTTTGCGATAACCGGAAATAGGCTTTCCAACCCAGAACATAGGGGCGCAGATTCTCGACGACCTCCGCCATGCTGCGACCACCTGAACGTCGGGTCAGTTGCCTGATCCGCTGCTTGTAGGTCGCCATCGGCTTCGCTGCTACCTTACATTTGATCTCGCCTTGCGGCGCCACCCAGAAACTGAAGCCAAGAAACTTTCGCCCGAATGCACTCGCAACCGCACTTTTGGCCTCATTGACCGTCAGGTGCAGCTTGGCGTACATCTTCCGCAGCAGTGCCATTACCCGCTCGCCTGCCCTCTGGCTGCGAACATACACGTTCGCATCGTCAGCGTAGCGCACGAAACAATGACTCCGGCGTTCCAGTTCCTTGTCGACTTCATCCAGCAAGACATTCGCCAGTAACGGCGACAGCGGTCCGCCTTGCGGCGTCCCTTGATACCGCGACACGACGACACCATTCTGCATGATCCCGCTATTCAGATACGCCCGGATCAGCCGCAGTACCCCAGCATCTCCAATGCGTTTCTGTAGGCGACCCAACAGAATGTCGTGATTGACCCGATCAAAGAATTTCTCCAGATCAACATCAACCACGATTCGGCGTCCGGACTGTACGTAGGCTTGCGCACGGACAACGGCTTCTTGTGCGCTGCGCCCCGGTCGGAAACCAAAGCTGTTCTCGCTAAAGGTCGGGTCCAGCAGCGGTTGCAAGACTTGCAGCAACGCTTGCTGGATCAGTCGATCCGTCACCGTCGGAATGCCCAGCTCACGCTCGCCACCATCCGGTTTCGGAATCGTCACCCGTCGTACCGGACTCGGCCGGTACGTCCCCTGCAAGAGCTGATCACGAATCACCGGCCACGCCGTTTGCAGATAGCGAGCGGTCTCGGGAATATCCCGGCCATCCACGCCAGCCGCGCCTTTGTTGGCCCGTACCCGCTTCCACGCTTGTTGCAGGTTCTCTCTCGTCAGCGCTGCCATCAGCAACGCTGATCCCGTGCTTCCCGTTTCATGTCGCGGGCGTGTCGCTTCGTCGCTGGCGCTTGCACGGCCGGCTTCACCGTCCGCTAATGGCACCCGCCCCGATCTCTCGGGCATCTGACGCAAGGCTTCACACATCGACATGGCGTAAAACACTCCTTCTCGTTTGGCCCTTCGCTCCATACCGGCAGCTACTATGGCCGCTGCTGACTTCTCGCTCCGTGTCACCACGTCGCCCTTTCAGGCACAAGGCGAGATCTCCCCAGGTAAGAACGCACTCCTTCTCTGCACAACCGCCGGATTTACGCCACTTCGCCTTGATCACAAGAGCTTCGCGGTCATGGGCCCGCTCGCCCTGCTCGGCAGCGCCTTCTATCCGATTCTTGTTCATCGGCTCGCAGATTACGCTCCACGCTTCCTTCCCACACTCAGTCACCCTCATGCAGTTGCGCTTCACTTCGTTCGTCGTGATCAACTTACGGCGGGACTTCCACCCGCAGGAGTGCGCCCATGCTGGGCGCACCCATGAAAAAGGAGAAGCCGCGGCTTCTCCTTTTGCTTTTCCGGGCCGAACGGCCCGGTGGGTATAGTTGATTAGTCCAGCGACAACGGCTCGCCAGCCAGGCCGCTATCGCCAGCCATGACGATCTCGGCGTACGACGCTGCCTGCGGCAACATCTGGTCGGCGTAGAAACGGGCCGACGTGATCTTGGCGCGATAGAACGGCAGGTCGCCCTCACCCTTGTCCAGGTAGCCGGCTGCAGCCAGTGCGGACTTGGCCATCAACCAGCCGCCGGTCACGGTAACCGCCAGGTGCAGGTAAGGCACGGCAGCGGTCATGACACCGGACAGGTTGCTACGGACGTTGGCGGCCAGCCATTCGGTGGCGCCGGTCCAGGCTTTCAGGGCATTGCCCAGTTTCTGGCCCATCGCCATCAGTTCCGGCTTGCCGGAAGCGCCGAGGGCCTTGGCGGTGGCATAAACCTCGCCGAAAACGACTTTGGCGGTGGCGCCCTGGTCGCGCATCAGCTTGCGGAACAGCAGGTCGTTGGCCTGGATACCGGTGGTGCCCTCGTAGATGGTGGTGATGCGGGAATCGCGCCAGTGCTGGGCAGCACCGGTTTCCTCGATGAAGCCCATGCCGCCATGCACCTGAACACCGAGCGAGGTGACGTCGATGGACATTTCGGTGCCGCCACCCTTGACCAGCGGAATCATGAATTCGGCCATGAAAAGGTCACGCTTCTGCTGCTCGGCATCGGCGCCGCCGACATGGACGCGGTCGAGCAGGCTGGCGGTGTAGTAGGCCATGGCGCGGCAGGCTTCGACGCGCGACTTCATCAACAGCAGCATGCGGCGCACGTCCGGGTGCTTGTCGATGGTGACCAGGGCTTCACCGGTCAGCGCATCGCGTCCCTGCTTGCGATCCTTGGCGTAGGCCAGGGCGCGCTGGTAGGCGCGTTCGCCGAGGGCGATGCCCTGCACGCCAACGCCGAGACGGGCGGCGTTCATCATGATGAACATGTACTCCAGGCCGCGGTTCGGCTCGCCGAGCAGGTAGCCAACGGCACCACCGTTGTCACCATAGGCCATGACGCAGGTGGCGCTGGCGTGGATGCCGACCTTGTGTTCGATGGAGACGCAGTGGGCGTCGTTACGGGCGCCCAGCGAACCATCGGCATTGACCATGAACTTCGGCACCAGGAACATCGAGATGCCCTTCACGCCGGCCGGGGCGTCCGGCAGGCGGGCGAGGACGAGATGC
>CALAGF010000092.1 GCA_937892345.1 uncultured Rhodocyclaceae bacterium | reverse complement strand
ATCCCGGTCGTCGTTGAAGGCTTCATCGACTACGAGCGCGCCCCGGAACTGACCCCCTCGATCATCACGGCGGTCAATACCTACAAGCTGCACGCCAAGCCCTGGCGCGTAACCACTCACCAGACCATCGACAGCCGCACCCAGATGGCGAATGAATTGGGGCTCGATCCGTACAGCGAAAGTGTGATCGCCATTCAGGCGCAGTTCGCCAATGAGCGTCACTATGAGGTTCTGGCTAAGGCTCGCCGCCTGGCCGCCAACAACCAAGTTGATTACGACTTCGAGTGGGCCGCACGTTCTCCGCAGATGAACCGCGCGATGCTCTGGCTTGATTTCGGCCATGTCCTGGCTGCTGCATCGCAGCAGATGGCGCTGGATACCATGAATCACGGTATCACCCACCTGTACGTCGGCAAGAACGTCGCCGCCCAGCTCATGTCGCTGCCGCGCGAGATTTTCGAGCCGTCCGGCGTTGCCGAGCGTCCTGGCATCTTCCGCATCGGCCGACTGTTTGGCCGGTTCGAGGTCTATTACACCCCGAAGGGCATCACTGAGAGCGAAACTGCATCGCAAATCCTGTGCGTTGGCCGCGCTACCGACGTGACGCGCAACCCGTTCATTTTGGGCGACGCCGTTCCGCCGACCGTGATCCCGCTGTCTGTTGGGGCTGACCTGAAGCAGGGCGCTGGTTTCTACGCCCGCAACTTCACGGCAGTCAATCCGCACGGCCCGTCTTCGCTGGGCTGCGCACTCATCAACATCACCAACCTGAAGTAATCAGGCTGGATAAGGAGCAACCAACATGACCCGTAAAGTCGATTTGGGCGCTCCTTCCCTCACCGGGAAGGACGCCAATGATCTGGTGGCAAAGGAGTTCGCCAAGGTCAAGTACCCGTTCAAGGTTGTGGTGACGAACCACATGCCGCGCAATGCCGTGTTCCCCGAGGTGGAAGGGCTGCATCTTCGCCACTGCGCCGACGAGGCAGGCCGTCAAAAAGAGGTCTCCATCGAAAGCGAAGACCAGTTCCAGCGCCTGGCATCCAGCATCGAGCAGATTGCCGAACTGAATGGCTACGAACTGGCGCTGACCATCGAAGAGGTTGCGGTTGTCGC
>CALAGF010000091.1 GCA_937892345.1 uncultured Rhodocyclaceae bacterium | reverse complement strand
GTAATACCCACATAAAGCCCTCGCGCCAGGCAATCCAGCGCTTCCTGCCGTGAACCGGTGAAACAGTGCAATACCGCGCCGGGCAGTTTCTCCAGCCACGGATCCAGAAGCGCCAGGAAACGCTCATGCGCGTCGCGGCAGTGCATAAACACGGGCATTCCAAGCTCTGCTGCCAGCGCAAGCTGGGCAGTAAACGCCTTTTCCTGCTCTTCAGGCGTGGAAAAGTTACGGTTGAAATCGAGACCGCATTCGCCGATAGCCACAACGTCTGACGTCTTTGCCAGCCTGTACAGGGTGTCGCCACTTTCCGCGGTCCACTGGCTGCTGTCGTGAGGATGCACGCCAGCAGTAGACCAACAGCGATCGTATCGTTGCGCCAGCTGGCCCCCCAGGCGATCCGCCCCACCGCCCCCAGCGACTGATTGCTCAGGAATTCGAGCTCATGGCGGATCCCCTCGTCTCCCGACTGGTTGATATGGAACACCTGCGCCGGCACAAGGGGAACCACGATATTGAAAGCGTCGTCGGAGCGATCGGCCACGTAAGCGTAGCGCAACTGATGATCGCTGTTCGGCGACGTGGCATGGCGCCAGGTTAGCTGCGCATAGGTGTTGGTTTGCCGCAGGCTGCGGATGGGGTTGGTCGGCTGCCCGAACAGGCGGCCGCCGTTGAGGCGCCCGACGCCCGTCACGCCCTCTGCCTGGCCAGCGTTGATCTGCAGCGAATTTCGCTCGTCGAGCGCCATATCAGCCCGAAAATCGACCAGGCGGGAGCGGAAATTGTCGATCCAGTCCCCGCGATCAGCCAGCGCATCGTCATTGAGTTGCCGGTAGGTCAGCCGGAAGTCGCCGACCTCGCCTATCTGGCCGCCGAGCCGCAAAGCCTGATCGCGGACATTCTGGCTGCCATGACTGACGGATACCGACAAGCCCCGGGTCAACGCCGGATCGACGGTAATGATGTTGATGACGCCGAGAAAGGCATTGCTGCCGTATGAAACGCTGTTGGTTCCCCGCACCACCTCGATCCGCTCGATGTCGTCGAGCGCCACCGGAATGGTCGCCCAGTTGACGCCGTTGCCGAACAGCGGCGAATACATCGAGCGACCATCGATGAGCACCTGGACGCGAGGTGAGTAATCCTCGTCGTTCAATCCGTGGTAACTGACCCGCGCCGGCTCCGTCGTGTGAGGGTAGGTCTGAAAGCCGGGTACCAGCCGAAAGACATCGTTCAGATCGCGGACACCGGAAGCCTTGATCATGTCGCGGTCGATCACCGTCACGGCAGTCGGCGCATCCGCCAGGCGCTGCGGCAACCGGCTGACCGAGGCGACCACCGGCAACTCGCTGAAATAGATGCTCTCGTCGGCAGCCGCAATCCCGCCCCCGAGGCTTGCTACGGCAGTCGCCAGGGCGATGCCGAGAAAACGGTGCGCGCTTTTCATCAGGTGCCGCCGGTAACCAGTTTTTCAAGCGGGCCGGGCGCCGTCAGTGCCTGGGCCCATGCTTCGGCAAAACAGGGCGATTGCGCCCCGATCGTGACCCTGTGCCGATTGGCCGCCACCAGGCAGAGCGCCAGGCCGGCTTGCTCGACTGCCGTAACGCCTTCGAGATCGATCTCGTCTACCCCCATGCGGGTCAGGGCATGCATGAAGTCGCTGCGCAGGATGCCGCACAAGCCGCCGGTGATGCGCATGGTCTTGCGACCGCCCAGCTCATGCACCGACAGGATGGACGCCTTGCCGCTGGCCAGCGCGGCGCTGATCGCGTCGTCGATCAGGATCTGGCTGATCGGCCCTTGCTGGAAACGCACCCCGAACAGGTCGCAGACCCGGCTCACCACAGCGGCTGGCACGTCGATCAGCGGCGAGTCGAAAACGCTGAATTCGCAGCCCACATTGCGCGAAATTTCCAGCGGCATCGGCGTCCGCATCATCAAGCCGGACAGGGAGAGGTTTTCGATGACGCCCTCGCCAATTTCCCCGCCATAGCCAATGCTGATTTTTTGGGGAACGGAAAACCGGATGCGCTGATGACGTCGTTGATCCAACATGGGCCAGATTCTTTCCAGAGGAGTGTTGCGCGTCAGTTTAGCAAACTTGCCCTGCCCGCATCAGGGACATAAGCGCCTCGTTTCATTGACTTTTCGGTGCCTGCTCGGTATCGTCTGCAAACGCTGAAAGCCCTTCAGCCGCGCCGATTTGAGCTCTGATTGCGGGCGCGTAAAAATACCGCTAAAACGGGACTCCCCAGTTCGCCCGCGAGTTCAAAGGCCAACTGGGTTTTTTGTTTTTTGGAAACAGCATGCCAGGACAATCCGTCGGCGTCGTCACTTCGCACCGCGCCCACTTCGACCAGCCGCTGCATTTGCGCAGCGGCAGCGTTCTGCCGGCCTACGATCTGGTCTATGAGACCTACGGCACGCTCAACGCCGCCAAGTCGAACGCCATTCTCGTCTGCCACGCGCTCTCCGGCCACCACCACGTCGCCGGCCATTACGCCGACGCACCGGACAACATCGGCTGGTGGGACAACATCGTCGGCCCCGGCCGGCCGCTCGATACCGACCGCTACTTCATCGTCGGCCTGAACAACCTCGGCGGTTGCCATGGTTCGACCGGCCCGTCGTCGATCAACCCGGCCACCGGCAAGCGCTGGGGCGCCGACTTCCCCATCGTCGCCGTCAGCGACTGGGTCGAGGCCCAGGCCCGGCTGGCCGACTTGCTCGGCATCGATGCCTGGGCAGCAGTCATCGGCGGCAGCCTGGGTGGCATGCAGGCCCTGCGCTGGACGATCAGCCAGCCGGAACGCGTGCGCAACGCCATCGTCATCGCCTCGGCACCCAAGCTGACCGCACAGAATATCGCCTTCAACGATGTCGCCCGCCAGGCCATCCTGACCGATCCCGATTTCCACGGCGGCCACTACTACGAGCACAACACCCGGCCGACGCGCGGCCTGCGCCTGGCCCGCATGCTCGGCCACATCACCTATTTGTCCGACGACCAGATGGGCGAGAAATTCGGCCGCGAGCTGCGCAATGGCTCCTTCTCCTTCGACTACGACGTCGAGTTCGAGGTCGAGTCCTACCTGCGCTACCAGGGCAGATCGGAAG
>CALAGF010000090.1 GCA_937892345.1 uncultured Rhodocyclaceae bacterium | reverse complement strand
GAACAGGGCATCGGCAGCGACGGTGATCTTTTCACCGGTCGGCTTCGGTGCGGCAACGGCAGCAGCAGGATTGGCAGCAGCAGGTGCAGCAGCCTTGGCATCACAAGTACCGGCCGGCAGAAGGTCCTTGTCGCACTCGCAACCGGCCTTGTCGGCAGCGGCAGCAGCCGGGGTCCAGTAGCCGTCACGCCAGCACAGGCCGGTACCGGACTTGGCAACGACGTCACGTGCGTCGATCAGGTAAACGCGCTCCTGGGCAAAGGCAGTTGCACCGATACCGGCCAGCAACGCAATGGCGATGGTTTTTTTGACGAGGTTCATGAAATTCTTTCCCGAAAGAGGTTTTGTTATGAACCTGTGATTCTATTACGAATCCTTACTGCTCCGCAGCATTCCCCGCCAGGATGCAGATCGACTTACGTTAACATAGGCTCTATCAACGACCAATGGCCGATAACACGGCCGCAGCCCATGCGCCTGATTTCCCCGCTAGAACGTATCAAATCCTTTTTCGGTATCGACAGGATGTCCGATACCCAGCGACTGGAAGCTGCGCTTGCCAATTTGTGCCGGCCCGAAGCCGACTCCCTTCAAGTATTGCAACAACTGGTGGCGGCCTTGCGCCCACACCATCATCAGGACGAAAACAGCCACCGCAACTACGCCTTCCTGGTCGAGCGACTGGAAGCTGACCCGGAACTCGCCACCGCATTTCGTCAACATGTGGCGAATTTCGTCGGTAAACGCCGGCTGCTTACCTTTTTTACCGACAGCGGCATCCTGCCCGGAACCGGCTTCTTTTCCGAGTGGTGGCGCATCCTGGGCAACCGCCTGTTGCCCGAAGCACCGGACGAACGGCGTCTGAAAGACTGCCTGCAACTGATCTTCGACAAGCACAACGACTGGCGCTGGCTGGAAACCATCCCGTCCTCGCTATCCTGCCGATTTTGGGCACAACTGTTGCCGGCAGACGATTTCGACCCGCGCAACCGACGCGATGCCCTGGAGCAGATGCTCGATGCCGTCCTGTTGATCGCTCACCGGGTCAGCGGTCTGGGGGTGGAAAACGAGTTGATGCGCGCCTCGCCGGACCTGGACGACGATACGCCGCGCTTCATCGCCCTGTCAGCCGAGGCCCTTGAATTCGTCGCGGCTTTTCGCAACGGTCTGAACAGTGGCGAGCGGCCGCTGGATGACGGCGGGCAATTGCTGGTGATCGTTGACCAATGCCAAGACACGCTGACGCGGATCCGCAAACGCTCCTTGACCGTGGGGACCAGCCTGCACCTCTCCTACATCCTGACGCGCAGTGAAGAAAGCCTGCTCCGCCTTGCCGCGCTGGTTGGCATCCTCACCGCCGGATTGCGCGACGTGCCGCAGGAAGACGTGCTCCGCCAGTGGGCCGAATTCGCCCGCACCACCTTCCTGGCCGAGAACCGGCGCAACAGTTTGCGCCACTACATGCACCAGCTTTCCGGCGTGCTTGCCGTGCGCGTCACTGAAAATGCAGCGCGCTCGGGCGAACACTATATTTGCGAAAATCGCGCCGACTATGCCCGGATGTGGCGGTCTGCCGCCGGTGCCGGCGTGCTGATCGCCTTGATGGCCCTGCTCAAGATAAAGGCAGGCGCGCTGCACGCGCCGCTGTTCGTCGAAGCCTTCATGTTCAGCATGATTTACGGACTGGGCTTCGTTGGCATTTTCGTGCTCGGCCTGACCGTCGCCACCAAGCAGCCGGCGATGACCGCCCAGACACTGGCCGGCCAGCTTGGTGACCTGAAACCCAACCGCGCGAGCGATCTTGAGCGCATGGTCGATGTCATCGCCGCCGTCTCGCGCAGCCAGTTGGCCGCGATTGCCGGCAATGTGATGCTGGCCCTGCCGGTGGCCATCCTGGTCGGTGTCGGCTTGACCTACTGGCTGGGTGAAGCGCCCATCAATGCCGGCAAGGCCGACGCCTTGATGGCGGATCTGAATCCCTTGTCCTGGGCGCTGCCGCATGCTGCGATTGCCGGTTTCTACCTTTTCCTTTCCGGCCTGATCAGCGGTTATTTCGATAACCGCGCCGCGTACACCAAGATCGGCAGCCGCATCGCCCGCCTGCGCTGGTTGCAAGGCGTATCGGGCAAGCGCAAGGCCGCCGTCTTCGGACGCTATATTGAAGATCGCCTGGGCGGGATCATGGGGAATTTCCTGTTCGGCTGCATGCTGGGCTCGACCGGCATGATCGGCAGCTTGCTCGGCCTGCCGCTGGATATCCGCCACATTGCCTTTTCCTCCGCCAATCTCGGCTACGCGGTGATCGGTCACGGCTTCTCGCTCGGCTGGCAAGCGGTGCTGTTTGCCGGCATCGGCGTGATGGCCATCGGCCTGACCAATCTCGCGGTCAGTTTCGGCCTCGCGCTGCGTACGGCAATGGGTGCCCGCAACATCCGCTTCGAGCATTGGAACACCCTGCTCGGCGCAGTATGGCGACGCTTTCTCGCCCAGCCACGCAGTTTTCTGCTGCCGCCCCGGCGCGGCGAGCGAAGCAGCGCCTGAAAGCGATGTTGCGCGCCGCCCTGCTGCTTAGCCTCGGCCTGCTGGCGTTGCCGGCAATCGCCGAAGTCCGCATTGAGATTGCGGACGAGGCACTGGGTCAGCGCCTGCGCCAGTATCTGCCTGAGGAGGCCAGCCTCCGCCGACTGGAAAGCGTGGGCCAGGAAATTCTGGCGACCGAAGGCTATTTTTCCCCGGTCTTTGCCAGTGATGAACAGGACAGCGCCTTGCGCCTGCGGATTGACCCGGGCCCGCGGACCTTGACCGCCAGCGTCGATCTTGCGGTCGACGGCCCCGTAGCACCGGAAAAGCTGACGCAAATCCAGGCCGGCTGGCTGTTGCCGGCAGGCCGCCCTTTCCGCCAGGAAGACTGGAATGCGGCCAAGCAGCAGGTCTTGTCCGAATTGCTCGCCGCCGATCACCCGCAAGCCAGCCTGCGCGACAGTCAGGCCGAAATCGATACCGCAAACCACCAGGCACATCTCAGCGCGCACTATGACGCCGGCCCGCGCTACCGCTTCGGCGAACTGAAAATCGACGGCCTGAATCGTTACTCCCCCGAACTGATCGCGCGCTATAACCAGAGCGTCCGCCCCGGCAATCCCTACCGCGAAACCAGCCTGGGTACCTTGATCGGGCATTTGCAGGCAACGCCCTATTTCGCCTCGGTCAAAGCGGTGCTGGACACCGAGCATGCTGAAATCGACGCCGACGGCACAGCCATCGCCCCGGTCTTGCTCAGCGTTCGCGAACGTGCAGCCCATCGCCTGAGCTTCGGGATGGGCGCCAGCTCCAATACCGGCGCCCGCGTCGAAGCAGCCTACCAGACCCCGAATTTTTTCAATCAGGCTTGGGAATTCAACAGCGGCCTGCGTCTGGAGCAGAAAAAACAGACCCTTTATGGCGACGTTTTTCTGCCGCCGGACGCACGCCAGCGACGGCACAGCATCGGTGCCATGGTCGACGCCAGCGACATTGAAGGCCTCAAGACATCCCGCTACGCCTTCGGCGCGCAAAGCGTGCAACAGCGGGGCAGCATCGAGCAGCGCCTGTCCTTGAGCTGGCAGGAGGAAATCCGCGATCCCGAAGGGGCCAGCCGCGTCACCAGCCGGGCGCTGGTCCCGAATGTGCAGTGGACCTGGCGCCATGTCGATCAGCTGCTCGCCCCCCGGCGCGGCAGCGTCGTCCAGATTGCAATCGGCGGCGGTGCCACCGCGCTCCTTTCAGACCAGAATTTCCTGCGCCTTTACGGACGCTGGCAACAGTATTTCCCCATCGGCCAGCGCGACACCCTGAGCCTGCGTGCCGAAGGCGGACAGACCTTTGCCGACTCCCGCCTGCACATTCCGCAGGACTATCTGTTTCGCACCGGCGGCACCAGTTCGGTACGCGGTTACGCGTATCAAAGCCTGGGCGTGCGCGAAGGCAGCGCTACCGTCGGTGGCCGTTATCTGGCCGCTGGCAGCGCCGAATACACCCATTGGCTGAATGAACAATGGGGGATGGCGACCTTCATCGATGCCGGGCAGGCCACCGACGACTGGCAGCGTGTCCAGTTTGCCGTCGGCTACGGACTCGGCGCCCGCTGGCGCAGCCCGGCCGGGCCGATCGGTGCCGACCTGGCCTGGGGCCAGCGCACGGGCGAACTGCATCTTCATTTTTCACTGGCCATCCCGCTCTGACATGCACAGACTCGCCCGGCCACTCCTCGCCCTCCTGCTCCCGCTGCTCATTCTTGGCGCGCTGGCCGGCTGGCTGCTTGGCAGTGCCAGCGGCCTGCAGGTAGCAATCCGACTTGCCGGCGCAATGAGCGGAGAACGATTACAGATCGAACAGGCCGAGGGCCGCCTCGCCGGCCCCTTGCACATTCGCACAATTCACTGGTCGGAGCCGACGCTCGATCTGACGCTCAGCGAACTGAGCCTCGACTGGCAGCCCGCAGCACTCGCCACCGGCACCCTGCACATCGACACGCTGCAAATAGAGGCACTGGCCTTCCAGACGCACAGTGACGGCACGCCGCCCGTACTGCCCACCGACCTCAGTCTGCCGCTTGCGGCCGACCTTCCCGATGTGCGGATTTCCCGTATCGAGCAAGACGGCATCACGCTGGCGGAAGACCTGCAGGCAGCACTGCGCAGCGATAGCCAACATCACCAGTTGTCATTGCTGCGCCTCCGCAGCCACCAGATCACGATAAGCGGCGCGCTCCAGCTGGCTGCCAGCGCCCCCTTTGTCGTCGACGGCCGCTTTGATGTAGCTGGCCAACTCGAAGCCCATCCACTGGCTGCCAGTGTGCTGACCAGTGGCCCGCTGGCCAGCCTGAGCGTCGACTTGCAGGCGATCCGCGGCATTGATGGCGATGCGCACGCGCTGATCACGCCTTTCGGCGCCATGCCTTTTGCCGAAGCCCGGATCAACCTGCGCCAGATCGACCCCGCCGCCTGGATCGCCGGTGCGCCAAGCGCCCAATTGTTGATCACTGCCGAACTCCAGCCTGATGGCAAGAACATCACCGGCAGCTTCGGCCTCAGCAATCCGCAACCGGGCCCGCTCGACCACGACCGCCTGCCCGTAGACACCGTAACTGGCCAGCTACTCTGGCAAGGGGATCGCCTCGACTTCCCCTTCCTCTATGCGCAGCTTGCCGGGGCCGGCGAACTGGAAGGCGGCGGCCACTGGCAAGGCAGCGGCAAGAATGCCGGCCTGACGCTGGCGCTCAAGGCGCAGCGTGTCGACGCCTCCCGCTTGCTCTCCACGCTGCGCCCGACCGGCCTCAGCGGTCCGCTGGAGGCCCGGATCAGCGACAACGGCCAAAGTCTGCACGCCGACCTGCGCGATCCGCGCTTTACCCTGCGGCTTGATCTGCAGCATCAAGCGTCAACGGTCGACCTCAAGCAACTCGACCTTTCCGCCGGAGATGCCGCGCTCGCCCTGCACGGCAAAATTGACAGCACAACCCGCAACTTCGAACTGCAAGGCGAGTTGCGCCGCTTCGATCCCGCCCGCTTCGCGCAGCTGCCAGCGGCGCGCATCAATGCCCGACTGAATGCCAGCGGTGCACTGGGCAAGCAGCCAGTGATCGATGCCAGTTTTACCCTGCAGGATAGCCTGTTGGGCAAACACCCCCTGAGTGGCGAAGGCACACTGAAGCTCGAGTGGCCCACACTGCAGGCGGCAGACATCCATCTCGCGCTCGCCGGCAACCAGCTCGATGCCCG
>CALAGF010000089.1 GCA_937892345.1 uncultured Rhodocyclaceae bacterium | reverse complement strand
CTTTCCCTACACGACGCTCTTCCGATCTCAAAGGCTACGGCCAGTGTTTTGTCGGTACGTAGTTGCAACTGGCGGCGTTTGATGCTGCCGCTGATTTCGCCGGTGAAGGTGCTGAAGTCCTCGCCCCGGTCGAGTCCCTGCAGCCATTTTTCCAGCCGGTTTTGGGCGGTGATCGGGATATTTTCTCGCTGCGTCGGGTTGGCAGCGGCTTTCGTGAAGTCTAGCGCGACCCGCCCGCGCAGGGCGTGGCGGCTGATTTCACGGGGCAGGCCCCAGTATTTGGCAGAGGCCTCGTCTTCCGGGCGGTCGATGCCCAGACGGGTGAATTGGCTGTCGGTGCGCACGTCGCCGCGCCGGAACAGCAGGGCGCCCAGGGTTTCGCCGGCACGGGTGATCGGATCGAGGCCCACGGTGTAGGGCATCATCGCTTCCTTCCACGAGTTTTTTTGCCGGTAGTCGAGGTCGACAGTGGAACTGGCGTGTTGACAGATGGCGTCCCAGCCTTGCATCGCGGCCCACGCCGGAACGGTGAGCGAGGATTCATAACGCCAGCTGTTCCAGAAGGGTTGGCCCCATTCCGATACCGTGAAGGCCTTGCCGGCGATGCGCTGGCTGGAAAGGTCGGCCAGCCAGCCCAGGCTGTTGTCGAAGGCACTGGTGTTGGTAATGCGCGAGCCTGGTTCGCGGCCGCTGGCTTCATCGTGGTAGGCGTGCATGTCTACCCACGAAAACCGTGCCCGGCTGCGGGCCATGTGGGTGGTCGGCATATTGTTGTAGGCGGTGACCGGGCCGCGGTAGCCGAGTTCGCGCAAGGTGGCTTCCATCCAGCGGCCGGTATCGGCTTGGCGTTCGTCGAAGAATGCGAGCACGTCTTCCATGCGCGGGGATTGTTCTTCGTGGTCGGGCAATTGCAAGGTGGCCGGCGCCAGCTGGGTCCACGGTTGCTTCCAGACTTTTTCAAAGGTGGCGGCTTGCGCGTAACGCTGTTTCAGCCAGGCCACGAGGGCTGGCCGGGCAGCGTCGGGAATCTTGCGGTCAACTGCCATCTGGAACTGAAAACCGCCCTCATTCACCAGAATGACGCCCATCAGTGCGTCGTCGGCCAGGGTGCTGCGCCCGGTGTAGGGATTGACGCGGGCGTACAGCGTTTCCTGCAGCTTGCGCCAATGCCGGCGTGCGGCGTCGTCGACCTGGACCTTGGCCATCAGGCTGTGACGATTGACCCAACGATGCGGTTCCACATTGCCGTAGGCGCCGTTGACCGAACTCATGCCGTCGATCATCCAGTAAATGCCCTGCTGGCGCAGCGCGGAGAGCAGGTAGTAAAAGCGGTCGAGTTGTTCCGGGTGATAGTCGAAATCCCCTTTGCGACCGGACATCAGCGTGGCATCCACGTAGTGCAGACGGGCGAGGTTGTAACCGGCTCGGCGCATCTGGCGGGCCAGTCGATCGGCCGTGGCGTGATCGGGAAAGCCGCCGTAGGGTGGGGTCAGGGAGACGGTACTGCACAGGAAGCGCTGCGCCTTGCCGCCCACGGTCAACTGCCCTTGGGGCGAAATTTCGACGCGGCCTTCGATTTTCTGGCCGGGGAAGAGCGTGGAAAAATCCAGCGGACTGCCGGCCACGATTTCCAGATTGGGGTTGTTGACGCTCAGCCAGCCACGGTCGACCGAGACGCCATCGTCAGCCAGCAACAAGGGGTTCAAGCCAGTCAGTGCAAGGAGGGCGAGCAGCAGCCGTTTCATGCCGATTCTCCGGCCAGGCGGCGGTAGACCGCAGCAAGGCGGGCGCCGAGTACCGAGTAGCTGCGCTGCTGGCGGATGTAGTCCAGACCGCTGGCGGCCCGGATGCGGGCGGCGGGCAGGTTGTCCAGGAGTTCGATGGCGCGCTCGGCCAGTTCAGTCGGGGTCAGGCGGCAGAGCAGGCCTGCGCCTGAGGCTTTGAGCACCTCGGCCTGATCCGGCGAATCGTTGCCGATACAGGGCATGCCGAGCGCGAGATATTCCAGCAGTTTGGTCGGCGAACTGACATCCAGCAGCGGGCCGCGGGGAATCGGCGAAATGGCGATGTCGGCACCCTTGAGCAGCGCCCAGGCCTGGGCGCCGGGCAGCCAGCCGGTGATGTGCATGGCCTGTTCCAGTTCCGATTGGCGCGCATGTTCACGCAGGAAGTCGGTATCTGCCGCGCAGGAGCCGTCGCCGATCAAAAGCAGGCGAACATTTTCCCGGCCGCGCTGATGCAATATTTTCAGCATGTCGATCAGGGCATCGAGCCGACGCAATGTGTCGAGTGAGCCGAGGTAGGCGATCACCGGCTGGTCAGGCCATTGCGGCAGGCGCTGCGCCACGATGGCAGGATCGAGGATGCGGTCGAGATCGACACCCATCGGTACCGCCGTCATTTTGTCCTCGGGCACGCCGTGGACCGCTACATGGCGTGCCATCGCGCTGCTTTGCACGAAAACATGGCGACAAGCCGGCAGCACGAGGCGATAAAGGGCGAAATGTTCGAGTCGACCGTAGACTGCAAGGGCAATCCGGCGCAGGCGGCCCAGCGGTTCATCCGCGCTGGCGGCGCGCACGATGCGACTTTCGGCAAACAGGAAGGACATCCAGTAAAACAGCGGCATTCCCTTGAAGGCGCAGATGATCCGGGCCACTACCCCGAGCAGGGCCATGTCCCTGACTTGAACGGCAAAGTATTGCCGGCGGTTGGCCGCCAGCAATTGGCGCAGGCAAAGCATGAAAAAGGAAAATTCGCGGCGTAGCCGGCCGCCTTCCGGTGTGTCGCCGGGGCGCCCGATGAGATCGCAGAGGATGCCATGTTGCGGCAGGATGTCGCCGAACAGCACGCGAACATCCGGCCGATGGGTGGGCAGCGGCTCAGGAACCAGTTGCAGTAGACGCAACTCGGGGCGCGATTCAGCCATGCAGCACCGTCTCGACGCAGTCAATGAACACCGGTTCGATATCGCGCCAAAGATATTGCTTTCCCTCGGCGGCAGCCTGCTGCTTCATGCGCTTGCGTTGTGCCGGATCGGCTGCCAGACGGGCGAGTGCTTCGGCAAAGCTGGCTGCGTCGTAATCGAAGATCAGCCCGGTTTCGCCGTCGCGCAGGTAGTCGGTATGGGTACGAATGCGGCTGGCCAGTACCGGCAGACCAGCCACCAGATATTCAAACAGTTTGGTCGGCGGGTTGAAGCGCCACCACGGGCGATCGGCCCAGATACAGATGCCGGCGTCGTGTTCGCCCAGGCGGGCAGGAATTTCGCTGCCGGGAATGCGTCCGATCACCGTCAGGCAGTCGGTCAGACCCAAGGCGTCGGCACGTTCGCTGCAATAACGTTTTTCCGGCGGATGAGCGCCGATCAGGGTCAAGTGCACATCAATCCCGGCATCGCGGGCCAGTTTCAGGCCGTCGATCATCACGTCGCGGCCTCTATCCTCCACCACGCTGCCGGCGTAAACCACCGAAACGCCGCGCTTTGCCTTGCTGCGGTCGACCTTGCGCGCGGCCAGAAAAGCATCGGCAACGCCCATCGGAATCAGCCGCAGGCACTGTTCAGGGACCGCGTTTTCACGCAGGTCATCGGCATGTGCCTGGCCAATCGGCATCACCCGCGTGGTGTGGCGTGCGGCGAAATAGGACAGGCGATAGAGCAGGCGATTGAATGCGCGCTTGAGCGGATTGCGGTGGTCCAGATCGTAGAAATGGCTGGGGTGCTCGTTCCAGTAGGTGAGCGTGCGCATGCCGGGCATCAACAGGCTGAGCATCGCCATCTGCGAGCCGAGCATGATGACCAGATCCGGCTTCAGGCGGCGGGACAGGGCGGCGAGTTCCATCAGATAGCGCAAGAGGCCGCTGGTGCTGGCAACTGCCGGCAAAACCAGAAAATCCGCTTCCAGCCCGGGAAATTCTTCACGAAATCCTTCATGACCGATGACCACGGTCAGACGATAACGGCTGGCCAGGGCGCGCAGTCGGTAGGAGAAATCGAGATAACCGGGTTGATGGGTAAAAAACCAGGTGGTAACCAGAATGTGCGGCTTCATTGGCGAGTGTCGACCAGTTGCTTGAGGGCTTGCAGTTCATCCTTGGTCAGATAGCGGATGGCGAGCAGTAAACCGTAAAAAATCAGCATGCCCAGGAGCCCGCTGGCCAGCCAGCCGATCAGGGGTTTGAGCAGCACTCCGCCGGAAATACAGATGGCCATGGCGGCATAAAGGCCCATGTCGCGCTTGATTCGCCACAGGCCATAGGCTGGTTCCAGCTTGAAGATGAAACGAATGGCAATCAGGAAGGTGATCGATTGCAGGATGCTGGCAATCAGGATGCCCTGACTGCCCAGACGCTCGGCAAGAACCACCATCACCGGCATGAAGATCAGCGAGGTCGAGGCAAAAATCTTGGTCATCGTCGGCAAACGGTCGGCAATGTTGAAACTGGTCCATGCCAGCGTCAGCGAGGTATTGATCAGGTACTGCACGCACAGATAGATCGATATCCACCAGTAATCCTGGAATTTCCCGCTGGAGATCAGTGCGATGATTTCATAGCCCGAGATGCCAAGCAGGACAAGGGCAGAACCGAGCAAGACGGCGTTCAGGCGGCGCATCAGATCGAGCTGGCCGGTGATTTCGGTGAGCGGCACACCCTTGCCGTATTGGGAAACCAGCAAGGGTTCGAGTGCGGATTGCATGAGATTGGTTGGCAGGTAGCTCTTGGCACGGTCGGCCAGACTTTGCTGAAAGCCGAAGGATGCAATTTCCGTGGTGCCGGCAAACGAACCCAGCAAAATGCGCTGCACGCTGGTAAAGCCGGTAAAGGAGGCCAGATAGGACCAATAGTTGGCCAGACCGACACGCCACATCTCGGCAATGGTGGGCGGCTCTGATGGATGCTCGCTGGCATCGTGCGTGCCGCCGGCAAGTCGCAACACCACCCACAGCAAAGCGCCGGCAAGGATCAGTTCGGTGCCGATCACCAGCAGGAACATCCAGTCGAGATCGAGCTGGCCGAAGATCAAGTAAAGGGTCAAGACAATCAGCAGCCGCAAGGCCAGGGTAAACAGCGTGAATGCGGCCTGTCGTTCAAAGAGCAGTACGCCGTGGGCAATGTCCGACATCAGATTGCTGGCGGTGTAAGCGAGGGTGAAGGCGACCGTCCAGTGGATTTCGTTTTGCAGTCCGGAGAAGCCGATGGCGTCGAAACTGCCGAGCACCGTCTCCAGTACGAGCAATACCGAGCCCACCAGGGTGAAGCGGATGGCACTGGTGTAGCCCAGGAAGCGCAGGATGAATCCTCTGCCCCAGGGGTTGTGCAGGGCGGCAGGCAGGAAGCGATAGGCGACCCGGTCCATGCCCAGCGATGTAAAGGTGGACAACAAGATTGCGCAGGCAAGGCTGAGGGTGAAGGTCGCGTAGTCGTCGATTTCCATGCCGCGGGCCATCAGGATCGGGGTGCCGATACCGATAAAGCCGGAGAGCAGGCGGGTGGAGATGAACTTGGTCAGTACGCTCATGTGCGCTTCCCATAAGGCATGCCCGGGGAGCGGAAGCGTGGCAATTCGGCAACCCAGAAGGCAACATAACCCAGACACAGTGCCAGCATCAGTTGGGTGGGGGGTTCGTCAACCAGATAACGGTTATAGATCACCGTAGTAGCGAGCAGGACACTCAGTGTCATCAGGCTTTCAAGGCGTGCGCCCTCCAGTGCCGGGAGGCCGGGGTGCGATAGCGCACGCCAGGCCAGCACCGGGACGCTGACGAGCAGCGCGCAAAAAAACAAGAGGCCAATCATCCCGGTTTCCCAGAGTAATTGCGTTGCCGTGGTGGCCGCCACGTCAAGCGGCAGGTAGCGTTTGGCCACTACGCCCGAGCCAGCGGTCGCCGAAGTGCGTGAAGCGGAGATGCCGTAACCGATGAGCCGTTCGTGAGTGCCACTGTTCATGTCCTTCCACCAGATGGCCAGTGCGGCACCGCGACTGACTTCACCGGTTTTCGGATCGATCTGTTTTTCGTCAAAGAAGTAGTACATCTCGCCCATGCGGTCTTCGGTGCTGGTGGCTTTGGTTTCAGAACTCCAGTACAACGCGTCATACGCAGTCCAAAGTGCCACCAGCAATCCTGCGGTCAACAGTCCGGCGAGCAGAAAACTGGTGACATTGCGAAAGATCAGTTTGCGGAACGTGATGGCCATGGCCATCGGCAGCCAGAGAAAGGCTGCTTTGACTTCGCCGAGAAAGATGATCGCCAGCGTAGTCGCCCCAGCCAGCAGCAGGGCCGATAGCGGGAGCAGGGCTCGCTGGTAGAGCGAACCAAAGTAGGCGAGGCCCCAAATGGCAAAAATGGTCAGCGTTGAATTCGAACCCCCGCCCTCCATATTGCCGCCGAAGGTGCCAACGACAGCATCCCAGCTGTAAATGGCCTGTCGCGACGGGGCAATCACGAAGTGTTGGAGGATGACCAGAGGGAGTTGCAGGAAGAACATGGCACCGATCAGCCACCAGAACAGATTGCGCAGGCGTTCCTGATGGTTGACGGCAATCACGAACAAAGTCACGAACCAGAAGGGCAGCGCATTTTTGAGGCCGAAAATGACCGAGACGACGGGCGGTGTTTCTACCAGCGAACTCACCAGCAGCGTTCCCAGATAGCCGAACAGGGAGAGCATGGGCAGGAGCAGCACCGCGTGCGAAAAACGCTGCAATGCGGCATGGTCGCGGAAGAGTTCCACGAACAGGCGGATGGCGATCAGGCCGCAGAACATGCCGGGCAGCCAGCTTGCCTGCTCGAAATTGAGAAAGTAGGTCAGGCAGCCCTGGATGACAAACGTCAGCAGCAACAGCAGGCCGAGAACCCACTCGGCCGGCAAGAGCAGTACCAGTGAACCAACCAGAATACCGAACAGTCCGCCGAGCGGAATGTAGGCACCCTTGGCCAGCAGCGTGCCGCACAGGCCGGCCAGCATGACCAGGCCAGCAGCCGGCAGTTGCTCGCGGAAACGTGACAAGCTAAGCGACAAACCGTCTCCGTTAACCGTTGTTCAGCAGGGTGCCGACCAGATGCACGCCATCCTGTTGCAGACTCTGGGTCATGCGGCGCAGGCTGGCGGCCTGGCTGATGTCGCGTCGGGCAACGATCAACGCGCCGCGCGTGCGGGCGCAGATGGTCTGGGCGTCGGCCGTCGGGGCTGCAGGCGGCGTGTCGATGATGACAATATCGAAATCTTCTCCACTCTGCGCCAGCAGGGCGCTGAATTGCGGACGGCTGAGCAGTTCAAGCGGGTTGGGGGCTTGCGGACCCGCCGACAAGACCGTGAGATTCATCAGGTCGGGAATCCGGATCGCAGCTTCATCGCGGCTGCTGCGGCCGGCAAGTACCGAGGACAGTCCTTGCTTGTTGTTCAGGCCGAAAAAGCGGTGCTGGACCGGATTGCGCAAATCGGCATCAATCAGCAGGGTGCGTTCGCCCAGCTGGGAAAACACCACGGCAAGGTTGGCAGCAACAAAACTGCGGCCCTCGCGGCTTTCCGGACTGACCACGGCCAGCGCCTTGTTGGCACTATCGTTGCCGAACCAGCGCAGCATCAGCTGACTGCGCAAGGCGCGCAGCTGTTCGACCACCGGGCTGAAGGGTTTGAAAGCGGCAACCAGTGTTTCGCTGACCTGGCTGCTGCTGGTCAGATACGGGTAGTCGTACTGGTGCGACAGTGCTTTTTCGATATCGGCGGCGCTGACCAGTCCAAGTTGAATGGCGGCATCGCCGAAGCGCAGGCCCTTGTCCTTTTGCAGCTTGATGATGCGCTCTGCCGCCTCCGGGCTGAGCCGGCCGTTATCAATCAGGATGGCGCCGATGGAGCGTCCGCTATCGCCTGTCTTCTGGTTATCGCTGGTCTGGTTCATGACTTCTTTCCCGGCTTGTTCGTTTGCGCATCGCGGCCGATGCGGCTCTTGAAGTAGCCCCAGCCACCCTGGATCGCGACTGGCGAGGCAGGAGCCAGTTCGGCCAGTACCGGCAGATCGATGGTGATTGACAGGTCTTCGGCGGAGCGGATGCGGCGTTGACTCAATTCAAGGATCAGCGCCGAGGCGATCCCCAGCATGCCGCCAAGGAAGGCGGCCAGCACGACATTGAGCAGGACCTTTGGCTTGGTGTGAGTCAGCGGTTCGTCGGCACGGGTCAGGATGGAGACATTGCTCTGGATACTCTGCGATTCAAGCTGGCTCTGTGTCAGCCGTTGTGACACGGCATCGAATGCCTTCTGGGCTGCGTCAACTTCGCGCATCAGCACACTGATTTCATCCCGGTGCTTGCGCAGTTCCAGCACCCGCTGCTTCTGACCGTCGAAGGCTGCCTGGAGCTCGGTGGCATTGCCTTGGCTGACGCGGTTGGCCGTTGCGACCGAGGAGGTGATGCGTGCAGTTTCGCTGCCCAGCCGTTGCCGCAGTTCCGCCAGTTCGGCGCTGGCCCGTTGGTGCTGCGGATGATTCACGCCGTAGTTGCCGGAAAGCTCCTTCAGTTTGGCTTCGGCGCGAGCGACCTCGAAGCGTAGCTGGTTGATCAGTGTATTGCTGGTGACGTCTTCCAGCGTTTCCGTCCGGCCGACCTTTTCCTTGGCCTTGAGCTGGCTGCTCTGATTCTGGGCTTGGGTCAGACGGGTTGAGATTTCCGTGAGGCGCTGGGTTTCGAAGTCCAGTCGTTCGTCGTTGGCAACGATGCCGTATTTCTGCTGGAAGTCGGAAAGTTTGGTTTGTGCAGCCTCCAGACGTTCGCGCTGCAGGCGGGTCTGGTTCTCGAAATACTCGGCGTACTGACGGGCTGGTTCGACACGCAATTCAACGTTGACCGCAATATAGGCTTCGGCAAATGCGTTGGCGATCTCGGCAGCACGGCGGGCATTGGTATCGGTGAAACGGATTTCGATCACGTCGCTTTCGCGAGAGGGGCGAACTTCCAGACCCAGGCGCAACATGCCGGCCAGCCAATTGACGATCTCGCCGCGGCCGCCGGTTTTCTTCTGCCAGAACTCGCGGTTATCGGGATCCTCTGCCAGCTTGAGGGCTTCGACCACCTTGGCTGCGACCCGGTCACTGTTGATGATGTCCACCTGGGTGGCCATGTAACCCGGTGCCATCAGACCGGGAAGTACCATGCCGGCTATCGGGTCGGGTGATTTCACATCAATCACGACGGTGCTGGTGGCGGTGTATTGCTTGGGCAGGACCAGGCTCACGGCCAGGGTGCTGATGATGGTGACCAGGAAGACGATCAATGCAATCCGTCGACGTGCCCACAGGATGAGAAGAAATTGCTGGAAGTTCATGCTGTTGACCTTTAGAAGGGGCTTTCCCGGACATAAATGACGTCATCGGGCAAGACGAGATCGAAGCGACCCGGCGCTAACTGGATGGTGCTGCCATCGGCCTGCTTGCGGTCCAGCTTCAGCCAGAGCTCCATGCCGCGTGTGGAAATCCCGCCGGCGGTTGCCAGTGCCTGCTGTACGGTCATGTTGCGTTCGAGACGGTAGCTGCCGGGGCGCTGGGCCTCGCCATACACATAGAACATCGGGGCACGATTGACGAACAGGATATCGCCGCCCTGGACGGGCAGGTCTTCCTGACCGTTCTGGCCCAGCAGCGCCAGCGGCAAATCGATTTCACGCTTGAAGGGTTTGCCATCGCGGGTACCCGAGAGAATCACGACATCGGAACCGGTTGCGGATGGGCCGCCGGCAAGGGCAATCAGGTCGGAAACTTTCAGGTTGGCGGTTTCCAGCGGATAGCGACCGGGCCGGGTGATCTGACCGAGAACCGAGACTTGGGCGCTGCGAATCTGGGCCAGGGCGATGGTGACTTGCGGCTTGAGCACAAAGCCGCCGCTTTCCAGTGCGCGGGCAATCTGGCGTTCGGCCTCAACGACCGTTTTGCCGCCAATATTTACGCTGCCGAGCAGCGGGTAGGAAATGACCCCGTTTTCGGCGATACGGCTTTCAAGCGTCAGTTCCGGATTCTGAAAAACCAGAATGCGAATGCTGTCGCCGGCGCCAAGACGGTATTCGCCTTCGGCACTGCTCTGGGCGAAGCAGGTCGACCAGGTACCGATCAGGCTGAGTATCAGCAGTAAACGGGCAAGTGACTTCATCGAACGTTCCTTCGGGTAGCAGCAATTGGTTTGGGGCAGGCTGGATTATGGGAGGCCATGTGTTAGAAGCGCAAGTTGGCGGAAATCTGGCTGACGTTGGCGTCAAACGATTCGGCCTGGTTGGGGGAGTCTCTCGATTCGCGCTGATGCGATGCCGAAAGACGAATCATGTCGAGTGGTGACCAGTCCATGGTCAAGCCGCGCAGGGTCACGGTTTCCTCCGGGCGCAGCGTGCCACCCGGTGCAGCGCCGCGAAAATCGCGGCGTTCACGGCTCAGGTTCAGGCGCAAGGCAAGCTTGGGCGTGATCTGCCAGAGCGGCGCAACCCCCAGCGTGCGGGCGAGGTAATAACTGCTGCGCGTATCGGTGTAAGGCACCAGATCTTGCCGGTAGGCGACGTTGACCGTGATTTTTGATGTGGCTTTCAAGGCGTAGTCGATCTGCAATCGGGTGCCGTCGTAATTGCGCTCCGAGAGATTGTCGTAATGACGTTCAACCTGCGCGACGCGGGCGTTGATGGTTGATTTCCCGCTGACCGGCCAGTTGACCGCAAGACTGTTCTCCGTTTCCTTGTAACCGGTATCCAGCAGGAGTATCAGGTCGGGCGTTTGACGCGAGGTGTATTCGCCATCACTGCTGCGGTGGCTGAGCGTGATTGTGGTGCCGGACGGAAAACGATAGCGCAGACCGATTTCCGGCGTCAGCACCAGCGCATCGCTATCCAGCGTGAAATTGCTCGCGCTGTTCTTCAGGGTGGTTTCGGTGAGTCCCCCCACAACACTCCAGCCGCCGAAAACATCCAGTTCGGCCAGCACCTGTTTGGTGTCTACCGTCTGGATGTTGCGCAGGTTGCCGATGGCGAAGCTGGAAAAACTGCTGAGCGCCTCGGCGCGTTCAAGCAACAGGACGCCGTGGAGTTGGCTGCCCAGCACCCAGTCCCATTCCGCACGATAGTTTTTGCTCGTGTGATTGAGATAGGTGTTGGTGTCGTATTTGTGCTCGACCAGCGTGGTACTCAGGCGCAATCCCTGCCGACCGATGCTGTGCGACAAGCTCAGCGCCAGTTCGCTTGAGGTTTGGCGGTCTTCCACAATCCCCGGCGAGGCACTGCCTGCCGCCTGACGGAAGAGATTGGAATCCATGGTCAACCAGGTGCGGAAGCCGATTTGCAGCGTATCCAGTTCATCCCCGTAGGCGGCTGGTCCGGCCAGCAGCACTACGCCCAGGCAAGCTCTGGCCAGCACCCGGCGCTTGAAGCGCGGTGCTCGGTTACCAGGGGATGATGAGGTGCGGAAAGCCAATATTTTCAGTCGTGCCGCATGAAAATGCGGGAAAGCCAGATGGAATAGGGATGTCGCGGCAGAGTAGAGCCTATCAGGTTGGCTAGCGTCAAGCACGCAACGCTCATGGGCTTGTTGGAGAATACCCGGATGTCTTGGGGTGCCGTCCGTCGGCCGCTGT
Source organism: uncultured Rhodocyclaceae bacterium (assembly GCA_937892345.1). Classification (GTDB taxonomy): domain Bacteria; phylum Pseudomonadota; class Gammaproteobacteria; order Burkholderiales; family Rhodocyclaceae; genus Azonexus. The sequence goes on along the minus strand of CALAGF010000089.1, from coordinate 16,855 downwards.
GTCGAGATCTGTCAGTCGGGCAGTAATCGCTGCTGCGGCGAGCGCGTGTGCTCGCGGATTCCAGTGACCATCTGCGGGCAACCAGTCGAAGCGGGCATGGTGCTCAGCCCAGTGGCTGGCGAAGATCGGCGCCATGTCAATGCTGGGTATGCCTTTGGCGGCCGCCATGTCGAGCAGGGTTTGGCGGTCGCCAGCGTACCAGGAGGCGGCTTGGGGCGAATCCGGGCGATAGAGTTGGCCGCGGTCGGCATCAATCAACAGCAGGGTGCGGTGACCGTATTGCTTTTCCAGCGCCAGCAGTTGTTCGAACCAGGCGCTCAGCACCATTTTTTGCAGTTTGCTCCGGTCGACCGTTGCAGGTTCTGGATTTTCGCGGTGCAGGCGATTATTGAGCCAGTCGGTGAGCTTGAGGTTGTAATAGGCGTAGCGAAAGAGCGCCGATTTGAGCAGGTGTTGTTTATGCGGCGATTCGGTGTAGGGCGAATGCTCGATACGGACGCTGTCTTGGTCGACGACAAAAGCGTTATGGCCGGCGGGTGCCGGCGAGAGCAATTCGCGCAGGTCATAGGGTTCGACAAACAGGATGATGCTTGCCGGCCGGAAATCTGGGGCAAAGCGTTCAACAATCTTGACCGCATCGGCAAGGCCGTTGGCGCCTGCGGAAATTGCGGCAACCTGTCCAGGGTGGCGAGCCGCCAGTTGCCCTTGTACGGTTTGCGCTTCATCGAGCATCAGGCTTTCGATATAGCTGTCGCCAACAATCAGCAGGCCACCGGGCTGCGGGGTGTCGATCGAATGCGTGAAGCCGCGGCCATTGGTTTCTCCCTGCCGGGCGTTTGCCAGTTGCCAGCCATGGGAATACACATACGCTTGATGAGGCAGATAGCGGGCGTATGGCTGGCTTGCATCGGTCGACGCCATGCGGGCCCCGGAATTGACCGGCAGGCAGCGCAGCAGCAATTCGACCAGCAGCAGGCAGATCAGGGCGCCGGCAAACAGGGCGGGCAGGAAGCGTTTCATGGTCAGAAATTGAAATACAGGAATTCGGATGCGCCGCGGGTTTCGCTGATGCTCAACAGGATGATGGCCAACACGAGCAAGGCGCCGGCCAGCATGCCGCCCCGCGTGCCGGCAAGGCGCGCTTCCAGCGTGTCCAGCCGACCGCGACCAAGCAGTTCGTAGAGATTCGGCAAAAGGAACGCAATCGCCGCGCAACCAGCCAGCCAGCGCAGACAGCTATCGATACTCATGATCCGTGCGAAGTCGGTTGAGTTGCTCAGTCCGAGGCCGAACATGGCGCGCAGGATATCGAGCGCGCTGCCGGCACTGTCGGCGCGGAAAAAGACCCAGGCAATGACCACTCCCAGCAGCGTCAGGGTCCACCCGGCAAAGCGCCGGAAAACCGGATTCAACTGCGTGCTCAATGGCTGGCAGGCATGATTGATCACCAGATACAGCCCATGCAATCCGCCCCAGATGACAAAGGTCCAGTTGGCGCCATGCCACAGGCCGCCCAGCAGCATGGTTAGCAGCAGGTTGGTGTGGCGGCGCAGGTGGCCGCGCCGATTGCCGCCAAGCGGAATATAGAGATAGTCGCGCAGGAAGGTGGACAGGGTGATGTGCCAGCGCCGCCAGAAATCGATGATCGATGTGGCTTTGTAGGGCGAATTGAAGTTGATCGGCAGGATGATCCAGAACATGTAGGACAGCCCGTAAGCCATGTCGCAGTAGGCTGAAAAGTCGAAGTAGAGCTGGAAGGTGTAGGCCAGTGCGCCGCACCAGGCTTCCAGCATGGTCAAATCTCCTGCGTGGGCGTCGAATACCGGCGCGACAAAGCTGGCCACGCCATCGGCCAGGATGATTTTCTTGAACAGCCCAATCACGAGAAAAATGCCGCCGACCACCAGTCGACCGCGCGAAGCACGATGGCTGGCCGGATCGGCGAACTGCGGCATCATGTCCTTGTGGTGCAGGATGGGGCCGGCGATCAAGTGCGGAAAATAGGTCACGAACAGGCCATAGTTGGCCGGCTGGTAATCCTTGCCGCTGCCAGCGTGACAATCGACCAGATAGGCCAGCTGGGTAAAGGTGAAAAATGAAATCCCGATCGGGAGCGCAATGCCCAGTGGCGTGTAGTCGGCACCGAGCAGGCCGGCCAGGTTGCCGCCCATGAAATCCGCGTACTTGAAAAACGCCAGCAAGCCGAGATTGAAAATGATCCCTGCTTGCAAAAACCGCTTGCCGCGTGTTGCCGCATGCTGTTCATGTGCGCGGGCGATTTTTGTCCCCAGCGTGTAGTTGACCGCAATCGATGCGAGCAGCAGCGGCAGGTAGGCAATGTCCCAATAGCTGTAGAAAACGCAGGAGGCTATGAACAGGAAAGCCACCGATCCCCGCAGGCTGAAGCGCGACAGCAGGGTATAGCCAGCGAGCGCAAGCGGCAGGAAGCCGAGGAAAAAGGCAAAGGTGTTGAATAGCATCGCGGCAGACAGCGCAGATAGCCGGGAGGGCTGCTGCGCGGGGTTAATCCGGTATTCGGGGCCGGGAGTCTATCACGCGCTGTTTTTGCCCTGTTTTCGCGCCAGGCACCCTGCCAGCACATCGGCAATGCTGGCGGCAACGGCGGGGGCGCTGGTTGCTGCTGCGCGCCGGGCGCCGCCTTCCTGCAGTCTGCGATACAGCGCAGGGTCGTCGTAAAGCTGGCGCGCCAATGCGCCGACCATGTCGTCGCTGGCGGGAACCAGCGCATCTTCACCATCGATCAGCGCGACGGTGCCAGAAACGGTCAGCAGCGGTGTTTCAACATTCCATGCATCACCGATAAAGCCGCCGTAGCCGGCCTTCAGCGGGGTAAAGGCAAAGTGCGACCCGGCGAGATAGGCCAGTGCTTCCAGCCGGGAGCAACCGGCCAGGTAGCGGATGCGGTCGCCGTAGCGTTGCTTCAGGGTATCGACAACGGCGGTATCGCCAGGGCCGATCAGCAGCGCCTGCTCGGTTGGCGTTTGCTCGAGGATTTGTGGAATCGCCCAGCCCAGGGCATTGGTGTTCTTGTGCGGATTGAAGGTGCCGATATAGACCACGCGCTTTTCACGGCTGCTTGGTTTGATGAAGCCGTCGGGCAGCGGGTTGCACCAGGGAATGAAGCTCACGGGAGCGCCGGCGGTGGACAGGCTCTCAAGGCGCGGGATGTCGGTCGAGTCGTAGGTCATGATCGCATCCGACTGACTGGCCAGCCAGGGCCAGTAACGGCTTGCGGTAATCGGTACGCCCAGCAGTCGCAGCAGTTTGGGGCGAAGGCGGCCGGGGAAGTGGCCGCGGGCAATCCGGCCGGCGTCCTCGACGGCCAAGGCCATCGGCACCTTCAGTTGGCGCTGGATCATGCGGGCGAGCAAAAAGTTGTATTCCTGCGAACAGAGGATGATGTCGGGCGCGGCTGCGGCGGCAATGCGGGCCACTTCAGCACGTTGCGTCCAGAAGGCATACATCATGTGGTCGTGATTGCGATAGGGACGGTGAATGCGCAGATTTCCCGAGATTTCCAGGGGCGCCGAGTCGGCAATCCCTTTCATCGGGTTGGCTCGCGCCGTGATCACCGTGACTTCGTGGCCCATGTCGGCAAGGGCCTGCATCACGTAGGCGTATTCGTTCATGCCCGGATTGAGTCCGGGGTAAATCGCAAGGATTTTCATGGTCTGCGTTTGATTGCGGGTGCTGTTGTTCGGGTGGGATGGAGCGTTTCTGCCGATTATCGACGCCGATCCAGAATCGCCTGCCAGGCACGAATGGCCAGACTGTCCTCCAACTCGACGTCGTCCATCATCAGCAAGTCACCGGCCTCAATGCGGCGCTTGATGCGTGCCTGCTGCATCAAGCCGATCGGCAGATGCCCCGGGAACTCGTCAATGTCCAGCGCAATGCCGCGCACGGCAAAACTGCCGCTGCCTTGCGCAATCAGTTCGCCAGGTTGCAGCGTGCGCTTGGCGATGGTGCCGACGCCGGCTTGCGGCCGCAAACCATTGTTCAGCAGCGCGCCACCACCCTGCAATACGCGGCGTATGGTCTTGGGGATTTCCAGGTGCGGCAGGTAATAGGGACGCAACAGCGTGTAATACGGCCCTTCGCCCATCTTGTAATAGTTGAGTGCAGCCTGTTGCTCAGGGTTGTGCGTGCCGGTGATGAAAACCCCGACGGGCAGTTTGGCGGCCGGTGAGGGGGCGGACATGATGCAGTCGCTCAGCGGGGTGCCACGGCTGCTTGCCAGCGCGGCCAGCGTATTGCCGGCGCTGCGGATATCGGCGGCTTCCAGATAGCTCAGACCGGTTTGCGTGATGCGCGCACCCAAGCCGTTGGCAACCAGTGCCTGTTCGATCTGTACCTTGGTGCCGTCGGTCGCACCGGTGACCTGAATCAGGCTGATGCCTTGCTTTTCGGCCCAGTAACGCATTTCGTCTGCGGCCGGATCGTTGTTGAGAAAGCCCTTGATGTTGCCGTACACCAGCGGAGAGAAACCCATGGCGACCGCATCTTCGTGCAGCGCTGCAAGACAACCGGGTTGATCGCCTTCTGCTTCGGTCAACAGGCCGCGATCGACAAAATACGATCCTGTGGTGACATGCAGTTCGGCATCCATCGTCACCACGGGCAGTCCGGCGGCCAGCACCCGGTCGATCACCACGGTGCCGTGAAGCACATCGCCGCTGCATTCGACGACCAGGTCGCTGCGGTCGATCAGTGCCTGAATGTCATTGCCGGCAAGATGTCCGGCCGGGAAGTCGCCGCACTGGCCCGGCGGCCGGCGTGTGAGAACGTAGCCAATCTCGAGATCTGTCTGGCGCAGCAACAGTCGGCTCAGCCCGGTCGCAATGAAACCGGTGCCGACAATCCCGATGCGTGCCTTGCGTGTCTGGCCCGGAATCAAAGTGGGTTCACTCATCGGCGATCAATACCTGCGGGTGGGGCAGGATGAAACGTGAATGGTGGTTGCCTTGCCTGCGTACCTTGCGAATGACTTCATCCTTGTAATTCCAGATGGTCAGCAGGTAGTAGTCGGCGGGGTCGGCGAGCGCGGCTTCCTCGCTGATCACGCGGCAATTGACCAGGGGAATGTATTTGCCCTGCTTTGCCGGCGTCGAGTCGACGACACAGGGAATCCGGTGGGCATCGAGGCCGTAATAATTGAGCAGCGTGGTCGATTTGGCCGATGCGCCGTAGGCGTGGATGCGCATGCCCTGAGCCTGCAGCCCATCGAGCAAGGCATTGAGATCGGCCTTGTTTTGTTGGATCTGCCGGGTAAACGGCTGGTAGAAGGCGGCGAGATGCATCTCGCTTTCCTCTGCCAGCAATGCCTGGAGTCGCGACGAGGTCTGACCTGCGGCGTCGGCAAAGCGGATGATGTACACCATCGTGCCGCCGTGAATGTCGCTGTGATAGGCATCCACCAGTTTCATGCCCTGGCGCTCGACAATTGCCGAGATGCTGCGCAGGGTGTGGTAATACATGTGTTCGTGATAAATCTGGTCAAACTCGCCGCGCGCCACCGTGTCGAGAAAGTAAGCATTCTCGATCAGCAGGGTGCCATTGGCAGCGAGCAGTTCCTGCACGCCTTCCAGCATCAGCCAGGGTTTTTCGTTGTGGGCGAAACAGTGGCGGGCGAGCATCAGATCCTTGCGTCCCTCACGTTCACGAATGGCGATTGCGGATTCCCGGTTGAAAAAGGCGTTGACCGTAGGAATGCCTGCCTCGTTGGCCATTTTTGCCACATTGGCCGCCGGATCGATGCCCAGAATCGAAGCGACCTGCGGTTTGAGGAACTCAAGCAGACGACCGATATTGCTGCCAATTTCTGCAACCCGCGTGTCGGCGTTCAGGTCGCCGCGCCCGGCGAGCAAGGCTGCAATCTCGGCATAGTGAGCAGTCAGCGAATCGCTGCGTGGCGTGATGTAGAGATAGTCGTCATACAGTTCATGATCGTTGGCACAGTAGCTCAATTGCGCTGTCGCACATGAACTGCAGACATGCAGGGCGAGCGGATAGCGTTTGACGTTGGATTCAGGTGTGTTCAACAGCGCGTTGGCAAACGGATGGTTGCCAAGATCAATCACGCAGAAGGTTTCGCTGTCACAGACCCGGCAGTTGAATTGCCAGCCCTCCGCTCGGGTGGGTTCGATCGGTGTGGTGCCTGAAATCATCGCGTACGCTCCGGGAATGCTGGCCTGTGATGCGGAAAAAGACCGCAGAACGGAGCGGGATATTAGCGTGCGGGCGAGGTTTTGTAATGAAGAATGGCGAGAAATGTTTTCATGCCATGCTCGACAGGGCAGCCATCAGGTCTGAGTTATCGTTGGCCAGTCCGCTGTCTATCAGCCCGCCCTGTGATTCGAGATGGGTCAGGTAGCCGTGCTCACGCAGGGCGTCGGCCCATTGCTGGGCCGTATCACGAGAAGGGTGCCAGGGGCCGCGCTCGACCACTGGCCTGGCGGTTCCGTTACGGTATTTGGTGACGACTCGGAACATGAGGGCGATGTCCTTTAGCAGCCGGGGTCAGGCGGCTGCGTTTTTTCCTTTTTGCCAGAGTACGTCGCCGCGGCCGCCAGCCAGATTGAGGTGTCGCCCAAGAATGAACAGCAGGTCGGACAGGCGGTTGATGTAACGGCGCGCGGCGGGCGACAGGTTCTCTTCGTGATCAAGGCGAACCATTGCCCTTTCAGCACGACGACAGACAGTACGACACAAGTGGGCCAGTGCGGCAGGACGGGTGCCGCCCGGCAGGATGAATTCCTTGAGCATGGGCAAGGGCTGGTTGAAGTGCTCGACCAGTTCCTCAAGGCGCGCTACCTGCGCATCCTTCATGACGGCCATGCCGGGCAGGCAGAGTTCTCCGCCCAGGTCGAACAGGTCGTGCTGGATATCCAGCAGGGCAGTTCGGGCGTTGTCGGGCAAGTCCTCGCAAAGCAGGAGGCCAATGCTTGAGTTCAGCTCGTCCACTTCCCCGATTGCATCAATGCGCAGACTGTCCTTGCCTGTACGTGAGCCGTCTCCAAGACCCGTGCTGCCTGTATCACCCGTGCGGGTGACGATTTTCGAGAGGCGGTTGCCTTTGCGTTCCTGTTCGTTTTCCATGCTTGTCCGGTGCTTTTCCTTGTTCAGCCCGGATTATACTTTTTGCTTGATCACGCCGACTGTCGTTTCCATGCCAAAGTTTGCAGCCAACCTGAGTTTTTTATTCACCGAGCGACCCTTCGCAGAACGCTTCGCGCTTGCGGCTCAATCCGGTTTTGCCGGGGTTGAGTATCTTTTTCCCTATGAGTGGCCTGCCGAACAGGTGCAGAAATGGCTAAGGGAGGCCGGGTTGGAACAAGTGCTGTTCAATCTGCCCGCAGGCAACTGGGCTGCAGGAGAGCGCGGTCTGGCTTGCCTTCCCGGGCGTGAATCGGAGTTTTCCGAGAGCGTTGAGCAGGCACTGTCCTATGCCTCGGCTTTGGCTTGCACCCGTGTGCATTGCATGGCCGGCCTGCGTCCTCCCGGTGTCTCCGAGGCAGTGATTGAAGCTTGCTATGTGGCGAATGTGCGCTTGGCGGCAGATCGCTTGGCCGTTGCCGGAGTCACGGTGATGCTTGAGCCGATCAACAGTCGTATCGACATGCCGGGTTACTGGCTTGATGACATCCATCGGGCTTTTCGGCTGCTTGAACGCGTCGACCGCAGCAATGTGAAGTTGCAGCTGGATATTTACCACGCACAGATCATGCAGGGAGATCTGGCGCGCACGCTTTCGGCCAACATCGACCGGATCGGTCATGTGCAGATCGCTGATAATCCGGGTCGCCATGAGCCGGGAAGCGGAGAGATCAACTTCCCGTATCTGTTCAACTTGCTGGATGAACTCGGCTATTCAGCCTGGGTCGGGTGTGAATATCGTCCGCGGGGTCGCACTCAGGACAGCTTTGCCTGGCGAAAAAACGTCTGAGCCTGCTGCTGTTCCAGCATCGGCGGTGGCGATGGGCAGCCAGGCGGTCACAAGGACGGTCCTTCTTTCGTGATAATCTCTTGCGAAAACCAAGGAGTGGTAATGCCAATCGCAGTAGACGCTTGCGCAGCGCAGCATCAGGGGGACCGGAAAGAACAACAGGATCGCGTTGCGATCTTGCCGCACACGCGCAAAGCGGGGATTGCCCTGGCTGTTGTGGCCGACGGTATGGGGGGGCACACTGGCGGCGCTTTGGCTGCCGAGCAGGTGATTCATACTGTCAGAACCAATCTGGAGCATTTCTCGCCGCCTGACGAGAGTGCGCGCTGGATGCTGGAAAACAGCATGCGCGAAGCGCATACCATGATCAAGGCTTCGCGCTTCATCAACGAAAAGGATCCGCACAGCACCGCGGTCATGTTATTGCTGCAACCTGGGCGCATTACCTGGGGTTATTGCGGCGACAGCCGCCTGTATTGTTTTCGCGGTCGGAAATTGTTGACCCGGACAATCGATCATTCCTTTGTCGAGCACTTGGTCGCTGTTGGCAAAATTACGCCGGAGCAGGCGCTGACTCATCCTAACCGTAATGTGCTGCTGACTTCGCTGGGCGGTCAGGACGAGCCCAGATTCGATTTTGGTGAAACCTCCGATTTGCGTGCGGGGGACAGTTTTATCCTGTGCTCGGATGGTATCTGGGCCTATTTTGATGATGATGAAATGGGGGCCTTGCTGGCCGATCACTCGGCACGCGTTGCTTGCGAAAAAATGATCGATCTGGCCCGGGAGAGAGGGGCCGGCGGCGGCGATAACCTGTCACTGGCGGTGGTGCGTCTGGTCGAGGTTGAGTTGCCCAAACCGAAGCCGCCTGCGGGATTCGTTCCCCGAGATTACCGGTAAATAACAAAGGGCCGTCAGGCCCTTTGTTATTTTGTAGTGCTGGCGTCTGTGTTCAGGTCTTTCGACCGAGTCCGCCCAGTAGTGCGGCGACGATACGCTTCGGCTTGTGAGGGTCTGCCTTTGGGGGCGGTGTAGGGGAGTCCGGAACGTCGCCGCGGGGTGAGTTTTCTTCGTAAGGCTTGCTGAAATCGAAACCATCGGCCGCAATCATCGGATTCCGGCGAGGACGCCTTTCCGGACGTTCGCGCTCATTGCGTTCCGGTTTGTGGGCAAGTGGCGGCTTTGCGACAGCCAGGGCGACCGGACGTTTGCGTTTGTTTCCCGGCGGATACTCGTACTCGGGTTCGGGTTCGAAGCCGGCAACCTCAATCTGCTCGATCGGGCGCTTGATCAATTTCTCGATATCGACCAGGTACACTACTTCGTGCGCGCAGACCAAAGAGATGGCGTTGCCGGATTTGCCGGCACGCCCGGTACGGCCGATCCGGTGCACATAGTCTTCAGGCGTATGGGGCAATTCGTAATTGATGACATAGGGCAGATCGTCGACATCCAGTCCACGAGCAGCTACATCGGTTGCAATCAAAGCGTGCGTTTCACCGGCCTTGAAGGCGTCCAGTGCCTTGATGCGCTCCAGTTGGCTTTTGTCACCATGAATTGCGTCGGCCTTGATGCCGGCTCGTTGCAGTTCACGGGTCAGTCGCGAGCAGCCCTGCTTGGTGCGCATGAAGACGATGCACTGACGGATTTCACCGGAGCGTAGCAGGCGCGTCAGCAAACCCCGCTTGCCGTATTCTGAAACCGGGTGCACCCGGTGAGTGATGGTGTCGGAAACCTGATTGCGGCGAGCTACCTCGACCAGCACAGGCATTTTGAGCATGGTGTCGGCCAGCTTCTTGATTTCTTCCGAGAAGGTGGCCGAGAACAACAGGCTCTGACGTTGTGCCGGCAGCATGTTCAGAATGCGGGTGACGTCGGGGACAAAACCCATGTCGAGCATGCGGTCGGCTTCGTCAAGGACCAGTGCCTGGACCGAATTGAAACTGACACTTTTGTTTTCGACGTGATCGAGCAGTCGACCGGGTGTGGCAACGAGAATCTCGACGCCTTTTTTCAGCTCGGCTATCTGAGGTTTGATGTCGACCCCGCCAAAGGCACACATCGAACGCAAATGCGTGTGCTTGCTGTAGGCCTTGACTGATTCAAATACCTGAAGCGCCAATTCGCGAGTCGGGGCGAGAATCAGCGCGCGTACCGGATGCTTGGCCGGGGAAGGGCTGCTGCTGGCAAAGGGCAGAATGCGCTGGAGAATGGGTAGCGTAAAGGCGGCCGTCTTTCCCGTACCGGTTTGCGCACCGCCCATGATGTCCTTGCCGCTGATGACCAGCGGAATGGCTTGGGCTTGAATCGGCGTCGGTTTGGTATAGCCCATGTCGTTCAGGGCGCGCAGCAGTTCCGGTGCGAGGCCAAGGTCGGCAAAGGTGGTTTCCGGGGCTGCGGGGCTGGCAGCTTGAGCGGCATCGGGGCCGGCTAAGGTATTGATTTCAGACATGGGGCCGGATTATACGCTGTCCGGGTCGCAAGTTGCCGTATATGTCCCTGCCAAGGCAGGGTGTTATGCAGGAGTGACTCGCTCAGAGGTCGGCAATCATGCTTTCAAGCTGCAGGCGATTGATCGGTTTGACAAGAATGTCGTCGAAACCGACGGCCAGAAATTTTTCCCGCTCTTCTGGATAAGCGTGCGCAGTGTAGGCAATGATGCGCATCGGATTCTCTCCTTGCAGCGCGCGCAGGCGCACACAAGTGTCTTCGCCGGATAATCCCGGCATGCTGATGTCCAGCAAGACGAGTCTGAATGCGCGAGCTTCTGCCAGAGGCAGCGCCGCATCGCCGGAATTGGCCTCGACGATGGTCCAGCCCAGTTTTTTCAGGATAGTGCCGGCGAGCAAACGGTTGGTTGAGTTGTCATCTACGACCAGCGCGACACGTTCAGGCATTCGGATCATCCAGCGGAAGGAAAATGGTAAAGGTCGATCCGGTTCCTACCTCGGAGTCCAGTTCAACCCGGCCACCCATATTCTCTATCAGTTGTTTGACGAGGGCCAGCCCTAATCCTGTGCCGCCATGTTCGCGGGTAAGGAAGTTTTCCAGTTGCTTGAATTTCTCGAAAACGATTTCACGGTGTTCGGCGGGGATGCCGGGACCCGTGTCACGGACGGAAATGGCCAGCTCTCCGCCTGATGTTTGCGCCATCACGGAAATACTGCCCTGCGGCGTAAACTTGACTGCATTGTTCAAGAGGTTGTTGAGCACTTGGCGCAGGCGCGTTGGGTCGGTTGTGTAGGTCGCAGGCAGATCGGCGCCCAGTGACAGGTTAAGCACCAGTCCCTTGGCCTCGGCGGCACCGCGATGCAGGTTGGCTGTTTCCTCAAGGAAGGATGGCAGCGGCAGAGCAACCGAACTGAAGGTCATTTCTCCGGCTTCAATCTTGGTCAGGTCGAGGATTTCGCTGACCAGATTGAGTAGATGCTGGCCGCTCTGATGGATGATTGTCGCGTATTCGTGATGATCCGGCTCTTCCAGTTCCGTTTTCAGCAGATCGGCGAAGCCCAGGATGCCATTCAGGGGGGTGCGCAGCTCGTGCGATACGGTTGCAAGGAAGGCTGATTTGGCGCGACTCGCTTCTTCGGCTTTTTCCTTGGCTTCTCCAAGTCGCTTGAAAGATTCTTCGACGGAGTCCGCCATTCTGTTGAAGGAGCGTGCCAACTCACCCATTTCGTCAGGTGACTCAGCTTCGAGTCGGTGTCCGAGGTCACCGTCACGGAAAGCACGGATACCGGCAATCATCGATGTGATTCGGGCCGACATGAAATTTGCCATCCATACGGCAATCCCGATCACCAGAATGATCATGACCACCGTTGAGCCCCAGAGTCCGATGGCTGTCGATGTGAGATTGCTCTCAATGCCGTCGAGCAGATCGCGTCGCTGCTCCTTGAAATTCTGATCTTTCTCGGCAATCAGTGCGTTGATCTTGGTGGCGGTATCGGTTGCAGCTTTGTGGAACTCATCTACATTCGCACCGATGGTGACGAACCCGAAACCTTGCTCGGTTTTCCCGTATTGGCCGGTGTAATAAGGGATTGCAGCCGCTGTTGTCAGCTTCCACAGGCCGGAGAAGAAAATCACGAATGAACCGGAACCTCCGTGTTCGGTGACCGCATTCCAGCCATCGCATTGTGGAGAGAAGTTCAAATATCGGCAATCGAGACCGATCGTGCCGGCTTTCGCCAGCGCCTTGGCCGGTTTCAGTTTCAGGCTCTGATTCCGGAACGGGGGGATTGTGGCGAGAAACTCATGCGATGGTTTGCCACTGGCTTGCCATTCCTGATAAAGGTCTTCGTCCATCCAGGGTGTGGCTGGATCACCGGTCGTCGGGTCATAACCGACGATCATGTAATCGCGCGGGTGTGAAATTGAGCGACTTTTGTAGTCCCAGATGAAGGCATAGTTACCCTTGATCGCGTCGGCGATCGGGGTGTAACGCTCTTCGGTAGGCATCAGGCGGTCTGAGAATTGGCGGATGTGGTCATGGTCTAGCGCCAATGTGACGTAACCGGTGACCTGGCCATTGCGAACCACGGGCGTGGCCCAGCGAACGATGCCACGAAAGTGTTTGCCCACCGGGTTTTCGGTGCCAGCGTATGCCGAATCTTCAGGTTTGAAAGGTTTGCCTGCCTTCTCCAATGCTGCGGGAATGTAAGGACCGATGGCCTGGGTTGGTACATAGGCACCGATCACATCGGAGACGTAGATTTGTCCCGGTTGGAGTTTCTTGAGTTCAGGGAAATAAGTTTCTGCCCGGACAAACGTATTCTTGCGATCCGAGACATTTTTCAACGTGTTGTCAGTGAGCTTGCTGGTGGTCACCTTGATCTTTTCGTTGCCGGCCAGATCAACGTAGGTCATTTCCAGAAACAGCGGGCGCCGTTCTTCTTCCCCAAGGTATTCCGGGGGGCGTGCGTGAAAATCCTTGGCATTATCGGCAAGAACCGGTCGCGTTACCTTGGGTTCGCGGGTTTGTGATTGCTCCGGAATCCAGGACTTTCCGTCTTCTGCGAGCTTCCATTTGCCGTGCTTGAACAGGGGGCGGGAACGCTGCTTCAAAAAGCGTTGAAAGCTGGCTTCGGAAGGTTCCAGTGTGGCGGCCTGGAGAATGTCCGCATCGCGGTCGTACAGAAAACTGGCAACTTCGCGTGCAGTGGTGGTGGTCAGCGCCTCGATGGCTTCGCGAGAGCGCAAATCCAGTGCGCGGATCGAGTCATCGGTCACGGTCTTTCCGATACTCTGGATCGTAGTCAGCGTTGCTTCGGCCATGACTGCGGCTTTTTCCGATACGTTGGCGCCCAGTAACTGCGCAGCGTGCCAGGCAAACCAGGCAAGCAACAGTAGCGGAACGACCTTGATCAGCACGAAAATGGCAATCAACTTGCCTCGTATGCCGTTCAGGAATTGTGGCAGTTTCATTTGTCTCCCCCTCCAGTCTTGAGCTTGCTTTCAGTTAGCAGACTGGTTCAGTGTTTCGCAGGTGCATCAGCCGCTTTGGCTTCGCTCCCCTTCTCTGTTGCTGCGATTGCTGCTGCCTCATTGTTCGTCGCTTCTTCGGCGACTGCTTTTTTCTTTTTCGTTCGACCCGTAGTCGGTGGCTCAGGTGGCGGAAGCTGGGGCGCAATCGTTTCGATCTGGTTGCTGCGCATGTATTCGTCCATGTCGCGCCAGCCGTTGTAGATGCTTGCCTTGGGCAACCAGCCATAAATCGAGTAACAATCTTCAATTGCCCGGCCGGAGTGGCGACATGCGCTGCCGACAGCTTTACCCTCTGCATCCAGCCGCGATTCCTTGACGGCGGGATTTTCCAGGCCCAGTTTTCCTGCGACCTGGTCACAACCGGACGCCAAAATCATGCAGGCAATGAGGGGCAAAGCGAGTTTGTTCATGTCGCTAATTCTCGCATATTTGAGAAAAATGTGCAGGAGTGCAATTTGTGTGGCCAAGTTATAATCCGCGCTCCGAATTTTTAGGGTATCCCCATGCAGCAAATTTGCCGTCCCGTTGTGTTGGCACTATGCCTCGTGTTTTCCGGTGCTGCGACAGCAGCCAAAATTGCCAAGCCGGCAGCACCTCCTTCCTCGGTGAATGAAATCACGTTTGCCCACAATTTGTCGCCGGCCAATGAGGCTGCCTTGCAGTCCTTGGCTGACCGCTATCATGCAGCCAAGGGCAAGACCGTTAAACTGGTTCGGCTGGAGAAGGGTGATCGGCCTGCGACACTGAATCTGGTGACGCGCTACGATACGAGCGAAATTCTCAGCCAGGCGCGCAGTTTTGTTCCGCTCCATCAAATGATGAGCAAGGCGGGCGAGCCGCTCAAGATTGGTGTCTCCAAAGAATTGAAGGCTGGCGTAGTCGATGCTCGCGGCCAGTTGGTTGCGCTGCCACTGATTTATTCCACGCCAGTGTTGTTTTACAACCGGAATGCCTTCCGCAAAGCAGGACTGGACCCGCAGCATGCACCGGTAACCTGGTTCGAAATGCAGGGCATGCTGGACAAGCTTCAAGCTGCTGGATATAGCTGTCCGTACACCACCTCCTGGCCGGTCTGGGTCCATCTGGACAATGTCAGCGCCATTTCCGGTGTGCCGGCTACCGATGCCAAAGGCGCACTCAATTTCAACGCACTGCCGCAGGTCAAGCACGTGGCCATGATGTCGACTTGGGTCAAGGCGCACTACTTCAAGCTGTTTGGCCGTCTCAACGAGGCCAGTAACAAATTTCGCGAAGGTGAGTGTGCGATGATTTCGACAGATTCTCGGGAATACGTCGATTTTCTGGATGCCAAGGGTGTCGAGCTCGGGGTTGCGCCGTTGCCATACCATGATGACGTTTACGGTGGGCGTCGTGGATCGCTGGCAGATGGCCCGTCCATCTGGGTTGGCGCTGGCAAGTCGGCTGCTGAATACAAGGCTGCGGCTGCATTCGTTTCCTACATGCTTTCGCCCGAAATCCAGATTGAAATTGTCCGTGCATACGGCGGTTTGCCTTTGACCGATGCTGCGCGTGTAGCGTCCCGTTCCGGCTTGCTGCAGGATGGTCGGGAAGCGCTTGACGCCGCATATGCTTCCCTGCAGGGTAATGGCAGTGCCCCGGCATTGCGCGTGACGAATATTGATCTTGTTCGCCTGATCGCCGATGAGGAACTGGATGCGGTCTGGAAGGACGCAAAGCCTGCCAAGGCCGGGCTTGATACCGCTGTTTCGCGCGGCAATGCAGTGCTCAGTGCAAAACCCGCGCTGAAGAAAGCGCAGCCTTTCTAATGCGACTTCCGCTGCCGCGCTGGATTGCCCATCGCGGTGGCGGCAAGCATGCGCCCGAAAACACGCTGCGGGGTATCCGCTTGGCGGCAGCACTGGGTTACCTTGCGGTCGAGTTTGATGTGATGCTTTCCGGCAGCGGTTCGCCGGTGCTGATTCACGATGAAACCCTGGAGCGCACCACCAATGGCAGCGGCTTGGTGGCAGAAACGCCGGATGCCTTACTTTTTTCTCTGGATGCAGGGCAGGGGGAAACTATCCCGAATCTGGCCGAGGCGCTGCAATTGTGTCGAGACCTGCGCTTGATGGTGAATCTTGAAATCAAGCCGGCGAGCGGGCACGACATTGAAACGACAGAGCGAACCCTTGGCGTGCTGAGCAAGATATGGCCAGATGCAGGAACGTCAGTCTTGATTTCCTCGTTTTCCACGCAGGCCCTGGGTCTTGCCGCAAAACTTGCACCGTCGGTGCCGCGAGGTTTGCTGGTCGATCAGATTCCGGAAAACTGGCAGAGTTTGCTCGCTGAACTCAAGGCGACAACCCTGCATTGCAACGCCACGGCAGCAAACGCCCACGTGCTCGCGCAGGCTCGCGCGCTTGGTATTCCCGTGTTGTGTTACACGGTCAACGCGCCGGATATGGCAAAAAAGCTTTTCAATATCGGTGTGAAATCGTTGTTTACCGATGCATTGCAGGTCTTTGCATCCGAAGCAGCCATTCATGCCTGAGCGGCTGGAAATGCCTGCTTACAACCCGTTGCAACTTGGCAGAAAATCTTCCTGTTCAATAGGCGACGTGCAAAATACTTTTGAGGAGATAAGCATGAAATCAATCGGATATGTTGTGGCTGGCGCGCTGGTTTGGTCTTTGGCGGGTGTTGCCGCAGCGCAATCGAATACTGCCGGGCTGGATCAGCGTCAGGCGAATCAGGCGCGCCGCATCGATCAGGGCCAGGCTTCCGGGCAACTGACGCCGAAGGAGGCAAAGCGCCTGGATCGTCAGGAGAATCGCATTGAACGCATGGAGTCGCGCGCCAAGGCGGATGGCGTGGTGACACCTCGCGAACGCGCGCATCTGGCCCGTGCCCAAACACGGGAAAGTCAAAGGATTGCACGCCAGAAACATGATCGTCAGCACGATTTCAATCATGATGGCCGTGTTGACCGTCCACATCGTCGCTAAGCTGCCCCGATTTCGGTGTGAAAGAACCCGCCTCCTAGCGGGTTTTTTCGTTTTAAGCGGGGCCTTGGCGCCATGCGCACGTACAGAAGCGGGCGGCTTTCATTTAAAATCTCGCGTTTCGAATTCCTCTGCCGAAAAGGCTGCCAGCTGATGAAAAGCTCCGAAATCCGCCAGAAATTCCTCGACTTCTTTGCTGCCAAGGGGCATCAGATAGTCTCCTCCAGTTCGCTGGTGCCGCATGAGGATCCGACACTGCTGTTTACCAATGCCGGCATGAACCAGTTCAAGGATGTTTTTCTCGGTTTCGACAAGCGTCCATATTCACGTGCCACCACCTCGCAGAAATGCGTGCGCGCCGGCGGCAAGCACAACGACCTCGAGAACGTCGGCTACACCGCCCGCCACCACACCTTCTTCGAGATGCTGGGCAACTTCA
>CALAGF010000088.1 GCA_937892345.1 uncultured Rhodocyclaceae bacterium | reverse complement strand
CCGATCTCCAGCGGTGCGATACCCGATTCGCCGCCGATGAAAATTTGAACCCCTTCGGCACGGTTGGATACATCCAGCAGGCGCATCAGGCTGGAGCGCTGTTCAAAGAGGTCGAACAATTCGCGCAGCCGCTTCATGTTGGAAGAGAGTTCTTCGACGTCGAGCAGATTACGTTCGCCGGAAATGACATAGGGCTGGGTATTTTCAGCCATCGCGGCGTCTCCGGCATCGAGCGCCAGGGCCATTAACGGCTTGATGTCTTCCCGTAGCTGGCGGATTTCAGCGGTCAGTTGATGGCGAATCTGTTCGAAATCGAGCCCGGCAAAATTGTGCGTCAGGTAATTGGCTGCGCTGACCAGTTCGGCCGGTGAATAGGCTTTGTCGGTAGTCACAATCCGATTCTGCACATCGCCATCGGCCGTCACGATGATCAGCAGGATGCGTTTTTCCGAAAGACTCAAAAATTCGATCTGCCGGATGCGGCTGCTGGGTCGCCTTGGGGCGATCACGACACCGGCAAAATGCGTCAGGTTGGACAGCAGATGCGAGGCGCTGGCGATGATCTGGCTGGATGGCCGGCCATGCAGGGCTTCTTCGATGGCGCCCATCTGTCCGGCCTCCATCGGTTGCATGGTCAGCAGGCAATCGACAAAAAAGCGGTAGCCGCGTGCAGTCGGAATGCGCCCGGCGGAAGTGTGCGGACTGGCGACGAATCCGGCTTCTTCAAGATCGGCCATCACGTTGCGGATGGTTGCGGGCGACAGGTCGAGTCCGGAAAATTTCGATAGCGCACGCGAACCTACGGGCTGGCCGTCGGCGATGTAGTGTTCGACCAGCGTTTTCAGCAGGGTCCGTGAGCGATCATCAAGCATGGGGCGATTCTGGCAAAGATTGACCTGGCAAGCAATTGAGCGAATGCGGGGAAGGTGGGCGATCGCTGAAGATTTACATGCACCAAAAGTGTGCGTTTGATCGGTAATCGGGCGTTCATGTCGTGCATGCTAGAGTCCCGTCATCGTAGAAACAATGGCTTGTAAGCTGGTTCGCGTCTTGCTTTTAAGTCAGTAATCATTTTGCCCGGAGCAAACCTGTGTCTATCCATGTCGCGTTAAACCACGTTACCCATTACCGCTATGATCGCCTGATCAATCTCGGACCTCAGGTCGTGCGCCTCCGGCCGTGCGCTCATTCGCGCACCCGGATCCTTTCGTATTCCCTGAAAATCGGGCCGGAACAGCATTTCGTGAACTGGCAGCAGGACCCGCAAGGCAATTATCTGGCGCGCCTGGTGTTCCCGGACAAAACGCGAGAATTCCGCGTTGAGGTCGACATGGTTGCCGAGATGTCGGTCATCAATCCCTTTGATTTCTTCCTTGAACCCCACGCCGAGAAAATCCCCTTTGCCTACGAGGATGGTGAGCGTCATGAGCTCTATCCTTACCTGTACAAAGTCAATTGCGGTCCGCTGTTCGACCAGTACGTTGCAGCCATCTCGCGCGAACCGACTCGCAGCGTTGACTTTCTGGTGGCTCTGAACGCACGCCTGCAACAAGATATCAGCTACACGATCCGCATGGAGCCGGGCGTGCAGACGCCGGAAGAAACCCTGCAAAAGCGCTCGGGCTCATGTCGCGATTCGGCCTGGCTACTGGTGCAGGTTTTGCGCCACCTGGGGCTGGCTGCACGTTTCGTTTCCGGCTATTTGATCCAGTTGACCGCTGATGTGAAGTCACTTGATGGCCCTTCCGGTCCCGAGGCTGATTTCACCGATCTGCATGCGTGGACCGAAGTTTATTTGCCGGGCGCGGGCTGGATCGGGCTCGACCCGACGTCCGGCCTGTTTGCCGGCGAAGGCCACATCCCGCTCGCTTGCACGCCAGAACCCTCGTCTGCAGCCCCGGTCAGCGGTGCCATCGACAAGTGCGAAACCGAGTTCTCGCACTCGATGAATGTGACCCGTATCTGGGAAGCGCCGCGTGTGACCAAACCCTATTCCGACGAGCAATGGGCTGAGATCGAGGGCCTCGGTCATCACATCGACGACGAGTTGCAGCGCCTGGACGTGCGCCTGACCCAGGGAGGAGAGCCGACCTTTGTTGCGGTCGACGATCCCGATGGCGCGGAATGGAATACGGCAGCGCTGGGCCCGACAAAGCGTTTCTTTGCCGCTGAGCTTTTCCATCGCCTGCGTGAAAAATATGCGCCGAATGGGTTGATGCACTTTGGTCAGGGCAAGTGGTATCCCGGCGAACAACTGCCGCGCTGGTCGCTCAACTGCTTCTGGCGCAAGGATGGAGATCCGATCTGGAACAACCCGGCGCTCTACGCCGATGAACGCAAGGATTACGGCGTCACCGCCGAACAGGCCGGTCAATTCCTCAAGCGCGTCGCCGAACGTCTGGGCGTGACTTCCGAATACGTATTCCCGGCTTTCGAAGATGTCTATTACTACCTGTGGCGCGAGCGCCGCCTGCCGGGCAATGTTGATCCCTTTGACTCGCGTGTCGATGATGCGCTTGAACGTGAACGCCTGATGAAGGTATTCACCCAGGGCTTGGCCCATACCGTGGGCCATACGCTGCCGATCATGAAGAATGTCGACAATGCGTGGCAGACCGGGCCGTGGTTCCTGCGCGCCGAGCGCTGCTATCTTTTCCCTGGCGATTCGGCGATGGGTTATCGCCTGCCGATTGACTCCCAGCCCTGGACAGCGCAGAGCGATTATCCCTACGTCAATGTGCCGGATGCCGAGACTGCGACGGATCCCTTGGCAAGCTATGCCGCACTGCGCGCTCGTGTGAACGGCGATGCCGGTGCGCGGGTGCCGCAAATGCAGGAGCGCGGCAGTGCCGGCGCCGGCAGGACTGGAGAAGGCCTGGCCGGCGATCGCAAGAGCCATCCTTGGGAAAAGCCGACCAATACCGTGCCGGGATTCAAGGAGTCTGCTGCATGGATTACCCGATTGGCCATGTGCGCCGAGCCGCGCGATGGCAAGCTCTACATCTTCATGCCGCCGACGCAGACGCTGGATGACTATCTGGAAATCGTTGCTGCCGTCGAGTCGACCGCAGAAGAAATGAGTTTGCCGGTCATCATGGAAGGCTACGAGCCGCCGTCTGATCCGCGCCTGACGCATTTCCGCGTCACACCGGACCCGGGCGTCATCGAGGTCAACATCCATCCGGCAAAGAACTGGGATCAACTGGTTGACCAGACGACCCATCTTTACGATTCGGCCCATGTCACGCGCCTGACCTCGGAAAAATTCATGGTCGACGGACGTCACACCGGCACCGGCGGCGGGAACCATTTCGTGCTCGGTGGCGCAACCCCGAACGATTCCCCCTTCCTGCGCCGCCCCGATCTGCTGAAGAGTCTGGTGGCGTACTGGCACAATCATCCGAGCCTGTCCTATCTGTTCTCGGGCCTGTTCATCGGCCCGACCAGCCAGGCGCCCCGTGTTGACGAGGCGCGCAACGATTCGCTGTACGAGATGGAAATTGCCTTCAAGCAGATTCCGCAACCGGGTGGCGTCGTGCCGCCCTGGTTGATCGACCGCATCCTGCGCAACCTGCTGACCGATGTGACGGGCAATACCCACCGTTCCGAGTTCTGTATCGACAAGCTCTATTCGCCCGATGGCCCGACCGGCCGTCTCGGCCTGCTTGAACTGCGCGCCTTTGAAATGCCGCCGCATGCGCGCATGTCGCTGGCGCAGCAACTGCTGCTGCGTGCAATGATCGCCCGCTTCTGGCGCGAACCCTATTCGCCGCCGCGCCTCGCCCGTTGGGGAACCGAGTTGCATGATCGTTTCATGCTGCCGCATTTTGTCGAGCAGGATTTCAACGATGTCATGGAAGAGATGTCGGCCGCCGGTTATCCATTCAAACTCTCCTGGTTTGCGCCGCATTTCGAATTCCGTTTCCCCAAGTACGGTGACTTTGCCGTCAAGGGCATTGAGTTCGAGTTGCGTCATGCGCTGGAACCCTGGCATGTGATGGGTGAAGAGGGTTCGGTGGGCGGTACGGTCCGTTATGTCGATTCCTCGATCGAGCGGGTACAGGTCAAAGTGACCGGCATGGCGCCGGATCGCTACATCCTCACTTGCAATGGGGAACCGGTGCCGCTGACCCCTACCGGCAAGAACGGCGAATTTGTCGCCGGCGTGCGTTATCGTGCCTGGCAGCCGGCATCCTGCCTGCATCCGACCATCGGTGTTCATGCGCCCTTGACTTTCGACATCGTCGATACCTGGATGCAGCGTTCCCTGGGCGGTTGCCAGTATCACGTGGCACATCCTGGCGGTCGCAGTTTCGATACCTTCCCGGTCAATGCTTTTGAGGCCGAAAGCCGTCGTTTGGCACGCTTTTTCCGCTTTGGCCATACCCCCGGCAAGATACGGGTCAAGCCCGTGGAATACAGCGTTGAACATCCGTTTACGCTAGACTTGCGTCGTTATTGATCGGGATTTCCGCAGATTTCTGCGGTCGACCGCAAAACAGGCCTGAAAACGGCCTGTTTCTTTTCCAGCCATGGCACGCACCCTTCTAGCAATCTATCCCCAAAGCGCACGTCGATACGACGAAATGTTGACCACTGAGGGCGAAGTTCGGCCGCACTGGGAACAGTTTTTCGGTCATCTCGATTCGGTTGCACCAGAGGAAATGCGCGAGCGACTCGAGTTTGTGGATCGTCGCATTCAAGAGAACGGTGTGACCTACAACGTCTATGCCGATCCCAATGGCGCAGATCGTCCCTGGGCGCTCGACCCCGTGCCGCTGATCATTCCGCCGGACGAGTGGAGCGAGGTGGCATCGGCAGTCGCCCAGCGTGCGACCTTGCTCAACGCCATCCTTGCTGATCTGTACGGCGAACAGACCTTGCTCGCTGAAGGCCTGCTGCCGCCGGCGCTGGTGTATGGTCAGCATGGCTATCTCTGGCCCTGCCGCGGTTTGAAACCGGCAGGAGGCATCTGGCTGCATCATTACGCAGTGGATCTTGCCCGTTCGCCAAACGGGCGCTGGTGGGTGATTGCCGACCGTACCCAAGCGCCCTCCGGTGCGGGCTATGCGCTTGAAAACCGGCTGGTGGTGTCGCGCGTATTCCCCGAGATGTTCCGTGATCTGCATGTTCAACATCTGGCGGATTTCTTCCGCGATCAGCAAGAAGGCCTGGCCGCCCTGGCCCCTGTCGAAGGGAACGAACAGCCGCATGTGGTGCTGCTTACACCGGGGCCTTATAACGAAACCTATTTCGAGCACGCCTACCTGGCGCGTTATCTCGGCTTTCCCCTGGTTGAAGGTCAGGACCTGACGGTACGGGGTGAAACGGTTTACCTGAAAACCCTGCGTGGTTTGAAACGGGTGCACGTGATCCTGCGTCGTCAGGATGACGATTACTGCGATCCACTCGAATTTCGCGGCGATTCCGCATTGGGTATTCCCGGCTTGCTCAACGTCGCCCGCGCCGGGCGCGTCGCGATTGCGAATGCACTGGGAAGCGGCTTGCTCACCTCGGGTGCGCTGATGGGTTTCCTGCCGGCGATTTGTCGTCACTTGCTGGGCGAAAAGCTGGCGATGCCTTCGGTGGCTACCTGGTGGTGCGGCGAAAAGCCGGCGCTGGAGTTCGTCAAGAAAAATTTCGATGGCCTGGTCATCAAGCCAGCCTATCCGACGCAGCGCATGGATCCGATCTTCGGCCACGAGCTGCAGGGTGAAGCGCGCGAGGAGATGCTGCGCCGGATTGAAGCCAGGCCGCATGCGTATGTGGCTCAGGAAATGGTGAACCTGTCACAGGCGCCGACCTGGAGCAGGGCGCACGAACGGCGGCTGGTTGCGCGCCCGGTCGGTCTGCGGGCCTATGCCGTGGTCAAGCCGGATGGGGAATATTCGGTGATGCCGGGTGGGCTGGCGCGGGTTGCCCAAGGCGCCTCTGCGCGCATTATTTCGATGCAGCGCGGCGGGGCCTCAAAGGATTGCTGGGTGCTGACCGATGGCCCGGTCAGTGATTTCACCTTGCTCAAACCGTCTGTTGGCGTACGTGATCTGGTGCGTTCCGGTGCCAATCTCTCGTCGCGCGTTGTCGAAAACCTCTTCTGGCTGGGCCGTTATTCGGAGCGATTCGACGACAGCGCTCGCCTGTTGCGAGTAGTTCTGGCGCGACTGGTCGATGGCGGAGGGGAAAAGACAGCCTCCGTCGCTTCGGTGATCGAATTGACCGAGCTGCTCAAGGTGCTGCCTTCCCCTGAGGATGACAAGCCGCAGGGCGAGGGAGGCGATCACGCCTTGCTTGAGGCCATTTACGATCCGGCGCAGCCGGGAAGTCTGGCCAGCAATATCCGCAGCCTGATGTGGTCGGCAACCCACGTGCGTGAGCGCTTGTCGCTGGATCACTGGCACTCGTTGCACCGTCTGCAGCTGGAGCAGCAGGCGGCGCAGAAGAAACATCCCTCTCTGACCGAGGCGATTGCCTTCCTGGATCGTGTGCTGGTTGTTTCGTCGTCGCTCAACGGCTTCGCGATGGACAACATGACGCGTGACGACGGTTGGCGGCTATTGTTTATCGGCCGGCGGCTTGAGCGCCTGTCTTTCTTCTCCCGCGCAATTTCCGGTTTTCTGCGCATGGATTCAGCGCGAGCACCCGGTTGCCTGGAGTGGCTGCTGGAACTTGCCGATTCGATCATTACCTATCGTTCGCGCTATTCCCGCCTGCCGGAACTGCTGCCGGTCCTCGATCTCCTGGTTTTCGACGAGAGCAATCCGCATGGCGTCATGTTCCAGGCGTCGGCCTTGGTTCGCTATCTGGACCGGATGGGCCGCGAATTGGGTGCCGAGTACGATGATCGTTTACGGGTGGCCTATGAGCGCCTGCTGAGTTTTGACATGAGCAGCTTCGAACGCCTCGATTTCAGTGAATGCAAAAATTGCAGCCCTTGCGAAACGCTGGCCGTACTGCTTGATGGGCTTGATCTTGCGGCGGGTCAGATGTCTGACCTGCTGGGGATGCGCTACTTTACGCACGTGGGCGATGTCAGCCGGCAAACGATGGCCTTGTGAGTCTCATGAAACCCGTCCGATATCACGTTCTTCACGAAACCCGCTATGACTACGGCAGCACAATTTCGCTGTCGCAGCAGCAACTGCATTTGTCGCCCCGGGAATTGCCATGGCAGGAAGTACATTCCCAGAAGGTGGCTATTCAACCGGAGCCCACCTGGCGGCGCGATGGCGATGACGCTTTCGGAAATCCGGTCAGCTGGATTTCCTTCCATGCGCCGCATGAAAGCCTGCTCATTCGTTCGTCGATGAATATTTCGGTGATGCCGCATCCAGCGGATGACGCCTTGCTCGAATCGTCGTTGCCCTGGGAAATGGTACGTGATCGTCTGGCCTATGACGCTACTGCGCCTGAACCTGAGGATCTTGATGCCTGCCGCTTTCTGTTTGAGAGTGCGCATGTCCGGATCAAACACGAATTGGCAGATTATGCGGCGGATTGTTTTCCGCCCGGTGCGCCCGTCCTGGTGGGTGCGCGCCGCCTGATGTCGAAAATTTTCGATGAATTCGAATTCGACCCCGAGGCGACGACGGTGTCGACGCCGGTGCTTGAGGTTCTGGAAAACAAGCGTGGCGTCTGCCAGGATTTTGCCCATCTGATGATCGCCTGCCTGCGTGCCAGCGGCCTTGCTGCACGCTACGTCAGCGGCTATTTGCTGACTCGTCCGCCACCGGGCAAGCCCCGACTGATCGGCGCCGATGCCTCGCACGCCTGGGTGTCGGTCTATGCGCCCGGTACCGGCGATAACTGGGTTGATTTTGATCCGACCAACAATCTGTTGCCGGATACCGAGCACATCACCCTGGCCGTCGGGCGTGACTTTTCGGACATTTCCCCATTGCGCGGCATCATCCTCGGGGGCGGCAGTGCCGAACCCGAGGTGGCGGTTACCGTCGTCCCGCTGGACGAAGAGGAAATTCCGGAAGGTCTTCTGGTCGAGCGCGCACCGGCCTCAGCGGCTTCCTGATGCGACAGGTCGCCATTATCGGCGGCGGCCCTGCCGGCCTGATGGCGGCAGAACAGCTTGCTGCGGTCGACGGGCTGCAAGTGAGCATTTTCGACGCCATGCCGTCCTTTGGCCGCAAATTCCTGATGGCAGGTAAAGGCGGCATGAATATTACGCATTCCGAACCTGCGGCTGATTTTCTCGCGCGCTACGGTGGTGCTGCCCGGGATCTTGCCCCATTGCTGGATGACTTCGGTCCGCAGGCCTTGCGCGACTGGATGCAGGGACTGGGCATAGAGAGCTTCATTGGAACCTCGGGGCGGGTTTTTCCCACCGGCATGAAAGCTGCGCCTCTGCTGCGCGCCTGGTTGCACCGCCTGCGCAGTCGTGGCGTGCAATTCCGTGTTCGTCATCGCTGGCTGGGCTGGCATCCTGATGGGTCGCTGCATTTTGCTACGCCTGATGGCGAAGTGGCGTTTTCGGCTGCTGCGACCATCCTGGCGCTCGGCGGCGGCAGCTGGAAAAAACTGGGCTCTGACGGTGCCTGGGTGCCCGTGCTTGAGTCCGAGGGCCTGCCGGTGGCCCCCTTGTTACCCGCGAATTGTGGCTTCAATGTCGCGTGGACCGCACATTTTCGCGAGCGCTTTGCCGGGGCGCCGGTCAAGTCCGTGCGTGCTTCCTGCGGTCAACTGGCTCAGCAGGGTGAATTCAATATTACTGAGCATGGGATTGAGGGCGGCTTGATCTATGCCTTGTCGGCCCCGTTGCGTGATGAGTTGATCCGGACGGGGCGTGCCCAGCTGCAACTGGATTTGCTGCCCGGTCGAACGCTGGCCCGTCTGCAGGCGGATCTGAGTCAGCCGCGCGGTCGCGATTCAATGGCCAATCACTTGCGCCGGCGTGCCGGGATTGATGGCGTCAAGGCCGGCTTGCTCAGGGAGTGTTGTGACCCGGCGCAGTTTGAACATCCCGCCTTGCTGGCTGCTGCGCTCAAGCAACTCCCCTTGCCGGTCGTCGCAAGCAGGCCGCTGGATGAAGCGATCAGCAGTGCGGGCGGCCTCTGTTTTTCTGCACTCAATCAAAGCCTGATGGCCAAGACCCGTCCCGGTCTGTTCTTTGCCGGCGAGATGCTGGATTGGGAGGCGCCAACCGGCGGTTACCTGCTGACGGCCTGCATGGCCTCCGGACGTGCGGCCGGGCGGGGTGCAGCCGAGTGGCTGGGTGCCAAGGGTGCTTACTGAGGCAGATTGCTGCGGCAGTGTTCCAGCAATTCCAGCGCCGTTTCAAAATTGAACTCGCTCACGGCTTTTTCAAACCGGTTGTAGCCTTCACCAAAGATGCCGTGCAGGGCATCCGCCTGGCGCTGGACATCGCCCTGAACTGCAAAATCACCTTCAACCAACTGGCGTCGCAAGTTCTGCAGGATACGTCGGGCATGTTCCGGGGCGACCTGCGCTGCACCATGCATCGGCAGTGCTTCATCGAGGATATGGCGTGCGGAAAGCAAGGCCCGCAGGTGCTCGAAGGCTTCGACGCATCCGGTAATACGGGCTGGAATTTCCGACGCCGGCCGGTTATTGCGGATCGAGCTGTCCAGTTCGGCTGCGGCGAGATGCACCCGGCTGGCGCCCAGCGTGGCGGCTGCACCTTTGAGTGAATGGGCAATGCGACGAACTTCGTCCAGGTTGCCTGCGGAAAATTGTTCGCTCATGCGCTCGAAGTCGCCGAGATGGCCGTTGGCAAATTGTGCGAGCAGACGCCGATAAACATCGCTCTTGCCCCTGACGGAAAGCAGTCCGGTATGACTGTCCAGGCCTTCAATGCCCAGCAAGTCATTGTCTGACGGTATCGCTTCGGCAGGTTTCGCATCGCCAGGCTGCGCCGCCGCCGTGGATAGCGGCAAGCGCAGGGTGAACCAGAATGTGGAGCCCTTACCGGGTGTGCTATTGACGCCGGTCGTGCCACCCATGGCCTCGGCCAGGCTGCGGCTGATTGCCAGGCCAAGTCCGGTACCGCTGTGACGCCGAGTCGTCGAATTGTCGGCCTGCTCAAAGGGACGGAACAGGCGCTCCATGACTTCGGGAGGAATACCGATGCCGGTGTCGGTGACCGAGCAGCGGATTTCGGCAAATTGACTGTCGATGTGTTGCAGGCTGTTATCGACGGCAATGTGTCCGTGCTCGGTAAATTTGATGGCATTGGACAGGAAATTGATCAGAATTTGCCGGATGCGCCGGGCATCGCCAAAAAGCATGGGGGGAATCGCAGGGTCGACACGGCAACTGAGCGATAAATGCTTTTCCCGGACTTGCGCTTCCATCAATTGGCAACTGGAAAAAACCAATTGCGTGAAGGAAAAATCGCCAGCCGAGAGGTCCAGTGTGCCGGTCTCGATCTTTGAGATATCGAGGATGTCGGCAATGATGCTCATCAGGTGTTGTGCCGATTCGGACAGCTTTTTCAGCCGCTCTGCGGTTTCGTCTTGCGCATCCCGCTGGAGAAGATGGCTCAAGCCGAGGATGACATTCATCGGTGTGCGGATTTCGTGACTCATGTTTGCCAGGAAATTGCTCTTTGCCTTGCTGGCCGATTCTGCCTTTTCCTTCGCTTGAATGAGTTCTCCGGTGCGTTCGACGACCAGGCTTTCCAACTTTTTCCGATAAATTTCCAGTTCCGCCAGATTGCGTTTTTTCTCGGTAATGTCTTCCTTGATGGCCAGGTAGTGGGTGATCCCGCCATCTGCCTGGCGAACCGGCGAGATGATGGCGAATTCTTCGTACAGACTGCCATCCTTGCGCTGGTTGATGAATTCGCCCCGCCAGATATCGCCCTGGCTCAAGGTGTGCCACAAATTCTCGTAGGTTTCGTCCGGAGTCAGCCCGGAATGCAGGACGCTGGGATTCCTGCCGAGCGCTTCTTCCGGCTGGTAGCCGGTATTGGCAACGAAGGACTGATTGACGTACTCGATCTCGCCTTCAATGTTGGTGATCACGATACTGTGCGGACTTTGCTCGATAGCGAGGAGCAAGGGGCGCATCACCGCTTCGTTTTCTGCCAATGCCTGACGCGAGCGCTGCATTGCGATTCCGAGCCCGATTTCACTGGCCAGACCGTCAAGCAAGGTGGCTTCCAGTCCATCGATTGTCTTGCCGTCAGGCAGTTTGAGGCAAAGATCCCCGATCAGTTTTTCAGCCACGCGAATCGGCAGGCGATAGATGGGCGTCTCACCTCCGGTAACGCTTGCCGCATGTGCCAAGGTACTGGCAGCCTCGAATTCGGCATGCGGGTAATTGCCCACCGTTATCAGAATGCTGCAAATTTCTGCCAGCATCTCCGACTCATCCCGGGTTCCCGAAATGGCGTGGGCGATCCGGTTCATCAAATGCAATGCCCGATGCAAGCGGACACGATCAGATTCAGCGTCCAAACGGTCTTGAGCTGCGATCAGGGGTGACGAAAACGTCATGCTTTACCTAGCTGCCCTTGCCCCATTGGGCGAGGCATTGGCGGATACTGGCGCAGGTTTCCAGCACATCGGTCTGCAGTGCGATAAACATAGGCGCCGTCTCTTCAGGAGTGGCTTGCTTGCGCAATGCATCATTCAAGGTGGCGGCAGCTGAGGAAATACCGGTCAGACCGATGGTGCCGGCGACGCCCTTGAGATTGTGTGCAAGCCGTTGTGCCTCTTCCCAGCGTGCTGCGTCTTTGTAGCCTGCCAGTAGTTCGTGGTCCTTGGCATGAGAATCGACAAAGCTTTGCAGCAACATCAGATAGCTCGACAGGCGGTTACGCACGGCATGCAGGCCGATTTTAGGGTCTACCCCGGGAATGGCCGCAAGTTCGGCGATGCGGCATTTATCGGTCTCGTCCTCGGTTGGGGCCGTTGGCCGTGTCATGGGCTGATTGCCGTTGCCATCCGGCAACCATTTGACCAGGGTGGCGTACAGGGTGTCCGGATCAACTGGCTTGGCGACATGATCGTTCATGCCGGCGTCCAGGCAGCGCTGGCGATCTTCACCAAATGCGTTGGCAGTCATTGCCACGATTGGCGTGGTGCAACCGTCATTGCGCAGATGCGCCGTGGCGGTCAGGCCGTCCATGCCCGGCATCTGAATGTCCATCAAAATCAGGTCGTAGTGCTTTTTGGCAATCATGGCGAGCGCCTGGATACCGTTATCCGCCAGATCAACCGACATGCCGACCGCTTTCATGAGTTCGCTGGCCACTTCCTGGTTAATCGGATTGTCTTCCGCAAGCAAGATGTTCCCCGCTTGGGTGCGTGATGCCAAAACGGATTCTGCGTTCGGGAGCGAAGTCATGATTTGATGCTCTGTGGTTGATGTGAGTGCGGGTTGTAGACGGACCGTAAACCAGAAGGTACTGCCCTGACCGGGTAGGCTGTCAACACCGGTATCGCCACCCATCAGTCGGGCGAGCCGGCGTGAGATGTTCAGGCCGAGCCCGGTGCCGCCAAATCGGCGGGTGGTCGAACTATCGGCTTGTTCGAAGGGTTGGAACAGACGCGCCTGTTCGTCCAGCGGAATGCCGATGCCGGTGTCTTGAACCGAGATACGGATGTGGGTGTCGGATGTCTCACTGCTCAGGGCGCGAACTTCAATCCGGATACTGCCATGTTCCGTAAATTTTTCGGCATTGGCCAGATAGTTGAGCAGGATTTGCCCAATCCGTAGCGGATCGCCGCGCAAACGCTCAGGGAGTGCCGGGTCGATCTCGATGGCGAAATCCAGTCCGTTCTGCCGAATACGGTCGACGACCAGCGCAGCACAGTTTTCAAGCATGCTGCGCAATTCGAAATCTTCGGCCGTGATTTCAAGCTTGCCGGCCTCAATTTTTGAAATATCGAGAATCTGGTTGATGATTTCCAGCAGGTGATGCGCAGCGTCACCGACCTTGTTCAGGCGCAGGTGCTGAGCCGGATCTGAGGTGCTGCGGTTTGCTAGGTGGGTCAAACCGATGATGGCATTGATTGGTGTCCGGATTTCATGGCTCATGTTGGCGAGGAAGGCGCTCTTTGCCCGATTGGCAACTTCTGCCGAGTCACGTGCCGCAGCCAGCTCCGTCGTGCGCTCGGCGACCAGTTTTTCAAGGTGCTGCCGATAGTTTTCCAGTTCGGCATTGGCTTTTTGCAGCGTATCTTCGCGCTCCTTGAGCAAGCGCTCGTGCGCGACCTGCTGGGAAATGTCGTCGATATAAACCACCAGGTGCGGAACACCTTCGACCATGATGCTGGCTGCAGCAATGCGGATTTCCCGGACCCGGCCATCGTGCCCGATGCCGATACTTTCAAAGTCGGCAATACTGCCGTCGCGGCGAATGATCTCGACCATCCGCTCACGATCTTCAGGCGAGCCCCACAAGCCCGCTTCGACGGTTGTTTTGCCAAGCAAGGCCTCGCGCGTCCAGGCGTAGTCGGTGAGCAGGCGCTCGTTAACATCCACCAGTCGTCCATCCGTCATGCGCGTGATGCAGGCGGCGACAGGCGCTGCCCGGAAAGCAGTGCTCAGCCGGGCCTGCAACTGGCGAATTTCGGCTTCAGCGCGCAGGCGTTCGGTCAGGTCGAGGATGAAGGTCAGGATGTAGTCCTGTCCACCAATTCGGGTCACTTCGGCTGACAGGCTGAGTGGAATGCTGCTGCCATCGCTTTTGCGCCAATAAACCAGTTGGTCTTTGACGCTACCCGATTTCAGCAACTGTCCCAGCAGGTGTTTCCTGGCCGCGGGGTCCTGCCACATATCAAGCGCCAGCGTGCCGCTACCAATCAGGGTGGTGCGCGCGTAGCCGAGCAAGGATTCGAATTTCGGGTTGATATCAAGGAAGGTGCCGCAATCCGGCGAAGTCAGGCTGATGGCGGCGGGGCTGGCATTGAATGCGACGGTGAAACGCTCGTTCAGTTCGTGCATCTGCGTGATGTTCCGGCCAATGCCGAGCACGCCCAGCAAATTGCCGTTGCTGTCGCGAACAGAGCATTTCATGGTCAGCAACAATTCGCGATGCCCGTCCGGGAAGTCGCACCAGTCCTCGTAACTGTGTGGACTTTCGCTTTCTATCGCGAGCAGGTCGTGTTGTCTGTAGCGCTCGGCTTTCTCAGGGTCGACCAGATCGAAATCGGTTTTTCCGGTGACCTGCAACTCACTCATCCCGAACATTGCTTCACAACGGCGGTTGCAGGCCAGGTAACGTCCCTCGGCATCTTTCAGCCAGATCAGGTCGGGTGCAGCGTCGAGTACGGTGCGCAGCAGGGCGTGTTCCTGTTCCAGCGCTTCGGTTGCGACTTGGAGGGTTTCGGTTGCTTCACGTGTCGCCTGTTGACTATGTTCAACATCCAGAAGAAGCCGACGTAGCAGCACGATCAACAAGGCGCCCGTCACCACCACAAAGAGCCAGCCCTTGAGCATGCTGGCCAGTTTTATTTGGAAGGGGTCGTCAAATAACAGGTCGGTCAGCTGATCCGACAGCAGGATCCACAAGCTGGCCAGGATGACGTAAGGGAGTACAACACGGATGACGGCACCGGGCAGTTTTTCAGCAGCATTGAACCTGGCTGGTGGTGTCGAACTCATTCTGCGTACATGCTGGCGATGCGTTTGAAGCTGTCGAATTCACGGTCAAATGCGGCAACAATGTCAGGGTCGAAATGTGTGCCACTGCCATTGACGATCATGCTGCGTGCTTCGTCAAGCGGGAAGGCGGGTTTGTACACACGGGCGCAACTCAGCGCATCGAAGACATCGGCCAGCGCCATCAGACGGGCTGAAATCGGTATGTCATTCCCGGCGAGTCCCAGGGGATAGCCGCTGCCATCCCATTTTTCGTGATGGTAATTGGCAATTTCCTTGGCGATGCGGAGAAACTCGACCGGTTTGTCTGCGTCCGCTTCCGCCTGGGCAATGGCATGTGCGCCCAGCTCGGCATGGGTTTTCATGATTTCCCATTCGTCAGCAGTCAATTTGCCGGGTTTCAGCAGAATGCTGTCCGGGATGCCAACCTTGCCGATGTCGTGCAGCGGTGCCGAGCGGGCGAGTGCCTGGATTGTGTGTTCATCAAGATAGGCGGAAAAGCGGGGATGCGACTGCAGGGCGCGGGCCAGGGTACGAACATATTCCTGGGTGCGGCGCAGGTGATTCCCGGTTTCCGGATCGCGGGTTTCTGCGAGTCGCGCCAAGGCGTGGATACTGACCTCCTGGATCAGCGTGTTTTCCGTCATCCGGCGTGCCACTTCCTTTTCGAGATAGGCATTCTGGTCGCTCAAGATATCCCGGGCATTCTTCAGTTCGAGCTGGGCTTTGACCCGGGCCAAAACAATTGCCGGACGAATCGGTTTGGTAATGTAGTCGACCGCACCCAGCGCAAGGCCTTTTTCTTCATCCTTGGTGTTGTCCATCGCCGTAATGAAAATCACGGGAATGTTGCGTGTCAGGTGGTCGCTGCGGAGCTCGGCCAGGACATCGTAGCCATCCATTTCCGGCATCATGACGTCCAGGAGAATCAGGTCAGGCGTAGGCGTGCCGCGGGCAATCTGCAAGGCTCGCCGACCGGAGTTTGCCGCGCGAACACGGTAGTTCGCTTGCAGTAATTCGCCGAGTACGCTGAGATTTTCAGGAACATCGTCGACAATCAGGATGCTGGGCTGGCTGGAAATGATGCGCTCCTCTACGGGATTTTATTTGTGGTGTCGGAGATTATGCGTCTGCGTCGCGTACAAGGCTACTAGGTTACTGCCCGGTTTTATCCGGAAATACCCATCAGACGTTGATAAGTCGCAAAGCGGGCTGGATCGATAAGCCCTGAATCGAGTGCCTGACGGATCGCACAATCCGGCTCGCGATGATGGCGGCAGTCGCGGAAGCGGCATTCGCCAAGATAAGGCCGGAATTCGCGAAACGCGTGTTCGATGCCGGCGCGATCGATATGACCCAGACCAAATTCCTGCAGACCGGGGGAATCTATCAAGCTGCTGTTGGCATTCAGGGTGTAGAGCGTGGCATGCGTTGTCGTGTGTTTCCCGGAATCCAGTGCTTGGGAAATTTCTCGGGTGGCTGCACGGGCCTCCGGCAGCAGCGCATTGATGAGGGTGGATTTGCCCATGCCTGATTGGCCGACCAGCACGCTGGTCTTGCCCTGCAGGCAAGGCAACAAGGCGTTGGCATGGTCGCGTGCGCATACTTCAATGACCGGGTAGCCCAAGGCAGAAAAAATAGCGATTTGCTTACGGGCGCCTGGCAGTCGATCAGTGAGGTCGCATTTGTTGAGCAGGATGCGCGCTTCAATGCCTTCGCTTTCGGCTGCAAGCAAGGCTCGGGTGACCAGATCGTCCGAAAATCCAGGTTCGGTCGCGACTACGACGAGTAGCTGGTCGACATTGGCCGCAATGAGCTTTTGACGGATTTCGTTTGAGCGGTAAAGCAGGCTGCTGCGGGGCAGGATGCTTTCGACTACGCCTTGGTCGCTTGAGGTACGTGCAATCTCAACCCGGTCACCGCAGGCGATCTCGCTTTTCTTGCCTCTGGGAAAACAGGGGAGGCGGCTGCCATCTTCCAGTGCTGCGATGTATTGCCGGCCATGGGCGGCGATGATGCGACCGAACATCAATGGGTGAACTTGTAATACTGCTGGTTCAGATAGGCGGCGACTTCGGCTTCCTCGTCCGGGAACCAGCCTGAGCGGACCTGCGAATTGCAGGCGGCAACCCGTTGCAGGACATCCAGTTTGGTCGAAAGGACTCGCCCTTCACGCGTGTACATCTTGCTGCCATCGCCACCATAGAGTCGGACATGGCAGGCGACACATTTTTCCTGATGCTTTTCGTGGCCAGCCTTGGCGTCGGCATCGCCCCAAGGGTCTGAGGCCAGGGCAGTGGTCGCGAGAAGGCTGGTGAGCAGCGTTGCAGTGATCGTTTTCATGCGATTTTCTCCAGGAGTTGCAGACGGGAAATG
The DNA here is from genome assembly GCA_937892345.1 of uncultured Rhodocyclaceae bacterium. Taxonomy (GTDB): domain Bacteria; phylum Pseudomonadota; class Gammaproteobacteria; order Burkholderiales; family Rhodocyclaceae; genus Azonexus. The sequence goes on along the minus strand of CALAGF010000088.1, from coordinate 11,369 downwards.
CGTTGAGCTGCCGGCGGGTGGGAGTCGTGAAACAGGGAATGCCATGGGTCCGGTGTCAGCGTTGCCGCGTTGTCATCGTACAGCTTCACCAGCGCACGGATGAGATCAGCTGCGCTGGTATGAGTTGCGGCATAGGCATCCGCTTCAAACTCATGTTTGCGCGACAGTCGGCTGGACAAAGGCGCCAGCGGAAAAATGAATACCGGCACGACAAAAAAGAAAAGGATCAGTGCCAGCGCCGTGCTTTGCGCAGATACGCCCAAACCCTCGTAGAACCACGCTGCGTCGATCAGTTGTCCAAGAATTGCGAGAAAAATCAGCGAGCCGGCAAACATCACTGCCAGTCGCTGGACGATGTGCCGGTGCCGGAAATGACCGAGTTCGTGCGCCAGTACGGCATCAATTTCCGCCGGACTCAGGCGTGCCAGCAGGGTATCGAAAAATACAATCCGCTTGTTTTTGCCAAAGCCGGTGAAATAGGCATTACCGTGACTGGAGCGGCGTGAGCCGTCCATGACGAACAGCCCGGATGCATGAAAGCCGCAACGTTTGAGCAGGGCTTCAATGCGCTGCTTGAGCGAGTCATCGTCGAGCGGCGTGAATTTATTGAACAAGGGCGCAATCCATTGCGGATAGACAAACAGGATCAGCAGATTGAAAAGGCTCCAGAAAAGCCAGACCTGTAGCCACCAGTAGCGCCCCATGTCCTCCATCAGCCACAGGACTGCAGCGATCACCGGGGCCCCGATCAGCACACCAAGTACTGTCTGCTTGATCAGGTCACTGACAAAAAGCCGTGGGGTCATGCGGTTGAATCCATGCCGTGCCTCGACCACAAATTGGCTGTAGATGCCGAGCGGCAGATCGATCAGTCCACTGATCACCATGACGCTGAAAATCATCGCCAGCCCGTAGGGAATGCCGCCTGTGGTCGATGACCAGAAGGCATGCAGCGCCGCGAGGCCACCCCCCAGGGTAAAGGCCAGCAGAACCAGGGCTTCGAGCAGGATGGCGAAAATTGCAGTCTTGCTGCGGTCGACCGTGTAATCGGCAGCTTTTTGGTGCGAGTCCAGGCTGATCCGCTCGGCAAAGTCGGCCGGGATGGCGTTGCGGTGGTGCTGGACGTGACGAATATGGCGCAGCTTCAGCCAGAGACGGCCCAGTAGTGTCAGGGCAAGAAAAATCAGGAAGATCTGGGTGAAAGGCTGGGTCACGGTTGCGGTGCGGGAAGCTGTGAGAAAATCGGGGTTTTCAGACTATCGGGCAATTATATGGCAGGCAATGCAAACAACCTCGTCTGGCTGGACATGGAAATGACCGGCTTGAATCCGGATGGCGACAGGATTATTGAAATGGCCATGGTGGTGACCGATTCCGAACTGGTCGTGGTGGCCGAGTCGCCATCTTGGGTCGTTCATCAATCGGATGAAGTACTGGCCGGGATGGATGCCTGGAATCAGAATACCCACGGCCGTTCCGGCTTGATCGACAAGGTGCGTGCCTCGACCATGGATGAAGCGGCCGTCGAGCGCGCTGCACTCGAATTCATGGCCTGTCATTCGGGCAAGGGCTTGTCACCGATGTGCGGCAATTCGATTGGTCAGGATCGCCGCTTCATGGCGCGTTACATGCCGACGCTCGAGGACTTTTTCCATTATCGCAATCTGGATGTCAGCACCCTCAAGGAGCTGTGCAAGCGCTGGCAGCCGGAAATCTACAAGGGCTTCAAGAAGCAGGGCCGCCACACGGCGCTGGCTGACATCCACGAGTCGATTGATGAAATGAAGTACTACCGCGAGCATTTCCTGGTCAAGTCTGCCGTTTGAGCGCCACAGGGCAATCTTGCGGTCAACGGCGGTAAAGCCGGAATTTTTCCTGTTTTTCCCCCGGCCGGTTGCCCGACCAGACTTCCTGCCATCCGCTTCCGGGGGCAACCAGTGGTGTTGATTTGTGACCGACAGCGAGCAGCCAGTGACAGGATTTACCCTCGGAACTGGCCTCACTCTTGGGCTGAATGCCGACAAAGTAGGCCAGAGATGCGCGTTGAGCGTCGTTCAGGCCTCGTTCGGACAGGCAGTCGAGTGGATCGGGAAGCGCGCTGGCAACGGCTTCAGCAACTGGCCGGTAGCTCCTTCCGAAGTCAAACCAGGGCTGGATCAGGGTCGTTGCCATCAGCCAGACCGTGGTGAAACCCATGGTCCAGTGGGTCAGGCTGCGGTAGGGCGAACGGGGAGCGGTAACAATCAGCCATCCCCAGCAGAGCGTAGCAGCAATCCCGATCATCAGGTCCAGCCAGCTCAACTCGCCGACGAAGCCGGGACGCAGAATGACCACGCGGCGGGCAAGTCTTTCCGGAACACCAAGTGCCATGGCGGACCAGCACAGCCACACAACAGCCGCAAAGACGCTGAAAAAACTCATGGCAAACCAGTCAAACGCATTGGCTGCGCTGCGCCGCAGGCTGAGGGCGCCGGGCGTGGCGAGCAAGGCAATCGCCGGCAATAGCAGCAGCGCAGGAATTTCCCGGGGGCGATAAGCCCAGGCCAGCAAGAGCAGGGTGGTCAGAAACAGTGAAAGCGGCAGCAAGTAGTTTGCGTTCAAGAGGTTCTTGCGCCGGGTCCATAGCGTCCATGCAGCGAGCGGCAAGGCCGGGAAGGCAAACCATGGCAGCATCCCGGAAAAACGGCTTAAGCCGGAGAGCGAGAAAGGCGTATGCAGCGGCGCCATTTCAGTTTGCAGCCAGAGCGTCAGGCGCTCCGGTGCAACCTGCCAAAGAAGCAGGGGCCAGGGCAAAATCAAAATCGCTGCGAATCCCAAGCCGATCAGCAGGGTATGGATGGCCTTCTTGCGATCAGGCGATAGCCAACAGGCGAGTGGCGCGATGAGTAACAAGGGCAAAGCGGGTGCAATACCGGTGCCAAGCACGCAGGCGGCCAGTGCCAGGCCATAGAAAATGCCGGTCAGCCTGGGTTTTCTCCCAAGCGCAGCGAGCGCTCCCAATGTGCCTGCATATGCGGCAAGCGCAATCAACATGGGTTGGGCGTCATGGGCATGGAAGAGCAGTCCGGCGGTACCCGCCAGCAACATCGGACTGGCTGCCGCACTCTCTTGTCCGTATAACTCGCGCCCGGCGTAGTACAAGCCGGTGAGTGTCAGGGCAACCCAGGCTCCGCTGGCAAGGCGCATTGCTTCATGCAGCGGCAAAGCCCAGTCGAATAGCAAACCTGTAATGCTGGCGCTCCAATAGAAGAGCGGCGGTTCGTGAAATGGCCTGCCGGCGAGATGTGGCGTCAGCCAGTCGCCAGTGGAGAGCATGTGCCAGGAGGTGCCAATATGGATGGCATCTTCACCCTTCCACGGGTCCTTGCCGAACAAGCCGGCCAGCACATAAAAGGCGAGCATGGCCGCGAGCAGCCAGCCGCCCGGAGGCAGTTGGATTCCCCGACGAATCAAGCTGCGAAAGTCAGACATCGGAAATACAAAAGAAAAAGGCAGCCTTGAAGGCTGCCTTTTTGAACTGATTCAAGCCGATCAAGCAGCGGCCTTGCCACGCATGGCCCCAAACTTCTGGTTGAACTTCTCGACGCGACCAGCGGTATCGACAATCTTTTGCTTGCCGGTGTAGAACGGATGACAAGCAGAGCAAACTTCAACGTGGAAGGTGTCCTTGGCCATCGTGGAGCGGGTCGAAAAGGTGTTGCCACAGGAACAGGTCACGGCAACATCATGGTAATTCGGGTGGATATCGGCTTTCATCTTTTGTCCTTTAATCAAGCGACCGGCGGATTTGGCCGATCTGGGAAGCCCGGGATTATCCTTGATTAATCACGAGCTTGCAATAGAAAATCATGGGTGTTCGGGACTTTATCCGCGACGCATGGCGTCGAAGAATTCCTGATTTCCCTTGGTCGATTTGACCTTGTCGAGCAGGAATTCCATTGCTTCAAGATCGTCCATCGGGTAGCAGAGCTTGCGCAATACCCACATTTTTTGCAGAACATCGGGCTTGAGCAGCAATTCTTCGCGACGAGTGCCGGAGCGGTTGACGTTGACTGCCGGGTACATCCGTTTTTCGGCCATGCGACGGTCGAGGTGGATTTCGGAGTTGCCGGTGCCCTTGAATTCTTCGTAGATCACCTCATCCATGCGCGAACCCGTATCGATCAGCGCAGTCGCGAGAATGGTCAGCGAACCACCTTCCTCAATGTTGCGTGCTGCGCCGAAAAAGCGCTTCGGCTTCTGTAGTGCGTTGGCGTCCACGCCGCCGGTCAATACCTTGCCGGAGGCTGGCTGCACCGTGTTGTAGGCGCGGGCAAGGCGGGTGATTGAGTCAAGCAGGATGACCACGTCCTTCTTGTGTTCAACCAGGCGCTTGGCCTTCTCGATGACCATTTCTGCAACCGCAACGTGGCGGGTGGCGGGTTCATCGAAGGTTGAAGCAACGACCTCGCCTTTCACTGTGCGAGTCATTTCGGTGACTTCTTCCGGACGCTCGTCGATCAGCAATACGATCAACACAACTTCAGGGTGGTTGGCAGTGATGGCATGGGCAATGTTCTGCAGCATCACTGTTTTGCCGGTTTTCGGCGGCGCGACGAGCAGGCCGCGTTGGCCGCAGCCAATCGGAGCAATCATGTCGATAACGCGACTGGTGATGTTTTCTTCCGACTTGATATCGCGTTCAAGTTTCAGGTGACGCGTGGGGTGTAGCGGCGTCAGATTCTCGAACATGATCTTGTTTTTGTTCGCTTCTGGAGGGAAGCCGTTGATGCGATCGAGTTTTGTCAGCGCAACGTAGCGTTCTCCATCCTTCGGGGTGCGGATTTCACCTTCTACGGTGTCACCGGTCCGCAGGTTGAAGCGGCGAATCTGGGATGGAGAGACGTAAATATCATCCGGGTTGGACAGATAGGAGGTATCTGCCGAACGGAGGAAACCGTAACCATCGGGTAGCACTTCCAGCGTGCCGTCACCGTAGATGGTCTCTCCGTTCTTGGCCTTGGCCTTGAGAACGGCGTAAATCAACTCCTGCTTGCGCATGCGGTTGGCGTTCTCGATGACGAGTTCTGTCGCCATGTCGAGCAATTTGCTGACGTGTAAAGTCTTGAGTTCGGAAAGTTGCATTCTGGAAATTAGTGGCGCCGTATGTGAAGCGCGGGCGACAACCCGATGATCGGTGCGCGGGAGCTAGCAGGGCTTTGGAGGTGGAGATGACGCGGCGGCTGTCGGCCTGTGGCGTCTGCCTGAAGGTGCAGGACGCACCTTCAGGATTGGAGACTACGTAGATTACAGGGTGCTGTCAATAAATGCGGCCAGTTGCGACTTGGAAAGTGCGCCAACCTTGGTGGCTTCGATGTTGCCGTTCTTGAAAATCATCAGGGTCGGGATGCCACGGATGCCGTACTTGGCCGGAGTGCCCTGATTGTCATCAATGTTAACCTTGGCAACTTTAAGCTTGCCGGCGTATTCGACAGCGATTTCGTCAAGAATCGGGGCGATCATCTTGCAAGGACCGCACCATTCTGCCCAGTAATCGACGAGAACCGGTTGCTGCGCTTGCAGCACTTCGGCTTCAAAGGTGTCGTCGGTGACGTAATGGATGTGCTCGCTCATGATGGCCTCTTGGGAAGGGGTTTGTTCGTTGAACAGATGGGGGCTTAGCCCGGGTTATCCAACGAGATGCTAGCGAAAAAAGCGGGGCAAGGGAAGCGCTAGCGTCCAGGCTTCATCAGGTTGGCTAATTCAACAGCGGTCTTGACCTGCATTTTGTCGAAGAGATTGGCGCGGTGGACTTCCACTGTTCGCATACTGATGTTGAGTTCGTCGGCAATTACCTTGTTGTATTTGCCGGCCAGAACCTGCTCCATGATCTGCCTTTCGCGGCTGGTCAGGCGGGAAAGTCGTTCGTTGACCGAGTTGACCGTAGCATTGGCTGCGCGCTGCCGGGCATTCAGGGCCATGGCTTCCTCGATGCGGCTGGCCAGATCGTTGTCGTTGAAAGGCTTCTCGAAGAAATCGAAGGCACCGCGTTTGAGCGTGGCGACTGCCAACGGGACGTCGCCGTGGCCGGTCAGGAAGATGACGGGCAGTTTCGAGCCTCGTTCGAGCAGGATATCGAAGCAGTCTTGTCCGCTCATGCCGGACATTCGCATGTCCAGCACGACACAGCCGCTGGTGTCCTCAGTCCAGTATGCAAGAAAGCGCTCAGCCGAGTCGTGGGTGGTGCAAGGAATATTGCGTGAGTTAAGCAGCCAGGCAAGGGCATCGCGGATCGCTTCGTCGTCGTCGACCAGGTGAGCGTGGGGCTGGATCATGTGATTTTCAAAGGCAAGGTGAAGATGAACAAGGTACCGGAACCCGTGGGTGAGGCGCTGAATTCTTCTGCCCACAAGCGACCGCGGTGGAATTCGATAACCGAGCGGCAGATTGACAGACCGACGCCCATGCCTTCCGGTTTGGTGGTGAAAAATGCGGTGAACAGTTTGTCCCGGATTTCCGGTGCAATGCCGCAGCCGCGATCAATAACGCTGACGCGAATTTCTTCGTCGTTTGCCGTTGCCGAGATACTGAGTTCGCGCGCTGGCTCGGGGGTGTCTTTCATGGCATCCATGCCGTTTCTGATGAGATTGAGCAGTACCTGTTCAAGCATCAGTCGATCCGCGGGAATGGGTGGAAGTTCCGGAATTTGGGCGGTAATCCGGATGCGGCGCTTGCGGGCGTCTGCTTCGATAAAGCCCAGGCAGTCATCGATAACGTCGTCTAGTGCACATGGGGCGCACTTGGGTTCGCTACGTCTGACAAAATCATGCACGCGACGAATGATTTTGCCGGCTCGCTGTGCCTGCACTCCAATTTTTTCCAGCGCAGGTTGAAGGTCGGCGGGTTGCGCCCGTCCATTGCTCATCAGATTGAGGCAACCGGTGTTGTAGCTGGCGATTGCAGCCAGTGGCTGATTGAGTTCGTGGGCCAGTGTCGATGCCATTTCACCCAAGGTGACGAGGCGGGCAGTGAATTGCAATTGCTCCTGTTGCTGTCTCGCAAGTTCTTCTGCCGCCTTGCGTTCGGTGATGTCGAGTACCGACGCCATCCAGCCTGTGTGCCTGCCATTGCCATCGATCAGCTTGGCTTCATAAACCAGCGCCTTGAAGCGCACGCCATCCTTGCGCATGAAAGTGATTTCGAAGCCGTCTGGTGGTGCGTCGCCGGCGAGTACGGCATCGTGCATCGCGTACGTTTCTTCAAAATGCTCGGGTGCCCAATAGGGCATTGGCGGAGATTGTCCGACCAGTTCCCCGGTTGTGAAGCCGGTCATGCGGCAAAAGGCGGGGTTTACGTAGATCACCATCCCGTTCAGGTCACGTGCGCGCATGCCAACGGTCAGGGAATCTTCCATCGCGGCCCGAAAAGCATGCTCGGCACGTAAGGCTTCTTCTGCCCGGCTGCGCTTTTTCATCAGATCACGAACCAGCCAGAGGCTCCAGAATACCCCGCAAGCCAGCAGGACAATTGCAGCGATCAACAAGCGTTGCAGGGTGTTATCCGGGCTCGAGTAGCTGGTGATTCTTAACAGCAAACCTTGTCCGGGAGGTTCAAAGGGTATCTGGTATAGCTGACTGCTATCCCCGTCAATATTGGTTTTGCTGGCATAGAGGGTGTTGTTGTCATCAACGATCTCAACCTTGTATTTCGAGGTGAACCACCAGGGCACCTGATCATCCAGCAGAGTCTCCAGCGGGTAGACGGCGATCAGCACACCAACCACCTTGCGTTCGGCGTGAATGGGTATCAGCAGTTCGATAAATGCGCGTTTGCCTTCGATGAAAAAAGGTTCGCTGTAGCTGAGTTTTCCCAGTCGCACGGTGACGTCAAAAGCCCGTGTAGTGACGGTGGGGCCGAATCTTTCAAGCTCCTGGTCGGGCAGTTGTTCGCCCGGGAAGGCGTCGATAATTTGCCTGTCGCGGTCGACCCATACCAATTGGGAAATCTCGGGGGCGTTCTTGAGCAAGTGCGTTGCGCGCAGACGAAACAGGCGAGCGCGCTCTTGTGGATTGCCCATTTCCTGAGCCATCTGCTGCAGTTGTTCTTCGTTGCCGCTCAGGTGAAAACGCAGATTTTGCTCAAGCCAGAGAACGTCTTTGATAAGCGCAGATCTTTGTTCTTCTGCCTCGTTTTTATGAACCAGCCAAAGTAAAGAGATCAGCGCGATCATCAGCAATATGACCCCCAGCTTGGGCAAGGTCAGCAGCCACTGGAGATGGCGCGGACTGTGCTGAGACGAGAGGGAATGGAGGGCGCGCATGCAGTTTTCCGGAGGGGAATACGGGAAATGTGGATATCCACAATTACGCCCGGATTATACCTTTCGTGATAATCGTCGGCGGTTGCCGGCATCTTGGCTGGTGATCCCCATTCCGGAGGAGAAAATAAATGAAAGTATCGAAGCTGCTTGTGGGTTTGTTTGCCTGTGCCATGTCGCTGGGTGCCTATGCACAACAACCCATCGTGATCAAGTTCAGCCATGTCGTCGCTGCAGATACACCGAAAGGCAAGGCCGCAGAAATGTTTGCGAAGAAAGCGGGCGAATTGACCAAAGGCAAGGTCAAGGTTGAGGTTTACGCCAATTCCACGCTTTACAAGGACAAGGAAGAGATGGAAGCCTTGCAGTTGGGGGCTGTCCAGATGCTGGCGCCATCCCTGGCCAAGTTCGGGCCCTTGGGCGTCAAGGAATTCGAAGTTTTTGACTTGCCGTTCATTTTTTCGAATTACGATGATCTTCGCAAAGTCACCAACGGGCCTGTAGGTAAAGGTTTGCTGGCCAAGCTCGAACCCCGCGGTATTCGTGGGCTCGCCTATTGGGACAATGGTTTCAAATCATTTTCGCTGAACTCGCCGATCAAGTCGCCTGCAGACCTGAAGGGGAAGAAACTGCGTATCCAGTCATCCAAGGTGCTTGAAGAGCAGGTTCGTACCATTGGCGGATTGCCGCAAGTCATGGCGTTCTCCGAGGTATATCAAGCGCTGCAGACGGGTGTGGTCGACGGTACTGAAAACCCGATTTCCAACCTGTACACCCAGAAAATGCATGAGGTGCAGAAGCACCTGACGGTGACCGATCACGGCTACCTGGGTTACGCGGTGATCGCCAACAAGAAGTTCTGGGACGGCCTGCCCGGCGAGGTGCGCGGTCAACTGGATGAGGCCATGGAGCAGGCGACCCGCTATGCCAACCAGATCGCCAAGGTGGAAAATGACGCTGCACTGGATGCCGTGAAGAAGAGCGGGAAAACCACGGTGTATGTGCCCAGCAAGGAAGAGCGTCTGGCGTTCAAGAAGGCGATGGTGCCGGTACATCAGAAGATGGAGAGCCGGGTAGGCAAGGAAACCATTCAGTCCGTCTATAAAGATATCGGCTTCAAGCCGGATAGCCTCTAAACCGCTATCACTACAACAATCGGGGGCCTTGGCCCCCGAGTTACACCGGGGGAACTCACCATGTTCAACAGAATGTTGAATCATCTCGAGGAGTTGCTGGTCACCCTGCTCATGGGGGCGGCCACGCTGATTATTTTCATTTCTGTGATGCACCGTTATCTTGCCGGCGTCAACATTCCGGGATTACAGGACTGGTTGATCGGGCTCAACTTTGGTTGGGCGCAAGAGTTGTGCATCATCATGTTTGTCTGGATGGCCAAGTTTGGTGCGGCCTATGGGGTTCGCACGGGTATCCATGTGGGGGTTGATGTCTTGATCAATCGCATGGGCGATGGCATGCGCGGCAAATTCATCGTTTTTGGCTTGTTGGCAGGCGCCTTGTTTACCGGCATTGTTGCGACCCTGGGAGGTGGCTTCGTTTGGGAAAACGGTGCTCACTTTGCCTTCTTCAATTTCTTTGGTATCGCAGGCGAAGACTTGTACGAAGGCCCGACTACCCCGGATCTGGAGTGGCCTACCTGGATTGTTTATAGCGCCATTCCTCTCGGTTCATCGTTGATGTGCTTTCGTTTTTTGCAAGTGACCTGGGCTTTCTTGAAAACTGGCGAGTTGCCACATCATGACCATGGTCATGTGGATGGCCTGGACGATGAGAAGCCGCCTGTGGATGTGAACCTTTACGGTTTGGATGACAACCTGCACATGCACGACCTCAAGCATCCGATGATTGGCGAAACCACGAGCAAGAACGGTAAAGGAGACCAGGAATGAACGCGCTGGTTATATTTTCTCTCTTGGCAGTGCTGATGCTGACCGGCATGCCGATTTCGATTTCGCTGGGTCTGACCGTATTGACGTTCTTGTTCACGATGACGCAAGTGCCGCTGGAATCTGTGGCACTCAAGCTATTCACCGGGATCGAGAAATTCGAGATCATGGCGATCCCGTTCTTTATCCTGGCCGGCAATTTTCTGACGCATGGCGGGGTAGCCAAGCGAATGATCAATTTTGCCACCTCCATGGTCGGTCATTGGTACGGCGGTCTTGGATTGGCTGGCGTGCTGGCATGTGCACTGTTTGCTGCAGTGTCCGGGTCCAGCCCGGCAACGGTTGTGGCGATTGGTTCCATCCTGTTGCCGGCCATGGTGAAAGCCGGGTTCCCGAACCGTTTCGGTGCGGGGGTCATTGCGACCTCCGGTGCACTGGGGATTCTGATCCCGCCATCTATCGTCATGGTGATGTACTCGGTTGCCACGAATACCTCGGTGGGCGCCTTGTTCATGGCTGGTGTGATTCCCGGGCTTGCATTGGCTGGCGTGTTGGGGGGGGTGACCTGGTATCGCGCCCGAAAATTCAATTATCCACGTCAGCCCAAGGCCTCGTGGGGCGAGCGCTGGGATAGTTTCCGCAAGTCGGTTTGGGGGTTGTTCCTGATTGTGGTGGTCATGGGGGGGATCTATACCGGTATCTTCACTCCAACTGAAGCAGCGGCCATGTCTGCGGTGTATGCCTTTATCGTGGCAGTGTTCATCTATAAGGACATGGGTCTGAAAGATGTGCCGAAGGTCTTGTTGAATTCGGCAAACATGTCGGCGATGTTGCTCTACATCATTACCAATGCCGTCTTGTTCTCATTCATCATGACCAATGAGAATATTCCTCAAGCCTTGGCTGACTGGATGCTTGGCAATGGTTTGGGGATGATCACCTTCCTGCTGGTGGTGAATGTCATTTTGTTGCTGGCCGGCAACTTCATGGAACCTTCGTCCATTGTGCTGATTTTTGCGCCTATCCTGTTCCCCGTCGCCGTTGCTTTGGGGATTCATCCGGTGCATTTCGGGATCCTGATGGTGGTCAACATGGAGGTTGGTATGTGTCACCCGCCCGTGGGCTTGAACCTCTATGTGGCTTCCGGCATCACGAAAATGGGGATTACC
>CALAGF010000087.1 GCA_937892345.1 uncultured Rhodocyclaceae bacterium | reverse complement strand
AGCGACGCACTACCTGATGTTCGCCGACGCCACCTGCTCGTTCACGCTGCCGGCCGGATTCTTCGCCGAAGCCGCCTACCGTGCCCAGAGCCGCCTTTACTCGGGCAACAGCGAGGTCGGGCCGCGCCACACGCTCTCGGCGACCGTCAAAAAACAGCTCTTCGACAAACGCCTGACGCTTTTCTGCACCCTGTCGAACATCACCGGCTGCGACTGGGAGTTCGCCTCCCTGACCGACGGCATGCGGCGCACGATCGACACACGGCAAGCCTGGTCGGGGCGCTTGTGGAAAGTCGGCGCGGCCTGGAATTTCCGCACCGGCAAAAAATTCCGCGCCCGCACCGTCGAAAGTGCAGCGGAAACCCAGCGCAAGCGCCTCGTGAAAAGCACGGAACAATAAAAAATAATTCGTAACTTTATCCCCCGTAACCCACCATCCGCCATGGAAGAAAAAAACCTCGACGCAGACCAGCGCATCGAACTCATCCAGCTCCATCTCGGCCGGCACACGCTGCTCTTCCACGAACACCTCGAAGCGGATCGGCGCGGCCTGCGCCGCCAGCTCGCCCCAGCCGCCCAGCCGCAGCACCGTCCGCCCCAACCAGGGCGCGAACCGCCCATGCGGCATCCGCGGCACCCGCGGCGGCAGCGCCGGTACCACCCCGTTGTGCGCGTCGCCGTTCATTCCCAGCCCCGCCCACTGCGGCCCTGCTTGCGCGCGGCGCGCACGACGCTAGCGGGAATCCCGGCGAGCGCTGCGACCTGGATCCCGTAGCTCTGGTTCGCCGGGCCTTCCTCGACGGCATGCATGAACACAATTCGATGTGCGTGCTCGACTGCACCCAGATGCACATTGGCCAGTTCGCTGTATTCGTGCGATAGGCGCGTCATTTCGAAATAGTGGGTGGCAAACAGTGTCAGGCTGCGGTTCTTGTCGATCAGATGGCGCAGGATTGCAAAAGCCAGTGCCATGCCGTCAAACGTTGAGGTGCCACGCCCGATTTCATCCATGAGGACCAGACTGTTGGCTGTGGCGTGGTGCAGGATGGCAGCCGCCTCGGTCATTTCGACCATGAAGGTTGATCGGCCGGAAGCCAGATCGTCGGAAGCGCCAATGCGGGTGAAAATCCGGTCAAGCGGACCAAGGATGCAGCGATCTGCCGGCACATAGCTGCCGATGTGGGCGAGCAGGGCGATCAGCGCAACCTGACGCATATAGGTCGATTTACCCCCCATGTTCGGGCCGGTGATCAGGAGCAGGCGCCTCTCATCCGCAAGCCGGCAGTCGTTGGCGATGAAGCTCTCGGCGCTTTGCGCCAGCTCGTTTTCGACAACCGGGTGGCGACCCCCTTCAACGGTCAACTGCGTGATTTCGGTAAATTCAGGCTTGCACCAATTGCGTTTGAGCGCCGATTCGGCAAAGCCTGCGAGCAAATCGAGTTGTGCAATGGCGCGTGCGACGGTTTGCAAATCAGGTACAAAAGGCAGCAACTGGTCGAGAATTTCCTCGTAAAGCAGCTTTTCTCTTGCCAGCGAACGTTCCTGTGCCGACAAGGCCTTGTCCTCGAAAGCCTTCAGTTCCGGCGTGATGTAGCGCTCGGCATTTTTCAGGGTTTGCCGGCGGCGGTAGTCATCCGGAATTTTGTCGGTGTTGGCATGGGTGACTTCAATGTAGAAGCCATGCACTTTGTTGAATTCGACCTTCAGGCTGCTGATCCCGGTGCGCTCGCGCTCCCTGATTTCCATGTCGATCAGGAAAGCACCGCAGTTGTCGTTCAGCGCGCGGAGTTCATCGAGATCGGCGTCATAGCCCGGTGCAATCACACCACCGTCACGAACCTGTGCGCCCGGTTCCGCAGCGATGGCGCGAGTCAGCAGGTCAAGCGCCTCCGGCGGCGCAGCAAGTTCAGCAAAGAAACGGGCCAGCAAGGCAGATTCCGTCGATGCCAGCGGCGCCCGCAATGCCGGCAGGCGCGCGAGTGATTCGCGCAGCGCTGCCAAATCGCGCGGACGGGCATTACGCAGCGCAATGCGCCCGGCAATACGCTCGATATCGGCAATACCGCGCAGGGCTTTTCTGGCCGCTGTGGCCAGTTGACCGTAATCGTCCAGCAGCGCTGCAACCGCGCCATGCCGTGCGGCCGGAATTGCCTGATCACGCAGAGGATGGTGCAAGGTGTGACGCAAAAGGCGCGAGCCCATGCTGGTCACGCAATTGTCCAGCAGCGAAAACAAGGTTGGCGAAGGCTGACCGCGCAGGGTTTCCGTGAGTTCCAGATTGCGACGCGTCGCCAGATCAAGGCCCAGATAGGCCCCTTCGATTTCCACGGTCAATCCGCGCAAATGCGGCAATTTCCCTGACTGCGTCGCCTGCGCGTATTGCAGCAATGCGCCAGCCGCACCAACCGCCGGCTTCAGACCTTCTGCACCAAAACCTGCAAGCGAAGCCACTTCAAACTGCTCGCAAAGCAGGCGTTTGCCTGAGTCGAAATCGAAATACCAGTCGGGCTGTCGGGT
>CALAGF010000086.1 GCA_937892345.1 uncultured Rhodocyclaceae bacterium | reverse complement strand
GCAACGAGCGCGTCGTGCGTCCGCGTCTGGCCGATGCCAAGTTCTTCTTCGACCAAGATCGCAAGAAATCGCTGGAAAGCCGCGTCGCAGGTCTCGGCAAGGTGGTGTATCACAACAAGCTGGGCACGCAGGGCGAGCGCATGCAGCGCGTGGCCGCGATTGCCCGCGCCATTGCCGAACAGCTCGGCGGCGGCGAGTTGGTACAACACGCCGAACAGGCTGCGGTATTGGCCAAGGCCGACCTGCTAACCGACATGGTGGGCGAGTTCCCCGAACTGCAGGGCATCATGGGCCGCTACTACGCCCAGCACGACGGCCTCAACGCTGACGTGGCCGATGCCATCGAGGATCACTACAAGCCGCGCTTCGCCGGCGACAGCCTGCCGCGCGGGCTGGTCGGCACGGTGGTGGCGCTGGCCGACAAGCTGGAAACCCTGGTCGGCATGTTCGGCATCGGCCAGATTCCGACTGGCGACCGCGACCCGTTCGCGCTGCGCCGCCACGCGCTGGGCACCATCCGCATGCTGGCAGAGGGCCATCTGGATTTGCCGCTGAATACGCTGTTGACCGTTGCTTCCCAAGCCTTTGCTGCGGTCGACGGCTTCCAGCCGGCAGAAACCGCGCTGGCAGATTTCATCTACGATCGTCTGGCCGGCAATCTGCGCGAGCAGGGCTACACCGCGCAAGAAGTCGATGCCGTGGTCAGCCAGCGGCCACAACGCCTGGGCGACATTCCCAAGCGCCTCGCCGCCGTGCGTGCCTTCTCGGCCTTGCCGGAAGCGGCTGCGCTGGCGGCTGCCAACAAACGGGTTGGCAATATCCTGAAAAAGGTCGATGGCACGGTCGACGCGACGGTCAATGCCGATTTGCTCAAGGAAGCCGCCGAAGCCGCACTCAACGCGGCGCTGGCCGACGTGGCCCCGAAGGCCCAGGCCGCTTTTGCTGCTGGCGATTACTCCGCCTCGCTGCAAGCGCTGGCGGCCTTGCGCGCACCGGTGGATGCCTTCTTCGATGGCGTGATGGTCAATGCCGACGATCCGGCCCTGCGCGCCAATCGTCTCGGCCTGCTGGCCTGCCTGCATGCGGCCATGAATCAGGTCGCCGACCTGTCCAAGCTTTCCGCCTGAGGCCCGCGCCATGCCAACCAAGCTCGTGATTCTCGACCGCGACGGGGTGATCAACTTCGACTCCGCCCAGTTCATCAAGAGCCCGGAAGAGTGGAAGCCCATCCCCGGCAGCCTGGAAGCCATCGCCCGCCTGACCCAAAGCGGTTACAAGGTGGTGGTGGCAACCAACCAGTCCGGTATCGGCCGCGGCCTGTTCGACATGGATACGCTGAACCGCATGCACCAAAAGATGCACAAAGCCGCTTTTGACGTTGGCGCGCGCATCGATGCGATTTTTTACTGTCCGCACGCCGCCGATTCCAAATGCGATTGCCGCAAGCCCAAACCCGGCATGTTCAAACGCATTTCCGAGACCATGAATGTGGACCTGACCGGTATTCCGGCCATCGGCGACTCCCTGCGCGACCTGCAAGCCGGCGCAGCGGTCGGCTGTCAGCCAATACTGGTGCTGACCGGCAAAGGGGAAAAAACCCACGAGGAAGGCAATCTTCCCGAGGGGACGCTGATCTTTGCCAACCTCAGTGCTGCGGTCGACCACCTGCTCAAGGCGGAAACCAAATGAACGCGATTCGCTCCACCCTGTTCATGGCCTACGCCATCCTATGGTCGGTGCTCAGCGCCCCGCTCGTGGTCGTTGCCGGCCCCTTGCTCGGCGGCCTGTGGGGCTATCGCTTCGGCAAATTGTGGCGTCTGGGCACCCAGTTCGGGGTTGAATACATTCTCGGCATCAAACCCAAGATCATTGGCCGCGAAAACATGCCGGCCGAAGCCTGCGTCATTCTCGCCAAACACCAGTCGGCATGGGAAACCATGACCCTGCAAGACTGCGTCCCGAACGGCGCCTACTGCGTGTTCGTACTCAAGCAGGAGCTGCTCAAAGTCCCCTTCGTGGGCTGGGGGCTGGCCGCGATGAAGATGATCTCGATCGACCGCAAGGCCGGCAAGGATGCGCTGACGCAAGTGGTCACCCAGGGGCGCGAACGCTTGAAGCAAGGCTTTTACGTCATCGTGTTTCCGGAAGGCACCCGCGTCGCGCCGGGACAGAAAAAACGTTACCAGACCGGCGGCGCCCATCTCGCTACCCAGGTCGGCTGCAAGGTCGTGCCGATTGCCCACAATGCCGGAGAACTGTGGCCGCGTCAGGCTTTCCTGAAAAAACCGGGCACCGTCACCATCAGCATCGGCCCGGCCTTCGATACCGCCGGCATGAGCAACCTTGAAGTCAATCAGCAGGCCGAAGCCTGGATCGAGGCGGAAATGCGCCGCATCTCGCCGCACCGCTATCCGGATGTCGGCGCGAGCGCCTGAAACCCGGCGCCAGATTGTTATCGGCGGCGAATCGATCAGCTACCGATTGCGCCGCAGCCAGCGGCGCACCATCGGCCTGACCATCGACCGTGACGGCCTGCGCGTAGCTGCCCCCAGCCGCGCCACCCTGACCGATATCGACACCCTGATCCGCCAGCACGCGGACTGGGTCCTCACCAAGCTGGCCGCCTGGCGAGCGCGCAGCCTGACACAGGCCGCGCAACTTGCCGACGGACAATCCATTTTTATCCTCGGGCGGCCGTTGCCCCTGCGCATTGCCCCGGCACAGCGGGCCAAAGGCCTGCTTTTGGCGGATGAAATCCATCTGAGTGTCCCGTCTACGGTCAACGCGGCCGACGTGCTGAAAACGCTGTTGCGCGAACAGGCTCGCCCCCTGTTTGCCGAACGCCTCGCCCTGCACGCGCCGCGTCTGGGTGTTTTGCCACCGCCGCTGCGCCTGTCATCGGCCAAAACCCGTTGGGGCAGTTGCAGCGCGGCCGGCAACATTGCACTCAACTGGCGCTTGATCCTGATGCCGATGCCGGTCATCGATTACGTGGTCTGCCACGAACTGGCCCATCTCAAGGAAATGAACCACAGCCCGCGCTTTTGGTCTGTGGTCGAACAACTTTGCCCGGACTGGCGGCAGCAGCGTCTCGAACTGCGCCGGCTCGGCCGGGAACTCCCAGTCTTCTGAAAGGACCCTCCTCATGCGCATCCTCCACACCATGCTCCGCGTCGTCGATCTCGACCGCTCGATTGCCTTCTACACCGAAATCCTCGGCATGCGCCTGCTGCGCCGCAAGGACTACCCGGAAGGCCGCTTCACCCTCGCCTTTGTCGGCTACGGCGATGAAGACACGGACGCCGTGCTGGAACTCACCCACAACTGGGACACCCCCAGCTACGAGCTGGGCAACGCCTACGGCCACATTGCGCTGGCCGTGCCCGACGCAGCCGCCGCCTGCGCGGCCATCAAGGCACGTGGCGGCAAGGTCGTGCGCGAAGCCGGGCCGATGAAACACGGCACAACGATCATTGCATTTGTTGACGACCCGGATGGCTACAAGGTGGAACTGATCCAGCGAAGCTGATCGATATCAAAGACTTAGCATTGCACCGCAAGGAGAATCCCGGTTCCTGCGGAGATCACCATGGCCTTTCCTGAATACTTTGCAGCGGTCAAACCGCTGATCGTCTACGACCCCTTGGCCAAGCTCTTGGGCGCGCCTGAAGACGGGGTGATCACTTACGAATTTGCCGATGTCGTCAAACTCGCCGGCCATGCCTGCCCCACGGTTGCCGGGGCATGGCTGTTGACCGTGCGCGGCTTGCAGGCCCTGTACGGCGAGGAACTGCCGCAGCGGGGCCAGATCGCGGTCAATCTGCCGGATCACGAAAATTGCGGGGTCAGCGGAGTGATCGCCAGCGTTGCCGGCATGCTCACCGGCGCTGCCGGCGAAGGCGGATTCAAGGGACTGGGCGGGCAGCATGTGCGCCGTGGCCTGCTGCGTTTCGGCATTGACGGCATTCTGGGCATTGCCTTCACCCGCGTCGACACGCAGTTAACGGTCGACTGCCGTTTGAACCTGCAAACCGTCCCCGGCGACCCGCAGATGGTTCGCCTGATCCCTGCAATCATTCACGGCGATGCCGACCCGGCGGATCAACAGACCTTCGCCACGCTATGGCAGGCGCGCGTGCGCGCCATGCTGATCGACCATGCCGACGATCCGGCGCTGGTCGAGGTTCGCTACATCAAGCGCTGAGGCAGCCAGGTGGCCAGAAAGGGCAGCAGCGAGATGCTCAGTGAGCCGAGAAAAATCGCAAGCACGGCCGGCAGCACCGAAACCGCGACATAACGCACCGGCTTGTCGAACATCGCCGACGAGAAGTAAAGGTTCATCCCGGCGGGCGGACAGAGAAAACCCATTTCAATATTGGCTAGAAAAATGATCCCGAAATGCACGGGATCGATGCCGTAGGCCAGCGCCACTGGCAGCAAGAGCGGCACCAGCACCACAATGGCGGCATAGATTTCCATCAGCGCGCCAGCCAGCAGCAGGAAGACGTTGAGCGCAATCAGGAAGGCCCATTTGTTGGGCAAGACTGATTGCACCCAGTCAATCGCCGCATCAGGGATACCGGCGTCGATCAGGAAATTGGTCAGGCCAAGGGCCATGCCGAGAATCAGCATGATGCCGCCAATCACTTCAGCGCAGCCCAGCAAGGCGCGCAGCACGCCGCGACGATCCAGCTCGCGATGGAAAACCACTTGCGTCAGCAAGGCATAGGCGGCGGTCAATGCCGCGCTTTCGGTCGGTGTGGCAATGCCGCCGGCCAGCGAACCAATCGCCACGACCGGCGCCAGAATTTCCCAACGGGCGGCCCAGGCCGCATGGCGTGCGGCCCGCAAATCGGGACGCATTTTTTGCCTTGCAGGCAGGTCGACCGCTGCATCGTCGCGCTTGAGAAAACCGCCCACCACCAGCAGGAAGAAAATCATCACAAACGCCGGCAGCACACCGGCCAGAAACATGGTGTTAATTGGCACGCGGGCAATGATGGCGTACATGATCAAAGGGACCGAAGGCGCCAGCAGCACGCCCAGCGCACTGGCGCTCGTAACCAGACCGATGCCGCGGCGTTCCGGAAAACCGGCTTGTGTCAGCAGGGGCAAGAGCAGGCCGCCCAGCGCCAGAATGGTCACGCCGCTGCCGCCGGTCAGGGCGGTAAAGCAGGAGCAGAGTACGGCACCGGCAACGGCCGTGCCGCGCGCCCCGCCGCCAAACAAGGCCGTAAACAAAGTCCCCAGACGGGCCGCCGCACCGGTTCGCGCAAAGATCAGTCCGGCCAGCGTAAATAGCGGCAAGGCCGGCAGGGAGGGATTCACCGTGATCTGGTAATGGCTGAGCGGGACAGCGGCCAGCGGCTGCCCTTCGCTCCAGAACAGGGCCAACGCCAGACCGCCCAGCACCACAAAAATCGGCGCGCCGCACAGCAGGATCAGCAGCAGCGCCAGGGCAAACGGCAAGAAAGGCAAGCTCGCGCCATCAAACTGGGCGGCAAAAAGCCAGCCCGCGGCCACCAACAGGCTGGCGACAATCCGTCCTGTCCACCCTCCCGTGTTGCGACTGGCGAGGCGATAGCCGAGCAGGGCAAATCCGGCGGGCATGGCCAACTGGAAGAGCCAGCCGGGAATGGCATAGGCTATGGCGTGGGCTGCCGCCATTTCGCCGAGCACGAAAGTCCAGCTGCTTTGTGCCAGCATGCCGCAGATCAGGCCGCTGCCGCCCTTGGCAAGGGCGATGGCCAGTGTGCGCAGGCGCACATCGGGCGAGGCGGCCAGGCCCGCGCCCAGGGAAGTCAGATGCCCCGAGCGCTCGGCGAGCAGTGCGCCGAACATGGCCAGCACCAGCCCCAGGTGCTGCACAAACACGGGGGCATTGGCGATGCCCTTGCCCAATAGCGGGCGCAAGAACATTTCGCCCAGCGGCAGTGCCAGCATCAGCAAGAGGGCGCCGCCGGCCAGCAGCATTTCGGGCAGACGGAAGGAGGCGTACTTCATCGCTTAGCGCTTGCCGGCACGGTAGGCTTTGAGATGGCCGACCACTTCATCAAAAGTTGCCACCGGCACAGCGTGCCGCGAATCTGCGGATAGAGGCCATCGGCAAGGGCGCGCCAGGCTTTCATTTGTTCCGGATTGGGCGTGTTGACCGCAAGACCGCGTTTTTTCATGGCCTCGACCGCCTCGTCAACTTCCTTGCGCGCCTGCGCACGAATTTGCGCCCCGGCCATCGTTCCCGCCTCGCGGACTTTCTGCTGGACCTCGGGCGTCATCGCATCCCAGGCTTTGCGGGTGATCACCAGCGCTCCGACAATCGGCGCCCAGTTCATGTCCAGCATATTGGGCGCGGTTTGATAAATCTGGGTGGCCAGCGCGAAATACGGCGTCGAGGGAACAGCGTCGATCATGCCGGTCTGGATCGCCGGCAGGATGTCGGCCGTTTCCAGCGGCACCGGCGTATAACCGAGGCGTTTCATGATCTCTTGCTGCTCGGCTTCGCCGCCCCAGGCAAAAAACTTCATGCGCTTGAAATCATCCGGATGCAGGCCCGGCTGCCTGGAAAAGAAACGCACCCAGCCCGCGTCGCCCCAGGCCAGCACCACAAAGCCCTTGTCGAAAAATTTTTCCTCCATCGCCGGGCGCATCTTTTCGCGCACGTAATCGACTTCCTCCCAACTGCGGAACATCAAGGGCATCGCCTGCAAGGCAGCAATCGACGGCTCGATCTCGCGCAGTCCGACGACCGACATCAGACCGCCCTGCAACTGGCCGATACGCATCCGCCGCACCATGTCGGTCTCGCCCCCCTGGCTGCCGTCGGGATAGACCAGATATTTGCCGCCGCCCTGGGCGTTGCGCCAGGCCTCGCCGAGCGTCATCAACTGACGATGGTAGAGCGAGTTTTTCGGCGCCAGCGTGCCTATGCGCAATTGTGCTTCGGCAATGGCGCTACCGCAGGAAACAAGGATGCCGAGCAGCAGCGCGGCCAGACGGTTTTTCATGGTGATCTCCGGGATCAGAACAAATCGGGGGCTTGCTCAAGCAACCATGCGGCACGGCGGCGCATGATCCTGTCTTGCAGGGCGAACTGTCCGCTGGGAGTCGGCTGAACCAGCACCCGGCGCAACAGGGATTCGAACAACTCGCGCTCGCCCAGCGCCAGCGCATAGCCTTCGGCCTTGGCCAGCAGCGGGCCGGGCCTGGAATCGCCGGCCAGTGCGATGCCTTCATCAAACCATTGCAAGGCTTTGGGCCGCTGACCGCCGGGACGGGCCATTTCAAAACTGGCCAGCAAACTGCTCAGGCTGCCTGCCCCCCAGGCGGGATCGGCCGCATACGCCAGTTCAGCCAGACGGATCGCCAGCGGCAGATCAGCGACCACCTCGGGATCATCCTTGGACAGGGCAATCCAGCCGCCCCAAGAAGCGGCGGCCCAATAAGCCAATCCGGCGTCCTCACGAGCCAGCGCCAGCCCAGGCGTCAACGGCTTGCGCAGGCGCGGCCAAAAATCAGGGTAACGCGCCGCCAGCGCTCCTGTTGCATGGCCGTTGGCACGCCGGTACAAGGCGGCGGCGCGCTGGCGCAGGCGGGCAGCCGCCTCAACATCACTTGCTTCCAGGCGATCTGCCTCCAGCGCAACAAAGGCGTAGGCGTAACCGGCAAATCCGGCAGCGACCGACTCGGCCAGCGGCCGATGACCGGGCTGCGCCTTGAGTACGGATTCAGACAGCTTGAGGTAGAAGGGCGCGGCATCGCGCGCAAGATCGGGATCATCCTCGGCATCACTGCCCTGCGCCGCCAGCGCATCGGCCAGTTCCGACTGGATCAGCGCCCGTGGTGTACAGCCATCGAGTGCGGTCAACAACAGACAAAGGCAAAAAATGCCCGCCAAGCGGGGCAGCCGGGACAAATGAGGGCGATGGGCGGTTTTCATGATCGAAGCACCATAGCCGCGCCATGTTACGCGGCCATGACGAAAGGCTTTCAGCCGATGGCTTCGCGCGCAACGCACTCGAAGCGGCTGATCACAGCCGACCAGTCACGACGCTGCATGCAACTCGCCGCGGCCTGCCGCATGCAGTGCAATCGCGCCGTATCTTCAAGCGCCCACAGCGCCGCGTCGATAAAGGCTTTTTCATCCCCCGGCGAGGCCAGCACACCATTCCGGCGATCAACGACCAGTTCGGCAGCCGCCGCACTGCGATACGCCACCACCGGCACGCCGGACGCCATCGCCTCGGCCACGACATTGCCGTAGGTTTCGCTCAGACTGGGGAAGATGAACAGGTCGGCGCTGGCGTAATGTCGTGCCAGATCGTCGCCCACCCGCACCCCGGCGAAATGGTGATCCGGATGTTCGGCCCGCAGGCGGGCCATCGACGGGCCATCGCCCACCCACACCATGCGTGCGGCAGGTTCCCAGACCTGAATGGCGGCAAAGCATTTTTCCGCCAGCGGCAAATTCTTTTCCGGTGCCAGGCGGCCAACGTAGAGACAGACCGGCGCAGCCTCATCCACGCCCCAGCTTGAACGCAACGATGCATCGCGAAAGCCGGGCGAAAACTGTCCGGTGTCCACGCCACGCCCGACCACCCGGACCCCCGGGATTCCCGCACCGGCCAGTTCTGCCGCCAGCGCCTCGGTCGGCACCATCGTCGCGCAGGTACGCCGGTGCAGCATGCGCAAATAGGCAGCGACCGCCGGGCGCATCCAGCCCAAGCCGTAATGCACGCTGTAATGATCGAAATTGGTGTGAAATCCCGAAGTCACGGGAATGCCCAGCTTGCGGGCTGCGGCCACGGCCGACCAGCCCAGCGGCCCCTCAGTCACCACATGCACGAGATCGGGACGCTCAGCCCGCCACCGGCGCCGCAGTTGTGCCCCGGAAGGCAGGCCGAAACGCAGTGCGGGATAACCGGGCAAAGGCAGTCCGCCCACCAGCAGATCGTCGCTTTCCCCGTTTGCATCCGTGGCCTGACGCGGCCTGACCACGCGCACCCGGTGGCCGCGCTCGCGCAGACCGCCCACCAGCCGCCCCACCGTCATCGCCACGCCATTGACTTCCGGCGGATGCGTTTCGGTCACCAAAGCAATGCTCAGCATCAGCCCACCCCGTTCATCAGCACGCAAGCCCAAACCACCGCCACCAGTAGCAGTGACACCAGCACCGCTGCACTGCCGATATCCTTGGCCCGCTTGGCCAGCCGATGGTTCTCCAGACTCACCCGGTCAACGACCGCCTCAATCGCAGAATTGAGCAGTTCGATGACCAGCACGAGCAGCACACTGGCCAGCATCAGGCCGCGCCCCAGCCAGCCAACCGGCAACCACAGCGCCAACGGAATCAGCAGCAGTGCGAGGCGCACTTCCTGACGAAAGGCATCCTCGCAAAGATAGGCTGCGCGCAGGCCATCCAGCGAGTAACGAAAGGCATTCCACACCCGGCGCAGGCCGGTTTTCCCCTTGAACGGGGATTCATTGGCCGGGTCCAGGCCCAGCATCTCGGGATCGATTTCCTGCATCTCGCCTCCATGAAAGCCCTCAAGGTAATCAGCCAAGACGAAGGATTGATGACAGTTCATCGCGCCCCGGTGTCACATTTCCGAAAACAAGCGGCACCGACTGACGTGCTAAAAAGAAGCCCCTTGTCCTGTGAAGGCACACGCATGGTTTTCTTTGAACTCTTCTCCAACAACCCGGTAATCATTCGGGTTCCCGCTGGCGACACCCTTTTTGTCGAAGGCGATGAAGGTCACCTGATGTATGTCGTCGCTTCCGGCACGGCCGAAATCCACGTCGGCAACCGCAGAGTCGAGAGCCTGCAACACGGGAACATCGTGGGTGAAACCGGCCTGGTCTGCCCCGGCCCGCGTTCAGCCACGGTTACTGCGACCAGTGATTGCGAATTCGTCGCCATCGACGAAAAGCGTTTCCAGTTTCTGGTGCAGAACACGCCCTTCTTTGCCATGCAGGTGATGCGGGTGATGGCTGAACGCCTGCGCGCAACCGACCAGTTGCTGCAGCCACTCGAAGATATCTGAAAGCCAGATGCTGATTTTTACGGTCGACCGGCGGTTGACCGTAAAAATCAGCCGCGCAACTCGCGGTAAAAACCGGCCAGGCGTCTGGCCATGGCTTGGTCGGACCATTGCGCGGCATACGCCGGTGCCTGCTGCCGCAGCAACTGCCGCCGCCCGGCATCGGCCAGCAGTTCGCCCAAGGCCCGGCCGAATGCAGCCACCTCATCCGGCGGACTGACGCAGCCGAGTCCCGGCGCCAGAATATCCGTCGTCCCCATGGCCGACAGGGCAACAACCGGCAAAGCCGCTGCCATGGCTTCAAGCAGCACCAGCCCCTGGGTTTCGGTGCGCGAGGCAAAGGCAAACACATCCGCCGCTGCGTAGCAGGCCGGCAGATCCTGACGCCGGTCGAGATAGCCGATGAAAATCACATGTGCAGCCAAGCCGAGTTGCTGCACGCGCCGCCTGAGATCGCCCATGGCCGGACCCTCACCGGCAATCATCAACATCGCGCCGGGCGCAACCTGCTGTGCGTGCGCCAAGGCGTCGAGCAGAAAGCCGATATTCTTCTCATGCGCCACCCGCCCGACAAACAGGGCCAGCGGACGTTGCGGGGCGATACCGTGACGCTGGCGGAAAGCGGCACCATCGCCGCCGGCAAACTGGCCCAGGGGAATGCCGGTGGGCAATACCGTCATTGGTGCTGTCACCCCGTACTCGGCAAGCCGCTGGCGCATGGCGCTTGAAGGCACCACGACGGCATCGAGCGCATTGCACTGGCGCCGCGAAAATGCCCGCGCCTGTCCGCGCAACCAGCCACCGGGTAAAAACGGGGCGTAATGCGCGAGGTATTCCTCGAACAAGGTGTGATAAGTCGCCAGTACCGGCAGGCCCAGCGCACGGCCGGCAGCCAGTCCGGCGTAGTGAGCGACAAAAGGCGTTTGCACGTGAATCAGTTCGCAATCCCGCGCTGCCTGTCGCACCGACTTGTGCATGCTGCGCCAGCCGACCAGGCGATCCTCGCGATCACCCGGCACCGGCCGGCCGGGGACACGAACGATGCCCTCGCTATCGGCCTCATCGCCATAACGCGGCACGACCAGTTTGACGTCGACGCCCGCCTCGGCCAAGCCCCGGCGAAAGGTTTCGATCGAGGTCGACACGCCATTGACCCGCGGAAAATAGACATCGGACACCATCAGGACACGCATTCAGTTCTCCGAAACAAGGGGCGCAGGCAAAAGGGCCGGTGCATGCCGCGCATGGCCCCACGCCACCAGTTCAAGACGACCATCAAAATGCTCGACGATGGCGGTGCAGGAATCGACCCAGTCACCGCAATTGATATAGGCCAGGCCATCGATTTCGCGGATCGTGGCCCAGTGGATGTGGCCGCAGATCACGCCGTCCAGCCCGCGCTCGCGGGCATGGCGGACAGCCGACTCCTCGAAGTCGAAAATGAAGTTGAGTGCCGTCTTCACCTTGCGTTTGGCGTAGCCGGCCAGCGACCAGTAGCCCGGACGCCCCAGTTTGCGACGAATCCACGACAGTCCGAGATTGAGCCGGACCAGCAGGTCATAGGCCTTGTCGCCCAGCACGGCCACCCAGCGATGGTGGCGGGTCACCTGGTCGAACTGATCACCGTGGATCAACAGAAAGCGCCGACCATCGGCCGTGTCATGAATCAATTCGCTGACCACCTCGACATCGCCAAATACGATGCCGCAGTAGTCGCGCAAGGCTTCATCATGGTTTCCGGGAATGAAGACCACGCGCTCCCCGTGCCGCGCCCGGCGCAAGAGTTTTTGTACCACCGTGTTCTGCGCCTGCGTCCAGCAGATGCTGCGGCTCATCGCCCAGAAATCGACAATATCGCCAATCAGGAAAGTATTTTCCGCCGGATGCTCGCGCAGGAAATCGAGAAGTACATCCGCCTGGCACGCCCGCGTGCCAAGGTGAATATCCGAGAGAAAAACGCTGCGAACCTTGGGCATGGCGGCAAGATAGCCTGCCGCCATGAACGATCCGTGACAACAAATTGACACTTCGGTGACACACGGCATGCGCGTCACCTCCTTGCGATTTCCGGGCTTCACTGAGCCAGACCCAAGCGCCTCCGCCCGGCGGCGCACTGTTTTGAGCCGACAGGCGAAAAATGCGCACCAAGCACGAATGGCGCGCGCACAAAATGGTGCATCAACGCTCCTTTAAGCACCACATTGGCGCGCCAGTTCGCCACTCGCCAGAAATACACCCGCAAATGTCGGCTTATTGACAACTTTATCGGGGTTTTTGCCCCGTTTTTGGGTGGCACGCATCGTGCTAAACATAGCCTGTCTGCGTACAAGGCTGTGCCAGACAGCGCTTTCCGACAACGGTGTCGGTATCCGGTTTGAGCACCATTCAACCCGGCTTCCCAAATCGACAAACGCCGTTCCCGGATTGGCGCCTTTCCCGCAAGCCTTTAGCGCCCTTGCGGGGCAGCACCCGGTTCCACCGAAACGGCAGGTGAGAACGTTCATGAAGATAATCGTCATTGGCCACGGCATGGTGGGCCACAAACTCCTGGAAGAACTGCATCAACGCCAGCTACCCGGCCTGGAGGTCACGGTGTTGTGCGAAGAGCCCCGCACCGCTTATGACCGGGTGCATTTGTCCGAGTTTTTCGCGGGTAAAAGTGCGGACGATCTCTCCCTGGTCTCTCCCGGTTTTTTTGCGGAAAGCGGTTTCACGCTGCGCCTCAACACCCGCGCTGCGGCCATTGATCGACGCAAGAAGACGGTCACGACCCTGCAAGGCGAGACACTGGCCTATGACAAACTGGTGATCGCGACTGGCTCCTATCCCTTCGTACCCTTGATTCCGGGTACCGACCGCAAGCACTGTTTCGTTTATCGCACCATCGAAGATCTGGAAGCCATGAAGGCCTCGGGCGCCAAATCGCATAGCGGGGTGGTTGTCGGTGGCGGCCTGCTGGGGCTGGAGTGTGCCAAGGCGCTGAGAGATTTGGGTCTGGAAACCCATGTCGTCGAATTTGCCCCGCGCCTGATGGCGGTTCAGGTCGACGACGAAGGGGGGCGCATTTTGCGCAACAAGATCGAATCCCTGGGCGTGCGTGTTCACACGCAACGCAACACCGTTGAAATCCGTGATGGCGCAACCGGACGACACCGGATGGTTTTTGACGACGGCTATTACCTTGAAGCCGACATGATCGTGTTTTCGGCAGGCATCCGTCCGCGGGATGAACTGGCGCGTCAGAACGCACTGGCCGTTGGCGCCCGCGGCGGTTTTTCAGTCAATGATCACTGCCAGACCAGCGACAAGGACATCTACGCGATTGGTGAATGTGCCTCCTGGCACGATCAATTGTTCGGTCTGGTCGCACCGGGTTACGAGATGGCCCGTATCGTGGCCCGTCACATCGGCGGCGAGAGTCAGGCCGCTTTTGCCGGGGCGGATCTGAGTACCAAGCTCAAGCTGATGGGCGTGGACGTAGCCAGCATTGGCGATGCTCACGGCAAGACGCCGGGTAGCCGCAGCTTCCGCTATGTCGATGAGTGCAAGGACATCTACAAGAAAATCGTCCTCAGCCAGGACGGCAAGCACCTGCTGGGCGCTGTGCTGATTGGCAATGCCGACGAGTACGGCACGCTGTTGCAAATGTGCCTGAATGACATCGCACCGCCAGCCGATCCCGAGTTTTTGATTCTTCCCGCCGGCGATGGCAAAGCCAAGCCTGGATTAGGTCCGGATGCGCTGCCCGACAGTGCGCAAATTTGCTCCTGCAACAACGTCACCAAAGGACAAATCCGCGCCGCAGTGGCCGAAGGCAAAACCACCATCGGTGAAATCAAGGCATGCACCAAGGCCGGCGCCACCTGCGGCGGCTGTGTGCCCTTGGTGACCCAGGTAATGAAGGCGGAAATGGCCAAGCTGGGTCTTACGGTCAACAACCATGTTTGCGAACATTTCCCGCACTCTCGCCAGGAGCTTTTCCATCTGGTGCGCGTTGGCGACATCAAATCCTTCGACGCACTCCTCGCCCGCCATGGCAAGGGATTGGGCTGCGATATCTGCAAGCCGCTGGCGGCATCGATTTTTGCCTCCTGCTGGAATGATTTTGTCCTCAAAGGCGAACTGGCCAGCCTGCAAGACAGCAATGATTACTACCTCGGCAACATTCAGAAAGACGGGACCTACTCGGTCGTCCCCAGAATGCCCGGCGGCGAAGTCACCCCGGACGGCCTGATCGCGGTCGGCCAGGTGGCCAAGAAATACGGCCTCTATACCAAGGTGACCGGCGGCCAGCGGGTCGACCTGTTCGGCGCCCGTGTCGAGCAATTGCCCCCGATCTGGGAAGAACTGATCGCCGCCGGCTTCGAATCCGGCCACGCTTACGGCAAATCGCTGCGTACCGTGAAAAGTTGCGTCGGCAGCACCTGGTGCCGCTACGGCGTCGATGATTCGGTCGGTCTCGCCATCGAACTGGAAAACCGCTACAAGGGCCTGCGCGCGCCCCACAAGATCAAGTTCGGCGTCTCCGGCTGTACCCGCGAATGCGCCGAGGCGCAAGGCAAGGATATTGGCATCATC
>CALAGF010000085.1 GCA_937892345.1 uncultured Rhodocyclaceae bacterium | reverse complement strand
GCTGAAAATAGGCGGTGTAGTCACGGCTGGTGAAGGCGTTGTCGCGACCGCCTGCTGCGGCGACCCGCTTGTTGAACTCGCCCGGTCCGACATTGGGTGTGCCTTTGAACATCATGTGCTCAAGCACGTGGGCGACACCCGAGGTGCCATCGACTTCGTCCATGCTGCCGACCCGGTACCAAACCATGTGCACGGCGGTGGGGGCGCGGTGGTCTTCCTTGACGATGACCTTGATGCCGTTGCCCAGCGTGGTTTCGTAGGGATTGGCCAAAGCTGCGGTCGACACGCCGGCGCAGAGCAAAACGGGAAACAGGTATCGCATGATCATGGGGAGAGAGGGCTTTCTGCTAGAATTCAACGCTGTTTTTGCATCATTCCGGGCGGCATCTTAACGGCTGGCCGCCTGCCTGTCAGCAAGGCCTGAGACCTCGATTCCCATGTTCAGTTTCCTGAAAAAATCTGCACCCGATGTGACGGCGGCCAATCCGGCCCCCGAAACCCCCGCGCCCAGTTGGCGTGAGCGCCTGTTCAAGGGGCTGGCAAAAACCCGTGCCCAGTTGGGCGGCAAACTCAAATCCCTGTTTTCCCGCGGCAAGGTCGACGACGAGTTACTCGAAGAACTGGAAACCTTGTTGCTGACCAGTGATGTCGGCGTCGAGGCCACCACCTATTTGCTGGAGCAGCTGAAGCAAGCGGCCAGGCGAGACAAGCTGGAAACGCCAGAAGCCATCCAGAAAGCCTTGTCCGATGCCTTGCTTGACGTGCTGCAGCCACTGGAACAGCCGCTCGACATCAATACCCACAAGCCTTACGTCATCATGATTGCGGGGGTCAACGGCGCAGGCAAGACCACCTCCATCGGCAAGCTGGCCAAATATTTCCAGAATCAGGGCAAGAGCGTTCTGCTGGCCGCCGGGGACACTTTCCGTGCGGCGGCTCGCGAGCAGTTGCAAACCTGGGGCGAGCGCAACAACGTGACGGTGATTTCCCAGGATTCCGGTGATCCGGCGGCCGTCATTTTTGATGCCATTTCCGCGGCCAAGGCACGTGGTATCGATATTGTCCTGGCCGATACCGCCGGCCGGCTGCCAACCCAGTTGCATCTGATGGAAGAAATTGCCAAGGTGCGCCGCGTGATCCAGAAAGTGGAGCCGGAAGGCCCGCACGAAACCCTGCTGGTGCTTGATGCCAATATTGGTCAGAACGCGCTTCAGCAGGTGCGAGCCTTCGACAAGGCAATCAACGTCACCGGGCTGGTTCTGACCAAACTTGACGGTTCCGCCAAGGGGGGCGTGGTAGCAGCGATTGCTAGGCAGTGCCCCAAACCCATCCGTTTCATTGGCGTTGGCGAGCAGATCGATGATCTGCGCCCCTTCTCGGCCAAAGACTTTGTTGACGCGTTGTTCGAATGATCGTCGCCAGCAATCTCGGCAAGCGTTATCCCGGCGGTTACGAAGCGGTCAGCGATATCAGTTTCGTGATCGATGCCGGGCAGATGGTTCTGGTGACCGGCCACAGCGGGGCCGGCAAGACAACCTTGATCAAGCTGATTGCCTCCATTGAACGTCCTTCCTCCGGGAGTCTGGTGGTGAATGGGCAAAATCTGTCGGCCTTGCGTCGCAGTGCCTTGCCCTATGTGCGCCGCCACTTCGGCATGGTGTTTCAGGACCAGAAACTGTTGTTCGATCGCAGCGCACTGGAAAATGTGCTGCTGCCCTTGCAGATCGCCGGTTTGCCGCATCGCGAAGCAGCTCGCCGGGCGCAGGCGGCGCTCGACAAGGTGGGGCTGCTGGCCCGCGAGAAGGCGCGGCCAATCGCTCTTTCGGGAGGCGAGCAGCAGCGTCTGGCGATTGCCCGTGCCGTGGTGAATCGCCCCACCGTGTTGGTGGCCGATGAGCCAACGGCCAATCTGGACAGCGAATCAGCCAGCGAAATCCTGAACATCTTTACCGACTTCCACCGTGTGGGCGTCACGATTGTTGTTGCCACGCACGATCAAGCCTGGGTTGAGCGCTGCGCGCCCAATGTGCTGCGACTGGATCACGGGAGATTGATATGAACGCCTGGCTGATCCAGCATCGTGCCGCGATCGCTGCTGCCCTGCGACGGCTGTTCGCTGCGCCTTTGAACAGCTTGCTCTCGCTGCTGGCGATTGGCATCACGCTGACCTTGCCGGCCTTGGGTTACATGGTCCTCGACAATCTGCGCGAGCTTGGCAACAGCGCTTCGGGCGTGCAACAGATCAGCCTCTTCATGGCGCAGGATGCCAGCCACAGCGAAGTCGCTGAAATCCAGAAGCGCCTGCAGGCCCTGTCCAAAGTGCATACCCGTTTTGTTGCCAAGGAGGTGGCGCTCAAGCATCTGCAGGCGCGCGAGGACATGGCCGAGATCTTGGCCAGTCTGCCGGCCAATCCTCTGCCTGATGCCTTCATTGTTGAGCCTGCCGACAGTACGCCGGCCAGTCTGGAAGCCTTGCGGGCGCAGTTTGCAGCCTGGCCCAAGGTCGCGCATGTGCAACTCGACTCGGCCTGGGTCAAGCGTTTCGATGCTTTCCTGCGCTTGGGGAAGCTGGCGTTGTTGACGCTGGCCGGGCTGATCGCTGCTGGCCTGGTTGCAGTGACCTTTGGCACCATCCGTTTGCAAGTAGTGGCGCAATCCGCGGAAATTGAACTGGCGCGCATGATTGGCGCGACCGATGCCTTTATCCGCCGGCCCTTTTATTACTTTGGCGCCTTGCAAGGTGCCTTGGGGGGGCTGCTCGGCGCGGCGCTGGTGATCGGCGCGCTGGCCTTGCTGGCGCCGCCTGCTGCTGAATTGGCCGCGCTGTATGGCGGCGGGTTCGTGTTGCATCTGCCGAAGCCACCCGAGATTGCGCTGCTTGTCGCGATTGGCGCGCTGCTGGGCTGGCTTGGGGCGCAGTTGTCGGTCAGCCTGTCGCTGCGCAATTTCGACTGATCAGGCGGGTAGACCGTTGCAGAGCATGGCGATGCCCAGACTCAGTGCGCTCACCGGCAGGCCGATGCGCAGGTGTTGACGCCAGCCGATCTCGATACCTTGGCGCAGCGCGAGATCGGCCACGATCAAGTTGGCAATGGAGCCGATCAACAACAGATTGCCGGCAAAGGTACTGACCAAGGCCAGCAGGCTGCCAGCCTGCGAACCGCTGATGTGGGGCAGCAGCAACATGACGGCGGGGACGTTCGAGACCAGATTGGATAGCACGCTGCCGACCAGTAGCAGGCTGCTGCTGTCCCCGAGATGGAAGTCATGCGCAGCGGCCCAGGCCACTGCATCGGCCGCGAGCCCGGTTTGCTCGAAGGCGTGGTTGACGACGAACAGGCCGATGAAAAGCACCAGTAATTCCCAGTCGACAAAGCCCATGACGTGCGAGGAGTGAAACCGGCGCGACAGGAGCAGCACGCCCGCGCCGAGCAATGCCGCGAGTTCGCGCGGCCAGTCGGTCAGCAGGAAAACTAGCAACAGCGCGAACGCAACACTCAAGCCCTTGGCGCTTTGCAGACGGTCGAAATCGGGTGGGTTTTCGCTGTCGCCCGGATGTGTCGGCAACTTGATCTGGGGCGGAGGCACCCAGATCAGCCAGGCCCAGAGTGCGAGCAGTGACAACACAACCGGCGGCAGTGCACGCACGACATAGTCCCCAAATGACAGATGCAGCACCGCACCGATCAGCATGTTTTGCGGATTGCCGATGAGGGTGGCGGCGGAGCCGATATTGGCGGCGCACGCCAGTCCGATCAGAAAGCTGGCGGGATTGAGTTGGCGTTCGACGCATAGCCGGGCGATGACCGGGGTCATGGCCAGGCAGACGATATCGTTGGAAAAAACGGCCGATAGCCCGCCGGCAAGGGCAATCAGCGCGCCCAGCAAGGCGTTTTCCCGAATGGGCAGGGCTACGATGTAGCGGGTCAGCGCGGTATAAAAGCCGCCCAGTCGCATCTGGGCTGAAATGACCATGAAGGCGAAGAGCAGCAAAACGGTGGGCAGATGGACCGCGCGCGCGGCAGCTTCGGTACTGAGCGCGCCGCTGCCCACGATGGCGATGCAGCCGAGCAGGGCAACGCCACATCGGTCCAGTTTGAGGCGGGGCAGTCCACCGAGGAACATGCCGAGATAGACCACCGCAAAAATGGCCACCACCCAGAGTGTTGCCGGCTCGGCGCTGCCCGGCGCGAGTGCAGCATCCGGCATCAGCGGTAAATCAGGAATGGCTCGCGTGCTGCGGTCCACGCCTGTTCGTCGGGCAAAACCAGGGCGTCAAGCTCGTCCGGGCCGGCGGCCGGATCATCGACCCATTCGCGGAGCAGGCTGGAGCCATTGATCAGGTCGATGGCGAGGCGCCCGAACTCGTATTCGTAACCGAAGTCACGCCACAAGACATAGTCCGGATACAGCCGGCGAATGGCCTTGAAGGCCAGCGCCTGGATTCGCCATGGCTTGAAGGCGTTGTGGTCGTAATAAGGACCTTCGCAATGAATCTGGACACCGTGATTCAACTGGCCTGCATGTTTGTGGAAAGTGGGCTCGAACCAGACCTCGCGAAGCTTGCAGCCGGTCAGCCAGTGCGGGGCAAAGGCACGCATTTCGGCAATGACCGCACGGGCGTCGATATCCGGTGCGCCGAAGATTTCCAGCGGGCGCGTGGTGCCGCGCCCTTCTGAAAGCGTGGCGCCTTCCAGCATGACCGTGCCGGCATAGGCGCGGGCCATCCACAGGTTGGGGGCGTTGGGGCTGGGATTGACCCAGGTGCGCTCGCCAAGCGGCCAGCCGAAACCCGGGGCTTGTGCCGGGTGCCAGCCGGACATTTCGATCACGCGGTAGTCCACATCCAGCGCCAGCGTTGCGATAAACCAGTGGCCGAGTTCGCCCATCGTCAGGCCATGGCGCATCGGCATCGGGCCAGCGCCGACAAAGCTTTCCCAGCCTTCGCGCAGGGTCAGGCCTTCGACCGGGCGTCCCGCCGGGTTGGGGCGATCGAGTACCCATACCGATTTGCCGTGCTTTGCGGCGGCTTCCAGCACATAGCGCAGCGTGGTGATGAAGGTGTAGATGCGGCAGCCAAGATCCTGCAGATCGACCAGCAGGACATCGAAGCTCTCCATCATGGCCTCGGTCGGACGGCGGACTTCTCCGTACAGGCTGAAAATGGGAATGCCGAATTGGGGATCGACGAAATCCGGCGATTCCACCATGTTGTCCTGCTTGTCGCCCTTGATGCCATGTTGCGGGCCGAAGGCGGCGCTCAGTTTGAGGTCGGGCAGGGCGGCCAGGGCATCGAGGCTGTGCGTGAGGTCGGCCGTGACTGAAGCCGGGTGGGCCAACAAGGCAATGCGGCGGCCTGCCAGAGGGGCGCGCAGGCTTGGGTCGGCAATCAGGCGGTCAATGCCGAACAGTAGGGAAGCTGTCATGGTGGGTCGAGGGTAATGATGAAGCTGTTGCGCTGGTGAAAGTCGGGCTGGGCTGCCGTGTGATGCGCTGCCCAGTAGGTTTCGCTGCCGTCTTCGGATTCGAGCACGCAGCAGAGGCCGAGTTGG
>CALAGF010000084.1 GCA_937892345.1 uncultured Rhodocyclaceae bacterium | reverse complement strand
TGATCGGCCGGTAATGGGCGGCTGAACAGATAGCCCTGCCCCATGTCGCAGCCGCAGCCAAGGCCGGTCGCGTGGTCGCGGAAGCCAGGATCGAGCTCGGCGAACGTGGACGCCGTTGGCGGGATGATGACGGCGATGAGAAGTACGCCGCCGGCTGGGCAGACTTCGAGGAATACCGTACGAACGGTTCTGGTTGAAACGTATTCTCGGGGCGCAGCGGCTTGCCCGTTTACGAGGGTCGGCCGGGAACCGTGCGAAATCCTCGGAAAAACCACTTAGCCGATTGTTCTAAAACAGAAATTACTTGGTCTATGCAAAGGCCGGTTTCCACCGGCCTGCCCTTATCAATTGAGACTTAGGCTCCGCAGGTCAGCGCCTTATTTGCGCTGACGAAAACGCTGTCGGGCTTGGATTTGTACTCGCCACTCGGCGTTCCATTGTGTGTTTTGCACATTGGCGCGATGAAATTGAGTTTTCGTAGCGATTCGTCTTTCATGTTCGGCAAAATGACGTGCGCCCCTACCTCAGCTTGGGATTCGCATCCCTGCACGTGGCATTTCGGTGTCGTGGAAGTCTTTGAAAACTTCTTCCAATGGCCCAGCCAAGAGCCGCAACTACAATCCTTGTCTGAGGTTCCATTCAGATTTTTCATCGTGATCGAACCACTGCCGGTCAGCGTCTTGCTCATGAACATCTCCCTAAAGTGGCCACGCACGTGCATGGCAATCCATGATATTGGGATTTCCTCCGAAAAATTCAATAGTCATTGATCTTGGCTTGTTGATTCGGACTCCAAAATTCGAAATCCCTCATCCAGTGTCTCGACCTTGCGTCGGAAATCCAGCACGTAATCGCCGAATCGATTGATGTGCTCAAGCCGGTATGGCGCCAGACCGGCCAAGACTTCCTGGTTGATCACAGCCCCTTCGGCTTGGAGTTGCTTCAGCACCCGGCTCATCCCAACCACGTTGTGCAAGATGACTAGGTTGGCGACCAGATGGTTGTATTTGATGATCTTGCGCTGTTCATGGCGCAGATTTTCGGCAATCACCCCTTCTCCGCCGAAAAACAGTTTTTTCTCGAAACCGTTGAATTGCTCCGACTTGTTGGTTTCCGCATGGATGAGCCGGCGTAGTTCGACGTTGCCAACGTATTTAAGCAGGAACATGGTTCGGATCACCTTGCCGAGTTCCTTGAAGGCGAAATACAGCTTGTTCTTTCGGCTGTAAGTACCCAGGCGGCGCAGGATAGCCGATGCTGAAATCTTTCCGAGCTTGATGGAGACGGCCACGCGCAGCATGTCTGGCAGATGAGTCTCAATCATCTGCCAGTTGATGTCGTCGCTGAAAAGCCGGTCGATATGTGTGAACTTCTTGTTGCTGTCGGGCCGATGGAACACCAGATCCTTGATGCCACGGATGCGCGGCATCAGTTTGATGCCCAAGAGGTGTGAAAGCGCGAACACCGTGTAGCTCTGGGCCTGGGTGTCGCCATGGATGGTGTC
This sequence comes from uncultured Rhodocyclaceae bacterium, assembly GCA_937892345.1. Classification (GTDB taxonomy): domain Bacteria; phylum Pseudomonadota; class Gammaproteobacteria; order Burkholderiales; family Rhodocyclaceae; genus Azonexus. The sequence goes on along the minus strand of CALAGF010000084.1, from coordinate 4,041 downwards.
CGGCCGGATATCCGAGGTGTTGGTCATCAGCCCGTCGAGGATGTGAGTGCCCTCGTAGGTGCCACAGGAAATGAAGTGGCTGAACAGCGCGATGAACTTGTCGGAGACATGGTAGTAGCCGATACCGCCATAGCCACCGTAGCGGATGTGATGTTCGGAAATCAGGTTCTGCTCGTAGAGGTTCCATTTCGTGCCGTCGGCCGAGGCATGCTTGCCTGATCCCCAGTAGCCAGGCAATTCGAACTTGTTGTAGGCATTGATGACCTTGACGATGGCTTTTTCCAGCACCTCTTCCGTCACGTACTTGATGTTGAGCCAGGCGATCTGCTTGCGGCTCATCCCCCGAATTGAGCGCGCTGTCTGGGTCGGCCCGAGGTTGCAGCCATAACAGAACAAGGTGCTGATTACCCGTGGGCGCAATTCCTCGATCCGGCTTTCGGTTCCCATCAAAGGCCGAAAGGTGTTCACGTCAGCGAACTGGATGTCGGTCTGAAACCGGCGTCCGAAATGACGCGCACAATGGATGAGATTTCGGCGGACATTCGCGCCCGCCTGATCAACCTGCCGGCGGCGATTGCCATCGGCCAGCCGATTTCGCACCGTATCGACCACATGCTGTCCGGCGTGCGTTCGCAGATCGCCATCAAGATTTTTGGCGACGACCTCGACACGCTACGCGGTCAGGCCGATGCGCTGCGCGGCAGGCTGGCCGGTATTCCCGGTATCGCCGATCTGGAAATCGAGAAGCAGGTGCTGGCGCCGCAGATCAAGGTCAGCGTCAATTATGCGACGGCCGCGCAATACGGCGTGCCGACGCCGCAGATTCTGGCGACGCTGCAAAGCCTGGTCGAAGGCGAAAAGGTAACCCAGGTGGTCGAGGGTGGCCGGCGCTTTGCACTGGTCGTGCGCTTGCCCGAATCATCACGCTCGTTGCAAGGGCTGGGGCAGATTTTGCTGGAGACGCCCGGCGGCCCGATTCCCTTGGCAAAAATCGCCACCATCGAGGACGGCGACGGGCCGAACCAGGTCAGCCGCGACGACGGCAAGCGGCGCATCGTGATTTCGGCCAACGCGCAAGGACGGGCGCTGTCCGAGATTGTCGAGGACATCCGCAAGGTGGTTGGCGAAAGCAAACTGCCTGAAGGCTACTTCATCACCCTGGGCGGCCAGTTCCAGGCGCAGGAAGAGGCTTCCCGTCTGGTCGGGCTACTCTCCATCGTCTCGCTGGTCCTGATGTTTGTGGTGCTGTTCAGTCGCTACCAGTCGGTCGTGCTGTCGGCGCTGATCATGGCCAACATTCCGCTGGCGCTGGTTGGCGCAGTGCTCGGCTTGTGGATTTCCGGGCAACCGCTGTCGGTCGCCGCGCTGGTCGGTTTCATCACGCTGGCCGGCATCTCGGTGCGCAACGGCATCCTCAAGGTCAGCCATTACATCAACCTGATGCGCATGGAGGGTGAAAGTTTCGACCACAAGATGATTCTGCGCGGCTCGCTGGAACGCCTCGCGCCAGTCTTGATGACGGCACTGGTGACGGCCTTCGCACTGGCGCCGTTGCTCTTCGAGGCCGAGCGACCGGGCACGGAAATCCTGCATCCGGTGGCGGTGGTCATTTTCTCGGGCCTGATCAGTTCAACCCTGCTCGACACCTTCCTGACGCCCGCCATGTTCTGGCTGTTTGGCCGCAAGGATGTGGAACGCCTGATGGCCGACCGCGATGCAGGTGCGCTTTAATTTTTTCAACGAAAGGAAACCCATGAAACCGATTCATCTTCTCGCCGCTGTTTCCCTCTCCATGTCCGGCCTTGCCTTCGCCGCCGGAGGCCACGAGCACGGCCACGAACACAAACCGCTGCACGGTGGCGTCGTCAGCGAGGTCAAGGATATGGACTACGAACTGGTTGCCAAACCGGACCAGGTCGAGTTGTTTGTACGAGACCATGGCAAGCCCGCCAACGTCTCCAAGGGATCGGCGAAACTGACCGTATTGACCGGCACCCAGAAGCAAGAGATCAAGTTGCTGCCGGACGGAGAACGTTTCGTCGCCAAGGGAGCGTTTGCTGTTTCGCCGGGCACCAAAGCCGTAGCACAGGTGAGCCTGGACGGACCTGCGGTTACGGTGCGATTCGTGCTGAAGTAATGCCGCTAGCGATACCTTGGCCCTCGGGGGTGCCCCCGAATGGCCGAGGTATCCAAGCCATGGGGTGGGTAGCGCAGTTAAGCGACTCCTCTCCAAGACCGCTGCCGACTGTTGCAGAATCGTAGCTCTGAAGGCTGCCATGACCCACAAACACTTGCCATCCGGACCATACACTAACCAACATACTTTTGGTCTGGATCGATGATCCTTGTGGTGTTCGCAGGCTTCTGGATTCTCAATCGTTACCTCAAGAAATGCCAAAAAAACAAGTCTTACTCCAGACAACTTGCGGACCGTTTGCAGAGACGCAAGAAACGTCGCGAATGAAATGATCTGCCGCCGTTGAGCACACCTCCGGCCAAGCACGGAAAAGAACGCCTGCGACATCGGCTTGAAGAACATGAGACTCATATCACCTCACGTGATACCACTTTGGTGCGCCGTGTGCTTCGTGCAATTTTTTGAGTGCTTTTGTGCGCAAAACATCTGGGTGTGACCATCGATTTCGTACCATTCCGGAATGATTTTTCCCCTCAATCACCCATCACAATCAATAATCAACCATTATCGTGGCTTACAATTTGTAGTTTTACAGCCTTGAATTTCGTTAAATTAGTATGTAATATCGTATTACGTAATACGGTACGAAATTCGAGGATGCCATGGCCAGAGCCGGAATCTACAAGTCAGAAGTGGTGAGGGCGCGAGACAACCTGTTGGCGCAGGGGCGTTACCCGTCGATCGACGCCATTCGTGGCGAATTGGGCAACACCGGCTCGAAAGGCACGATTCACCGCTACCTCAAGGAAATTGAGGAAGAGGAAGGTGGGAGTAACGGTGCTCAGGTTGCGGTCAGCGAGGCCATCCAGGATCTGGCCGCCAGGCTTGCCGAACGCCTGCATGAGGAAGCTGATCAGCGTTTGGCGGCTCTGACCGACAAGCACAAGGCGGAAACTACTAGGCTGAACGACACCATCTCCGCATTACGTAATGAAGTGGAATCGTTCCGCAGCCAATCTGAGCGTCAGGCCGTAGAGTTGGCGGCAGAAAAATCGGACCATGCCGAAACCTTGGCCACGCTTCAGGAAGAGAAAGTTGTTCGAGCACAAATGGCTCAGCGCATCCAGGACATGGAAGGGCAACAGGCGAAGGAAGAAGCGCACCGGGTATCGCTGGAAGAAAAGCACCAGCATGCCAGAGAGGCACTGGAGCATTTCCGCACGGCGGCGAAGGAACAACGGGAGCAGGACCAGCGGCAGTTCGAGCAGCAGATTCAGTTCTTGCAGGGCGAACTGCGTGCAGCCAAGGAAACGGTGAACGCGAAACAGCAGGAACTCATCCACAGTCATCAGGATAATGCCCGTCTTTCCAGCGAGCAGGCCCATCTTCGTAGCGAGTTACATCGTTTGGAATCTGAGATTCGTCCGCTGCGTACAGCCCGGGAACATCTGGCTGTTTCCGAACAGAAGAATCAACAACAGGAAGAGCGTCTGGCCCAGCGTGCCGCACGCATTGATGAACTACTCGTGGAAAACCAAAGCTACGCAGAAAAGTTGCAGGATGCGAATCAAGCCGGGCTCCGCCTGGAGACAGAGTTGTCCGCAGCAAAGGCAGTATTGGCCAGCCACGAACAAATCCTGCAAAGGCTCACCGTCAGTCAGGCACCAGCAACAAAAGGCGGCGGGCATCGCAAGGGGGATGCCGAAAACCAAGAGCCGCTCTTTGACCCGGAGAAATAATCAGGGGGGATATCGACTCCTGCCATTGAAGATATTCGGCCAAGGCTTCCTCTGGTGTCGTGAAATCCCAAATCTTGAAGTAGCGCTCCTTCAACTCGTAGGCTGCCTTCAACTGAGATCGGAAGAGCACACGTCTGAACTCCAGTCACACAGTGGTATCTCGTA
>CALAGF010000083.1 GCA_937892345.1 uncultured Rhodocyclaceae bacterium | reverse complement strand
CTGGAAGCGCGCGGCAAGCTGGAAATGCTTGAGTTCGTGCGCAACATGATCCCGAAAAACATCAACTGCGTGTATATCCGCCAGCAGGAAGCGCTGGGGCTGGGACACGCCGTGCTGTGCGCCAAGCCAGTGATTGGTGACGAACCTTTCGCCGTGCTGCTGGCCGACGATTTGCTCGATGGCACGGTGCCGGTGATGAAGCAGATGACGGAAAACTACGATTACTACCGCTGTTCCGTGCTGGGCGTCCAGGACGTACCGCGGGCTGATACCAAGAGCTATGGCATTGTCGACGCCCGTCGCGTGGCGGATCGCCTGGAACAGGTCAGTGCAATCGTTGAAAAGCCGAAGCCGGAAAATGCGCCTTCAACGCTGGCGGTGGTTGGGCGTTACATCCTGACGCCGCGCATCTTCCATCATCTGGAAAACATTCAGCCGGGTTCCGGCGGCGAAATTCAGTTGACCGACGGCATTGCCTCTCTGCTCAACGAAGAGCAGGTGCTGGCCTATCGCTATGACGGTGTTCGCTACGATTGCGGCTCCAAGCTGGGTTATTTGAAGGCAACGGTTGCCTTTGGCTTGCGTCATCCGGAGGTGATGGATGATTTTGATGCTTACCTGAAATCATTGGAGCACTGATGGATGCGGTAGATGCACGCACCCTGCTCGCGGAAGCCGAGCTGGTGCATGACGAGATTGCCGTACAGGCGGCCCTGACACAGCTTGCCACAGCAATCCGCGAACGTCTGGCCGAGGCCAATCCGCTGGTGTTGTGTGTGATGGCCGGTGGCGTGGTGTTCTGCGGTCAACTGCTGCCCAAGCTCGATTTCCCGCTGGATTTCGACTACTTGCATGCCACCCGCTATGGCCCGGAAACGCAGGGTGGCAAGATTTCGTGGCGCAGTGCGCCATGGATTTCGGTCAAGGATCGTGTGGTGCTGGTGCTTGACGACATTCTCGATGAAGGCGTGACGCTGGCTGCCGTCAAGGAGAGCCTCTACCATCAGGGGGCACGTGAGGTGCTGGTTGCGGTATTCGCCGACAAGCTGAATGGCAAGCAAAAACCGGTGGCCGCCGAGTTCACCGGGCTGACCGTGCCCGACCGTTTTGTATTCGGCTACGGCATGGATGCCGGTGGTGCATGGCGGAATCTTCCGGCCATCTATGCCAAGAAGGATTGAGGCGTGAGCGCTCAGGATGTGGCGGGTTTTCTCGATTATTGGGAGAACGAAGGGGCGATTTATGCGCAGCGGGGCGATTACGCCTGGATGGCATCGCTGGTCCCGGGAAAGCGCGTTCTCGAAATAGGCTGCGGCCCCGGGTTCGGGACCTCGGCCTTGCTTGAACGCGGACTGGCGGTGTTGGTGGTGGACAATCTGCCAGCCTGTCTGAACGCTGTTTCAGCGCGCGCCGGGGCTGCACAAAGGGTGCAGGCGGATATCTGCAATCTGGATGAGGCTGCACGACAGCATATCGCTGAATTTGCGCCGGAGACGGTGGTGTGCTGGTTGATGGGCGCGCCAGCGGAGGCCACCGGAGCCAACGGGCGTGATGGCGGCAAGGCGGTCGTAAGCTACCGGGAAAGGGTGCATCGTGCTGTTGCCGAACTGGCGGCCAGTCTGGAGAGCGTCAATGCCCTGCATCTGGTGGATCGTACGGTCATTCCCTGGCAAGCGAAGGATATCGGGCGCGACACCTTGGTCAATTACCATCTGGGCAAGACTTTGCGTGACCTGCCGTTCTCTGCCGATCGACGCGATGCCCTGTATCGCAAGCTTGAACTTGCTGCGGTCGACATGCTCAATACCCAAAAAATGCATCCTTCATTGAAGGGCGCGGTACCCACACTGGCCTCACTGCTGGCCAAACGGAGTCAATAATATGCTGGCAATCATTGGTGGTAGCGGTCTGACTACCTTGTCCAACCTGGATGTTTCCCACCGCGAAGTGGTGCGCACACCTTACGGTGAACCCTCTGGATCACTGGTTTTTGGCCAGATTTGTGGCCAGGCTGCCGTCTTTCTGCCGCGCCATGGCTATGGCCACAGCATCCCGCCGCACATGGTCAATTACCGCGCCAACCTTTGGGCGCTGCATCATCATCAGGTCAGCGGGATCATTTCTGTGGCGTCGGTTGGCGGTATTCGTGCCGATCTGAATCCTGGTGACATCATCCTGCCCGATCAGATCATCGACTACACCTGGGGTCGGAGCTCAACCTTCTTTGATGGCATCGATTCGCCAGTCACCCATATCGATTTCACCGAGCCCTACGATGCCGGTTTGTGCCGCCGAATTGGCGATGCGGCAAAAAAGCAGTGCATCGATATCAAGGTGGGCGGTGTTTATGCCGCCACGCAAGGGCCACGCCTGGAAACGGCAGCCGAAATCAATCGCCTCGAACGCGATGGTGCCGACATCGTGGGCATGACCGGCATGCCGGAAGCGGCGCTGGCCCGCGAACTCGGGATTCCTTACGCAGCGATCAGCGTGATTGCGAATCATGCTGCCGGACGAGCGAGCAGCGAACACGGCATCCGTTTCGAGAGCCTTGAACACGTGCTTCATGAAGCCATGGGCCGTGTGCGTACCATCATTGAAACCGTGGTCGGTTGTCCGGATGCGTGTCGTCCGCTGGGCATGTCGGTTTGATTTGTTTTTGGAAAGCGCCTTTTGGCGCTTTCCTCAGAGCTTCAGGCGCTCGATCAATTCGGTTTCAAGACGGATGCGATGCTGAGTTTCGCGCAGGTCGCCGCCACTGATCAGAAAGACGTCTTCCGCCCGTTCTCCCAGCGTCGTGATTTTGGCTGTGTGCAGGTTGGCGCCATGTTCGGCCAACGTGGTTGCAACGTGATAAAGCAATCCGGGGCGGTCAGCGGTGGTCATGGACAGGATGAAGTGAGTGCCACGTTCATCACCGCGAATGGAGACTTCCGGTTTGATCGGGAAGTGCTTTACCTGCCGCGAGAGGCGACCCGTTGATGGCACATCGGGAGGCGCCATGCGGATCAGGCGGTCTTCCAGTTCGTGTTCGATGTAGTTCAGCATTTCACGGTTGTTATCCCGTTTTTCGATATCAAGCACGATGAAACTGTCGAGTGCGTAACCGTGGGCAGTCGTGTGGATTTTGGCGTCGACGATGCTGTACCCGGCACGGGCAAAGAAGCCCACGATCCGGGCGAACAGGTCCGGCTGATCCTGCGTATAGACCAACACCTGCAGGCCAACACCCTCCTGCCAAAGGCGGGCGCGAACGACCGGCTGATTGTTGTGGATGCGGTAATGCAGAGAACGGGTGTGCCAGGCAATTTCTTCTGCTGAATGGCGGAGGAAATAGACGGTGTCCAATTGTTTCCATAAACGCTCGTGGACCGTATCAGACAAGGCAAAAAAGCGTAGCAAGCGCATTGCTTCTGCCTGCCGTTCGGCAATGATGCCGTGCTTTTCGCGGGTTTTGCCCTGAGTGATCTGGTACAAGGTCTGGGAATATAAATCGGCCAGCAGCTTGCCTTTCCACTGGTTCCAGACTTTCGGGCTGGTTCCCCGGATATCGGCATGGGTCAGCAGATACAGTGCCTGCAAATGGCGAACATCGCCAACCAGTGCGGCAAAGTTGCCGAGCACTTCCGGGTCGCTCAGGTCTTCCTTTTGTGCAACCTGCGACATCACCAGGTGGTTGCGGACCAACCAGACCACCAGTTCGGTGTTTTCTTCGGTCAACCCGTGGTTTTCACAGAATTCGCGGGCATCGACCGTTCCTTGTTCGGAATGATCACCCCCGCGTCCTTTGGCAATATCGTGGAAAAGCGCCGCGATATACAGCAGCCATGGATCGGAAAATTCGTTGATCAGACGCGCGCTCAGCGGATATTCGTGGGCGAACTCGCTCATCGTGAATCGGCGCAGATTGCGCAGCACCTGCAGGATGTGCTGGTCGACGGTGTAAACGTGGAAGAGATCATGCTGCATTTGACCGACGATGCGGCCAAAGTTGGGCAGGTAGCTGCCAAGAATGTCCAACTGATTCATGCGCCGGAATTCATGAACGATGCCGCGCTCGCTCTTGAGCAGTTTCAGGAACATCGCCTTGTTGGCCGGATTGGCCCGGAATTCCGGTGTGATCTGCTCGCGCGCAAGCCAAAGCGCGCGCAGCGTGCGTGCCGTCATTCCCTGCAGGTCGTGGCTTTCCTGCATCACCAGGAAGGTGTCGAAAATTCGTGAAGGATCTTTCTCGAACAGTTTCTCGTCGCGTACGTCGAGCAGGTTGCCGACCATCTGGAAATGTTCATCCAGATATTGCGGGATCAGTTCGCTTTCCGGGGCCAGTGCGGCGCCCATGTTCTGGAGCACAATGGTGTTGAGAAGGGTAACGCCCTTGGCATTGCGGTAGTAGGTCTGCATCAATTGTTCGGATGCACGCTTGTATTGCACGGCAACAAAACCATAGCGACTGGCCAGACTGCCCTGGTAATCAAACAGCAAGCGGTCTTCCCGGCGACCCGCCTGGAAGTGCAGACGAATCCGCAGATGGCGCAGGTAGTCCTCGAATTGTTTGCCAAAGGCAACGCCTTCTTGCGACATGATGCCGTTTTCACCCAACTCATCCCAGGTGGATCCGTAGCCTGCCGCTTTGGCTATCCAGAAAATGATCTGCAGGTCACGCAAGCCGCCCGGTGCTTCCTTGAAATTCGGCTCGAGACTGAAAGGGGTTTCGTTGTAACGCAGGTGGCGCTCCTGCTGTTCCAGCCGCTTGGCCTCGAAGAAGGCGAGGGGGTCGAGCTTGCTCTTGAGGCGTCGCTCGAAGCTTGAAAAAAGTTTTTCACAACCCGCCAAGGGGCGAGCTTCCAGAAGCGCTGTCTGGATCGTGATGTCAGCGGCCGCTTCATCGAGGCATTCCTGAATGGTGCGGACACTGTGACCAATTTCCAGTCCGATATCCCAGAAATGACCAATCAACTGTTCGAGTTTTGCCTCTGTCGTCGCGCTGGCTGCACGGGGCAAGAGAATGAGCAGATCGATGTCCGAGGCCGGATAGAGTTCCCCTCGGCCATAACCACCTACCGCTGCCAGCGTCATCGATGCCGGGAAGTCGAGCCTGGCCCACAGTCTGCGCAGGGTGTCGTCGACATTCAGGCAACGCTGGCGGAGCAGGGCTGCCGAGTCGTTGTCGCGTTCGTAGCTTTCCTGCAAGGCCGTCTGACGCGCTTTGACCTCGGCGCGCAGTTCGGAAATGAATTTTTCCATGACTTAAATCCAGTCAGGTTTGGGACGGCAGGCTTCAGAAAGTGTCATCACCTCATACCCGGTTTCGGTGACCAGGATCGTATGTTCCCACTGGGCAGAGAGGCTGCGGTCCTTGGTGACGATGGTCCAGCCATCATTCATTTCTCGAATTGCGGCTTTGCCGGCATTGATCATGGGTTCGATCGTAAACATCATGCCAGGTTCAAGTTTGACGCCGGTTCCAGCCTTGCCGTAATGAAGTACCTGTGGATCTTCGTGAAATTTCTGACCGATGCCGTGACCACAAAATTCTCTCACCACGGAATAGCCATTTTTTTCTGCATGCTTCTGAATGATGGCGCCAATGTCGCCCAGATGGGCGCCGGGTTTGACCACTGAAATCCCCAACCACATACATTCGAAGGTGATTTCACACAGGCGTCGGGCCTGGATGGAGCCTTCGCCGACGATGAACATCCGGCTGGTATCGCCGTGATAGCCATCCTTGATCGTCGTGATGTCGAGATTGATGATGTCGCCGTTTTTCAGGGCGCGATCTCCGGGGACGCCATGACAAACCTGCTGGTTGATCGAAGTGCAGATGGATTTGGGGTAGGGGTCGTAACCCGAGGGGGCGTAATTGAGCGGTGCCGGAATGCAGCCCTGAACGTTGACCATCAGGTCGTGACAGAGTTTGTCGAGTTCTTCCGTCGTAACACCGGCTTTGACATGGGGTTCAATGTAGTCGAGTACTTCGCTGGCGAGGCGACCTGCAACGCGCATTTTCTCGATTTCGTCCGGCGTCTTGATGGTAATGCTCATGTTGGCTCTGTTGAATTGGTCAGGGAAGAAAGAATAAAGGATCGATATCGATTCGCAAAGCCGGCGCCCGCAAGCTGGCATACTTTCGCAATTCGGCTTGATCCTGGATGGGGACCATGAAAATTCTGTTGTTGGGGAAAGATGGGCAGTTAGGTTGGGCCTTGCAGTCTTCATTGGCGATTCACGGAAAGGTAATCGCCTGTGGACGAAATGAATGCGATTTATCCAATCTCGACCAGCTTCGTTCCCTGGTCGCCTCATGCGATCCGGATGTGATCGTGAACGCAGCGGCTTATACCGCTGTCGATCGAGCCGAGTCCGATCTGGAAACAGCCATGCGGATCAATCGTGACGTGCCTGCAGTGCTAGCCGAATTGGCTGGGCAACGGAATTTGCTGTTGATTCATTACTCGACGGATTACGTATATGACGGCCAAAAAAAATCCCCTTATCTCGAGTCTGATCTGCCGAATCCGCAAAGTAATTATGGTCTTAGCAAGTTAGCGGGAGAAAATGCCGTTCGTGCGACCTGCGCACGTTCGGTCATATTTCGCACGAGTTGGGTGTTTGGCAGTCACGGCCAGAATTTCGTCAAAACCATGCTGCGCCTGGCTCGGGAGCGCAGCACGCTGAACGTGGTCGCAGATCAGGTCGGATCACCAACCCCTGCTGCATTGATTGCCGAAGTCACCGGTGTAGTGCTCTCTCGCCTTGGCTATGGCCAGGGAATGATGTCGGGCGAAAAGCGCCTTTACCATTTGTCTGCGGCTAATCCGGTGAGCTGGCATGGTTTTGCTCAGCATATTGTCAGCTTGCTGGACAGCAGCGCTGGAGTGACGCTCCGGCCTGAAGCCATCGTGGCTATTTCGAGCCAGGAATATCCCGTGCCGGCGCGTCGACCGGCGAACTCTTGTCTTGATTGCACTCTCCTTGAGCGTGATTTCGCCTTGCTGATGCCGGACTGGTCTGTCTACCTGACGCAGATGCTGGCCGCTTCGGTCAACGGGCAAGCTAACTGCTGAGCGCTGTTTCGGGCTTTTTAAAGCGCTTTCATCCTGCTATAATTGACGGGTTTTTCTCGGTCCGCAGGGCCGGAAAAATGGTCGCGCACAGGGTGTGCGTGGCCAAATCCTCACATCCGCCGATTAAGGGTGTCAGCCAAAATTCAATAATGGCAGGCGTTTCCGGCGGGTGGCGGTTCAACCCTTAAGGAGTTTTACAATGTCCGTTACCATGCGTGAAATGCTGGAAGCCGGTGTCCACTTCGGCCACCAGACCCGTTTCTGGTCCCCCAAGATGGCCCCGTATATCTTCGGTGCCCGCAACAAGATTCACATCGTCAATCTCGAAAAGACCCTGGTCAAGTACAACGAAGCCATGTCTTTCGTGAAAAAGCTGGCTGCCAATCGCGGCAACATTCTGTTTGTCGGTACCAAGCGCCAGGCCCGCGAACTCATCGCCGAAGAAGCTGCGCGCGCCGGCGCTCCCTTTGTTGACCAGCGCTGGCTGGGCGGCATGCTGACCAACTTCAAGACGGTCCGTACTTCCATCAAGCGTTTGAAGGATATGGAACTGGCTGTTGAAGCCGGTGATCTGGAGCGCATGTCCAAGAAGGAAGCGCTGACCTTCCGTCGCGAACTGGAAAAGCTGCAGAAGTCCATCGGCGGCATCAAGGATATGGCCGGCCTGCCGGACGCTATTTTTGTGGTCGACGTCGGTTATCACAAAATTGCCATTACCGAAGCCAGCAAGCTGGGTATTCCGGTGATCGGCGTGGTCGATACCAACCACTCTCCGGAAGGCGTTGATTACGTGATCCCGGGTAACGACGATTCCTCGCGCGCTATCCAGTTGTACGCCCGTGGCGTCGCCGATGCCGTTCTGGAAGGCCGTAGCCAGGTTGTCCAGGAAATCATCGCTGCCGGTGGTGATGACGAATTCGTTGAAGTCGTCGAATCCGCACAGTAATCATATGGTTGTAACGGCGAAGCCTCAGGCTTCGCCTGTTTCATTAGCTCAGGAGAAAAATATGGCGGCAATTACCGCAGGTATGGTTGCAGAGCTGCGCGGCAAGACCGACGCGCCGATGATGGAATGCAAGAAGGCGCTGACAGAAGCCGACGGCGACATGGCCAAGGCAGAAGAAATTCTTCGTGTCAAGCTGGGTAACAAGGCATCCAAGGCGGCTACCCGCATTGCAGCCGAAGGTATCGTGGCAGTCAGCATCGCTGCTGATGGCAAGACCGGCGCAATTATCGAAGTGAACAGCGAAACCGACTTCGTCGCCAAGAATGACGAATTCATCGCGTTGGCTGGCGGTTCCGCTGCTCTGGTAGCAGAAAAGAATCCGGCTGATGTTGCTGCGCTGGCTGTGCTGCCGATGGGCGAAGGTACTGTCGAATCCACCCGTTCTGCGCTGGTTGGCAAAATCGGTGAAAACATGTCGATTCGTCGCTTCGTGCGCTGCGAAGCCAAGGGCAAGCTGGTTTCCTACATTCACGGTGGTTCCAAGGTTGGCGTTCTGGTTGATCTGGTCGGTGGTGACGAGCAACTGGGCAAGGATCTGGCCATGCACATCGCTGCATCCAAGCCGAAGTCTCTGGACTCCTCTGGCGTGCCGGCAGAGTTGCTCGATACCGAGCGTCGCGTTGCCATTGAAAAGGCGCGTGAAGCTGGTAAGCCGGAAGCCATGCTGGAAAAAATCGCTGAAGGTACTGTTCAGAAGTATCTGAAGGACGTCACCCTGCTTGGTCAGGTTTTCGTCAAGGCAGCCGATGGCAAGCAAACCATCGAACAGTTGCTGAAGGAAAAGGGCGCCTCGATCGCCAGCTTCACGCTGTACATGGTTGGTGAAGGGATCGAGAAAAAGGTTGATGACTTCGCTGCCGAAGTTGCCGCCCAAGCTGCCGCTGCTGCTGCCAAGAAGTAATGAAGGAATGCCGATGACTACACCCAAATACAAGCGAATCCTCCTGAAGCTTTCCGGCGAGGCCCTGATGGGTTCGGACGCCTACGGTATCAATCCGTTGGTGATTGCTGAAATCTGCCGGGAAATCAAGGTTGTTGCTGACTTGGGTGTGGAAATCGGTGTCGTGATCGGCGGTGGCAACATCTTCCGCGGCATGGCCGGTACGGCCACCGGGATGGATCGCGCTACCGCAGATTACATGGGCATGCTGGCCACGGTAATGAACGCCATGGCACTGTCGGATGCAATGCGTCAGACAGGACTGAATGCCCGCGTGCAATCTGCACTGAATATTGAACAGGTAATCGAGCCTTATATTCGTGGCAAGGCCATCCGTTATCTCGAAGAAGGAAAAATCGTGATTTTCGGTGCAGGCACCGGTAATCCTTTCTTCACCACCGATACTGCTGCAGCCTTGCGCGGTTCGGAGATTGGTGCGGAAATCGTCCTCAAGGCAACCAAGGTCGATGGCATCTATACTGCAGATCCCAAGAAAGATCCGTTGGCGACCCGTTACGACCGGATCAGTTTCAACGATGCGATCTCGCAAAATCTCGCGGTAATGGATGCCACTGCATTCGCTTTGTGCCGTGATCAGAAATTGCCGATCAATGTATTTTCCATCTTCAAGTCCGGGGCGCTGAAACGCGTTGTCTGTGGCGAGGATGAGGGTACGCTGGTCTATTGTTGAGAGAGAAAACATGATTGCAGAACTCAAGAAAACCGCCGATGGCAAGATGCAGAAGTCGCTGGAGGCTTTGAAAAACGATCTGTTGAAGGTTCGCACCGGCCGCGCACATACCGGTCTGCTGGATCATGTCCAGGTTGATTACTACGGCTCCATGGTGCCGGTCAATCAGGTGGCGAATATCACTTTGGTTGATGCTCGTACCATCGGCGTTCAGCCGTGGGAAAAAAACATGGCACAGAAGATCGAGAAGGCAATTCGCGACTCTGATCTCGGCCTGAATCCGGCCTCCCAAGGCGAAATGATTCGCGTGCCGATGCCGGCATTGACCGAAGAGCGCCGCAAGGAAATGATCAAGGTCGTCAAGAATGAAGGCGAGGGCGCCAAGGTTGCTATTCGCAATTTGCGTCGTGATGCCAATACCCACCTCAAGGATGCGCTGAAAAAGGGCGAGATTCCGGAGGATGACGAACGCAAAGCTCAAGACGATATTCAAAAGCTGACTGATCGTTATATCGCCGACGTTGACAAGATGCTCGCCCAAAAAGAGGCCGAGCTCATGCAGATTTAAGCCGCTCCGGCTGAATGGCGCTATTTTCCAGTTCGACGCGGCATATACCGCTGTCTGCAAATGTTCCGGCGCACGTTGCTGTCATCATGGACGGCAACGGCCGCTGGGCAAAAAAACGTTTCCTGCCCCGGGTTGCCGGGCATGCCAAGGGAGTTGAGCTGGTTCGCGAGATGGTTCGCGCCTGCCTTGAGCGCAAGATTCGCTATCTCACACTGTTTGCATTTTCTTCGGAAAACTGGCGTCGACCGCTGGATGAGGTCACGCTGCTCATGCAGTTGTTTGTGAAGGCGCTGGAGCAGGAGGTTGCAAAGCTGGATCGCAATGGTGTTCGTTTGCGCGTTGTTGGTGATCTTTCCCGATTCGAGCCACGATTGCAGGCGCTGATTCGTGATGCCGAGGCCAAAACAGCAGCAAATACCCAACTGGAACTGACTGTCGCTGCCAACTACGGCGGTCGCTGGGATGTGATGCAGGCGGTTAATCGCTTGTCTCTGGCCATGCCGGAAAAGCAGGGGGCGTGGGAAGAGAGCGAACTGGAGCCCTTCCTGTCGATGCATTTTGCTCCGGAGCCGGATCTTTTTATCCGGACCGGCGGCGAGGAGCGAATCAGCAATTTTTTGCTCTGGCAACTGGCTTATTCCGAGCTTTATTTCACGCCAACGCTGTGGCCTGATTTCGATACCGCCGAGTTTGACAAGGCGATTGCTTCCTTCCAGAAACGCGAGCGGCGCTTCGGCAGGACCAGCGAACAATTGACGGATACCCCTGATGCTTAAAACGCGCGTGATTACCGCGCTTGTCCTGATGGCCCTCTTGCTGCCGAGCATTTTTTGGCTGCCCCAGTCCGCTTGGGCATTGCTGGTGGCTGTATTTATCGGGATCGGCGCCTGGGAATGGGGCAGTTTGTTGGGCTGGCAATCCGGACCGCGGATTGCGCTGGGCATCGGCACCGCCTTGCTCTGCGCGGCACTTTCGATCATGGACCCTGCGGCGATGGGGGTCGGTCATTTCGAACCTGGCACGGTCTGGGTTTTCGCCTTTTACGGTGTGTCGACCGTATTCTGGTTGTTGCTGTTGCCGTTCTGGCTGAAAAACAAATGGGCGCTGGGCAAATTCTCCGGCATTCTGGTCGGGGCGGTAGTTTTGTTGCCAACCTGGCTGGCGATGGTCCAGTTACGGGCGCTGGGTCCGGGTGTCTTGCTAGCCGTTTTTGCGATTGTCTGGATGGCCGATATTGCGGCCTACTTTGCCGGTCGTCGTTTCGGAAAACACAAGCTTGCCCCATCGATCAGCCCGGGCAAAACGCTCGAGGGCGCAGTGGGGGCCTTGGTGGGTGTTCTCCTGTACGGCTCGTTGATCGGACATTATTTTTTTGCAGGTGTCATGTCGGTGGAAATGTGGACTGCCGCGCTGGTCTTGATGACCGGGGTAAGCATTGTGGGCGACCTGTTTGAGTCCTTGCTCAAGCGCAAGGCCGGAATCAAGGACAGCAGCAATATTCTTCCCGGGCATGGCGGCGTACTTGATCGAATCGACAGTCTGACCTCTACCTTGCCGGTGGTGGCCATGGTTTGGCTGGCTTTTATCCACGTCCCCACCTGAACCCGATGCAATCCATCACCATTCTTGGCGCGACCGGATCGATTGGCGTCAGTACGCTTGACGTAATCCGACGCCATCCCGAGCGCTATCGGGTATTTGCGTTATGTGCGCATAGCCAGATCGACAAGCTCTTCGAACAGTGTCTTGAATTCCGTCCCCGCTTTGCCGTCTTGAGGGACGCACCGTTGGCACAGGCCTTGCAATCGCGCTTCCTCGCGGCCGGAATCAATACCGAAGTACGTTATGGCGTTGAGGCGTTGGTCGAACTCTCCTCGTGCACGGAGGTTGATTCGGTGATGGCAGCGATTGTCGGCGCTGCCGGCTTGGAGCCAACATTGGCCGCCGCTCGTGCCGGAAAAAAAGTAATGCTGGCGAACAAGGAAGTCCTGGTGATGGCCGGCGAGCTGTTCATGGAGGCTGTACGTGAACACGGTGCCAGTCTTCTTCCGGTCGACAGCGAACACAACGCAATTTTCCAGGCGCTGCCCGCTGATTTTTCACACGGATTGAAAGCCTCAGGGGTCAGTCGTTTACTGCTGACCGCTTCCGGCGGGCCGTTCCGGAATACCGCACTGGACGAACTGCAGCGCGTGACCCCGGATCAAGCTTGTGCGCATCCCAATTGGGTGATGGGGCGCAAGATATCGGTCGATTCTGCGACCATGATGAACAAGGGGCTTGAAGTGATCGAGGCGCGCTGGTTATTTGATGCGGCGCCAGAAATGATCCAGGTGGTTGTCCATCCCCAGAGCGTGATTCATTCAGCCGTACAGTATCTGGATGGGTCGGTGCTTGCCCAGTTGGGTAATCCCGATATGCGAACCCCGATTGCTTATGCCCTGGCCTGGCCTGAACGGATCGCTGCCGGCGTCGAACCACTTGATTTATTCAAGGTCGCCCGACTGGATTTTCATGCCCCGGATTTCGAGCGTTTCCGTTGCTTGCAGTTGGCTTACGATGTGTTGCGCGAAGGCGGTACCGCGCCGGCCATCCTGAATGCAGCCAACGAGGTTGCAGTGGCCAGTTTCCTTGACGGCGCATTGTCCTTTCTCGGCATTGCACGACTCAACGAGGCGGTGCTTGCGGCGCTTCCGGCTGGCCCGGAAGGGAGCTTGGCAGATGTTCTGGCTGCCGACGCCGAAGCGCGTCATCTCGCTCGGCAAATGATTCGTGAGGAACGATTCGGGTGAGCGACCTGCCGTTATACCTGGCATCCTTTGCTTTGGTGATCGGCGTCCTGGTCGTTGTTCACGAATCAGGGCATTACCTCGCTGCACGCTGGTGTGGTGTCAAGGTCCTGCGTTTCTCGATCGGCTTTGGCAAAGTCCTCTGGCAGCGTCGACTGGGCAAAGACGGGACTGAGTGGGCGATCAGTGCGTTTCCGCTTGGGGGCTATGTCAAGATGCTTGATCAGCGCGAGGCAGCCGTCGACCCGGCTGAGTTGCATCGCGCATTCAATACGCAAAGTGTAGGCCGGCGCAGCATTATTGTCGCCGCCGGGCCGATGGCCAATTTCGCGCTTGCCATGGTGCTCTACTGGATTGTGTTCATGTCCGGGACGCAAGCGCTGCTCCCGGTATTGGGTGAACCGCCGGCCGGTTCGCCCGCGGCGATGGCAGGTGTTCGTTACGGAGACCAGGTCATCGCGGTGGACGGCGAAGCGGTTGCGACTTGGGATGAACTGCGCTGGCTACTGTTGCAAAAAGCAGTTGAGCAGGAGAGTGCGGAACTGAGTTTGGCCGCTGAAGATGGTTCAAGGTTTGTGCGCCGCATCTACCTCTCTGCAGCAGGTGATGCTGGATGGGAGGGTGATGCTTTCGAACATTTCGGACTTAAGTTGTATCGTCCGCTATTGCCACCGGTTGTCGGCAAGCTGCAGAGTGGCGGTCCGGCAGATCGCGCGGGACTGTTGGCCGGCGATTTCATTCTGGCCGTAGACGGCAAAGCCATTGCAGGCTGGCACGAAGTGGTCATGGCGATTCGTGAAGCAATAGATCGTCCTGTCCGGCTGGCGATTCAACGCAACGGAGAAGTTCGTACGGTCGACGTGACCCCCGAGTTATTTTCCGAAGCTGGACGGCGTATTGGGCGCATCGGTATTTCAGTCGCAACGCCGCCGGAAGGTATGCGGCAGTTACGTACAACCGTGAGTTATGGCGTAGTCGATGCCGCTGTAAAGGCTGCTCGTGAAACTTGGGAAAAATCCATTTTCAGCCTGGTGATGCTTGGCAAAATGCTCACCGGCGAGGTCTCGTGGAAAAACCTCTCCGGGCCGGTCACGATTGCTGACTATGCCGGGCAATCCGCGCGGCTGGGTGTGGACTACTATCTGCAGTTCATGGCCCTTGTCAGCATCAGTCTCGGTGTCCTCAATCTGCTCCCCGTGCCGGTGCTGGATGGAGGTCATTTGATGTATCATATGATAGAAGTCATCCGGCGAAAGCCCCTCTCGGAGCGGGCGATGGTCATCGGTCAACAGATCGGCATGTCCATCTTGTTTGTCCTGATGGCTTTCGCATTTTTTAACGACTTGACTCGCCTTTTAGGCGGCTGAATGATGAAAAAAACCCTATTGTCCGTCGTGATTGCCGGCATGTTCTCGCTTCCGGCGATGGCTTTTGAGCCATTTACGGTCAAGGACATTCGAGTCGAAGGTATCCAGCGGACCGAAGCCGGGACGGTGTTCAGTTATCTTCCAGTCAAGGTCGGTGAAAGCTTTGATGACGAGAAGGCAGCACAGGCCATCAAGGCCTTGTTTGCGACCGGATTTTTCAAGGACGTGCGGATTGAAGTAGACGGCAATGTCATGGTTGTCGTTGTTCAGGAGCGGCCGGCGATTGCTTCGGTGACCTTTTCCGGTCTGAAGGAATTCGACAAGGACGTGATCGTCAAGGCGCTGAAAGAGACCGGGATCGCCGAGGGGCGTATTTTTGATCGCGCACTCTTGGAAAAAGCAGAGCAGGAACTAAAACGTCAGTATCTCTCTCGTGGAAAATATGCCGCTTCGGTCACCGCGACAGTGAATCCTCTGGAGCGCAATCGGGTTGGCATCAGCTTCGCGATTGAAGAAGGCGAGGCTGCAAAGATCAAGCAAATCAATATTGTCGGTACCAAAGCGTTCCGCGAGAAGGATTTGTTGTCACGCTTTGATCTGACAACACCTGGCTGGCTCACCTGGTACACCAAAAACGATCAGTATTCGCGCCAGAAACTGGCTGCAGATATCGAAAAACTCAAGTCTTATTATCTTGATCAGGGCTATCTCGAGTTCAACGTTGAGTCCACCCAGGTGACTTTGTCTTCGGACAAACAAGATGTGTTCATCACGGTCAATGTCAATGAGGGCGAGCGTTACCAGGTGTCCTCTGTCAAACTGATCGGTGACCTCTCTGTTCCCGAAGATGAACTCAAGAAACTGGTCCAGATTCGAGCCGGGGATATTTTTTCCCGTGAGCGCCTCAATGATTCGACCAAGGCAATTGCTGATCGGCTGGGTAGTGAAGGTTATGCCTTCGCCAACGTAAATGCCTCTCCAGAAATCGACAAGGTAAAACGCCAGGTAGCGTTCACGATTTTTGTTGATCCAGGCAAACGCGTCTACGTGCGGCGTATCAATGTCACAGGCAATACCAAAACTCGCGATGAAGTGGTTCGTCGTGAATTGCGCCAGATGGAAGGTGGCTGGTATGACGCAGACAAGCTCTCAGCATCCAAGCAAAGGGTCGACCGCCTGGGTTTCTTTACGGATGTATCCGTGGAAACACCGGCTGTTCCGGGAACTTCCGATCAGTTGGATGTCAATATTAATGTGACCGAGAAACCCACGGGGAATCTGATGCTGGGTTTGGGTACTTCCAGTACCGACAAGGTCATTCTTTCGGGTTCGATTGCCCAGAACAACTTTATGGGTAGCGGGAATGCTGTCTCGATCCAGGTAAATTCCGCGAAGTCTTACCGGACGTATTCTTTTTCCTATACCAATCCGTATTTCACGGTTGATGGCGTCAGCCAAGGCTTCGACATCTATCACCGGACCACAAATACCGAGTCCACGGCAATTGCCTACTACTCATCGGCTTCGACTGGCGGTGGCTTGCGCCTGGGTTTTCCGATTGGAGACAAGCAGTCGCTGACACTGGGGCTGGGGCTTGATCAGACCAAGATCACGCTCTATGACCAGAGCCCGCAGCATTACGTCGATTACGTGAGTAAGCAGGGGGCCAGCAATCTCTCCTTGCCGATGACGCTCACCTGGATCAGCGATGGAAAGGACAGTTTTTTCTTTCCGACGACAGGAACCTTTCACAAGGCTCAGGCCGAAGTTGCGCTTCCTGGGGGTGACCTGACGTATTACCGTCTGAACTACCAGTTGCAGCATTACATTCCGTTGAGCAAGCGTTTTACGCTCATGCTGAATGGCGATGTGGGTTATGCGAACGGCTACGGCCAGACTGATCTGCCTTTCTTCAAGAATTTCTACGCAGGCGGTGTTTCTTCGGTTCGTGGCTATAAGGCATCTTCTTTGGGTCAGGCGTATCAGGATGCCAATGGCAATGAATATCGCTTGGGCGGTAATCGTCGCGTCATCGGTAATGCTGAAATGCTTTGGGCGATACCTGGCATGGAAAAGAGCTTCCGTATGGGCGTATTCTTTGATGCCGGCCAAGTGTATGCAAAGACCGAGAAACTGGCGCTCAGCGAGTTGCGCTATTCAACAGGTGTTTCCGCTTCCTGGATTTCACCGATCGGCCCGCTCAAATTCAGTTACGGTATACCATTGAACGATGCAAATGCCGACAAGAAGGAAACCTTCCAATTCCAGTTCGGCACCACATTTTGATACAGGAGTGTCAAGTTGAAAGTTAAATCTCTCGTCGTTGCTTCCCTTATTTCTGCGCTGTTTGCGACCGGTGTCGGTGCTGCAGAGCTGAAAGTCGGCTACGTCAATACGCAACGTATATTCCGTGATGCTCCGGCTGCCCAAAAAGCGGCAAAGAAGCTGGAGAGCGAGTTTTCCAAGCGTGATCAGGATTTGCAGCGTATGGCCAAGCAGCTTCAGGGCTTGCAGGAAAATCTTGAAAAGAACTCGGTCACCATGGCAGAAACTGACCGCCGGAACAAGGAAAAGGAATTTGGCGAAATTTCTCGCGAATTCCAACGTCGTCAGCGTGAATTCCGTGAAGATTTGAATCTGCGCCAGAACGAAGAAAATGCTGCTGTAATCGAGAAGGCCAATCGGGCGATCAAGCAGATTGCCGAGTCGGAAAAATATGACCTGATTCTGCAGGATGTTGTCTGGGTGAGCCCCCGACTTGACGTCACGGACCGGGTGATCAAGGCGCTTTCGGAAGGCAAGTAATGGCAGAAGGGCGGCCAGACTTCACGCTTGCAGACATCGCCGCCCAGTTGGGCGGCGATGTGCTTGGAGATGCTCAAACACGTGTTTCACGCATCGCTCCGCTGGATGCGGCAGGACCGGGAGATATTTCCTTTCTGAGCAGTCGCAAGTATCGCAATCTCTTGCAAACAACCTCCGCCGCAGCGGTCATCCTGGCGCCTGATGCTGCCGAAGCCTTTGCCGGCCCGCGCATTGTTACGGGCAACCCCTATGCGTATTACGCGCGACTGGCTGGCCTGATGAATCCGCCCATGCATGGCTTTGACGGTGTGCATGTTTCCGCATCGCTGGCCTCTCAGGTACCGCTTTCCGCTGCTATTGGTGCCGGCGTGAGTATTGGTCGGGATGTTGTGATTGGTGAGCGGGTGGTGCTTTATCCTGGTTGTGTGGTGCAGGATGGGGCTGCAATCGGTGATGATTCGGTACTTTATCCCAACGTTTCCGTGTACCACGGTTGCCAGATCGGCCAGCGTGCCATCATTCATTCGGGGGCAGTGATTGGATCCGATGGTTTTGGTTTTGCGCCAGATGGCATGGACTGGGTCAAAATTCCACAACTCGGTATTGTCCGGATCGGCGACGATGTCGAAATCGGGGCCAATTCAGCAGTTGACCGTGGCACCTTGAGTGACACGGTGATCGGCGATGGATGCAAAATTGATAATCTGGTGCATATCGCGCATAACTGCCAGATTGGTGCTCGGACGGTGCTGGCAGGCTGCACCGGGATCGCGGGAAGTACCACGCTCGGCGAACATTGTATCGTCGGTGGTGCCGGGATGATTTCCGGGCATTTGAATATTGCCGGGGGCACAACGGTTTCCGGTGGTTCGCTGGTCATGAAAAACATTCTGAAGCCCGGGGTATATACCAGTGTTTTTCCGCTGGATACCCATGATGAGTGGCTGCGCAACGCATCGCATATCCGCCGCCTCTCGAAGCTTGCGGATCGCATTTCAGAACTTGAGAAAAAACTTGAAGAAATTAATACAGGGGATTGATTAAATGATGGATATTAACGAAATTATGGCGCATCTCCCGCATCGTTATCCCTTCCTTCTTGTGGACCGTGTGGTCGAGATGGAACTGGGAAAATCGATCCATGCGTACAAGAACGTCACCATCAATGAACCATTTTTTGTCGGCCATTTTCCCCATCACCCAGTCATGCCCGGGGTGTTGATCATGGAAGCGCTCGCGCAGGCCGCTGGCATTCTGTCGTTCAAGTCAATGGACGAAAAACCATCGCCGGATACCGTGTTTTATTTCGCAGGGATTGACGAAGCACGCTTCAAGCGCCCGGTGTTGCCGGGTGACCAATTGCACTTGCACGTTCAGATCGAGCGACAAATGCGCGGCGTCTGGAAGTTCAAGGGCGAAGCCCGTGTTGACGGTCAACTGGCGGCAGAAGCCAAACTGATGTGCGCAAAACGGGATCTGTGACGATGATTCATGCTACTGCCATCGTTGATCCTGCTGCACGAATTGGCCACAATGTCGAGATCGGTCCGTATGCGATCATTGGTGCGAACGTCGAAATTGGCGACAACACCACGGTCGGGCCGCACACCGTTATTACCGGCCACACCCGGATTGGTCGCGACAACCGCATTTTCCAGTTTTGCTCACTGGGTGAGGTGCCGCAGGACAAGAAATACGCAGGTGAGCCGACCCGACTGGAAATTGGTGACCGCAATGTGATTCGCGAGTTCTGCACCTTCAATCTGGGCACGGTTCAGGATTGCGGTGTTACCCGGATCGGTGATGACAACTGGATTATGGCTTACGTCCACATCGCCCATGACTGTCAGGTTGGGAACAAGACCACCTTTGCCAATAATTCGCAGCTCGCTGGTCATGTGACCATTGAAGACTGGGCAATTCTTGGGGGATTTACCGGGGTTCACCAGTTCTGCCGCGTCGGCGCACATGTGATGACGGCGGTTGGATCCGTGATTCTGCAGGACGTTCCGCCTTACCTGATGGCTGCCGGGAATACTGCCCAGCCTTACGGGATCAACGTGGAAGGTCTCAAGCGGCGTGGTTTCTCCGCAGATGCGCTATTGGCGCTCAAGCGGGCTTATCGCACCCTTTACAAGTCGGGTCTGCTGCTCGAAGAAGCCAAGGCCAAACTGAAGGAAGATGCCAGGACGCAGCCAGATGTCCAACGTTTTGTAGATTTCCTGGAAGTCTCCAAGCGAGGCATTATCCGCTGATATGGGTAACGCCTTGAGAATTGCGATGGTGGCAGGTGAGGCCTCCGGCGATCTGCTGGCCTCTCACCTGATGGTCGCCCTGAAAAAGCATTTTCCGGATGCCGAGTTTTTTGGCATCGGCGGTCCCAGGATGCAGGGACAGGGGTTTCAGTCGTGGTGGCCGATGGAGTCACTCTCGGTCATGGGCTATTGGGATGCCCTGAAAAACTATCGGGAAATTTCCGGTATTCGCCGGCAATTGAAGAAGCGTTTGCTCGACATTCGTCCGGATATTTTTATCGGTGTCGATGCACCCGACTTCAATCTGGGACTGGAAACGGCCCTGAAAGATTCCGGTATCCGGACAATTCACTATGTCAGCCCTTCCATCTGGGCCTGGCGAGGTGGACGTATCGGAAAAATCGGACGAGCGGTCGACCGGGTGCTCGCCCTGTTTCCCATGGAAGCCCCGATTTACGAGAAAGCCGGCATTCCCGTCAGTTATGTCGGTCATCCAATGGCTGACCAGATTCCCTTGCAGACGCGCAAACGCGATGTACGGGAAAAGCTGGGCATCGCACGGGATATTCCGGTCATTGCCATGTTGCCAGGCAGTCGCCAGGGCGAATTGGCCATGATGGCAGATACCTTTGTGCAAACGGCCAAGAAAATTCATGCAGATGCATTGCCGAATGCGCTTTTCGTGGTGCCCCTCGCCACTCGGGAAACCCGGCTGCAATTTGAAACTGCAATTTATCAGCAGCAGGCAGGCGATATTCCCTTCCGACTCCTGTTTGGTCATGCCCAGGATGCACTGGGGGCCGCCGATGTTTCACTGGTCGCCAGCGGTACAGCCACGCTGGAGGCGGCGTTGATCAAGC
>CALAGF010000082.1 GCA_937892345.1 uncultured Rhodocyclaceae bacterium | reverse complement strand
ACACTCTTTCCCTACACGACGCTCTTCCGATCTGCAATTTCTTTACACACTTTTTTTCCAGCGGGGTTAGAATTTGCCAATTTTGCAACTTCGGTGATGGCAACGGCTATGGCAGACAACGAATTTCTCAGCACCCGGCAGGCAGCCCAGCGGCTTGGCGTATCCCTCGGCACCGTTCAGAACATGGTCGAGAATGGGGTGCTTGATGCATGGAAAACAGCGGGCGGACATCGCCGCATTCCAGCAGCCTCGGTTGAAGCCCTTCTGGCCCGACGCCGCAAACTGATTCCGCTGGCGCCAGAACACGGCGGCCAACTCGACCTGCTGATTGCCGAAGATGATCCCACGCTGCAAAAGCTCTACCAGATCACGGTAGACAGCTGGAATCTGCCTATCAAGCTGCGCATCGTCGGCGACGGTTTCGAAGGTCTGCTGCAGGTTGGACAATGCATGCCCGACATCCTGATCGCCGATTTGATGATGCCCGGCATGGACGGCTTCGAAATGATCCGCCGTTTGCGCGCCAACAGCGAACTGGCGCGCATGGACATCATCGTGGTCAGCGCCATCGAAAAAGAAGAAGTCCAGGAACGTGATCTGCCGACTGACGTCACGATCTTCCACAAACCGATTCCCTTCCACGAACTCAAGGGTTTCGTTCTCGGACGCCTTGCTGCCCGCCAGCGCGCCTGAAAATTACGGCTGTCGCTGCCACACCCCGCAACAGCCGTTGCTGAATTTCCCCTGATAAAAATACTGGAGACACCCCATGGGACTGTTCGGAAACAATGCGGCGCTCAGCAAGATTGACCGCGACATTGCGGCAATCGCTGATGGCAATGCCGATCTGGCCCACCCGGTAGGCGCCTCCGGGAACGACCCTGCAGGCCGGATATCAGCCAATCTGAACCGCTTTTTCTCGCGCATCCGCGGCCTGATCGGGCATTCCCGCAGCAGCAGTGTAAGCATTGCCGCCGACGCAGCCAGAATGAATCACCTTGTACAGCAGACCAGCGATGCGGTCCGGCGCCAGGAAGCATTGGCCGCCGACATCTTTGCCTCAAGCAACCGGGTCAATCTGGCAGTCAGCGAAGTAGCGCTCAATTCCGACGCCATCCAGTCGTCAACCCAGAACAATCTGGACCTTGCACAGCGCTCCTTGACCCAGATGGAAACTGTGGCCTCGACCATGCGCTCAACCAACCAGCACATTGAGCATTTCTCTTCCACGGTTGGGGAGTTGCATACCAGTTCAATGAAGATCAACGAGATTGTTTCGTTGATCAACGACATTTCCGACCAGACCAACCTGTTGGCGCTCAACGCTGCGATCGAAGCGGCCCGCGCTGGTGAAGCAGGCCGTGGTTTTGCGGTGGTGGCCGACGAAGTCCGCAAACTGGCCGAAAAGGTAAAAACGGCAACCCAGGTAATCGGCCAGAATACCCAGTCAATGATCAATCTGGTGGCAGACACCTCGACCAAGACCCAGACCATCGTCGGCGAAGTCACCCGTGCCAACGAATACATCGAGACCTCTGCCACCGATCTGACCACCATGGTGGGCGATTTCAAGCAGACGACCGAACAGCTGAGCACCATTTCTGCGGCCATTTACAACCTGCGCGAGAGCAATCAGGCGATCCACCGCGAAGTGGAAGAAATCCGCAATCACTCGGTCGACATCTCCGGACGCATGAAACAGTGCCAGGACTCGGCTCGCACGCTGCGCGAATCGACCGAAGACCTGCAATGCACGCTGGCCGATTTCCGCACCGGCAGCAGCATGTTCGACACCTTGCACGACAAGTGCATCCACTTTCGCGACCAGGTTGCTGGCGTCCTCCAGAAACTGGCTGACCGGGGCATCAATGTGTTCGATCAGGCCTACCGCGACATTCCCGGCTCCAACCCCAGGCGTTACACCACGGCCTACGACAGCCAGTGCGATGCGGACCTGACCCGCCTTTACGATGATCTGCTGCGCGAGATTCCCGGCCTCGTCTACTCGCTCTCGGTCGACACCAATGGCTACGCTCCGGCACATAACGGCGTATTTTCGAACCCGCCGAGCGGCGATCCGACAATCGATCTGGCCAAATGCCGCCACAAACGCATTTTTAACGATCCGGTCGGACTCAAGCTGGCGAAGAATGAAAAGTCCTCGCTATTCCAGACTTACGTGCGCGATACCGGCGAAATTCTCAACGACCTGTCGATGCCGATCACGGTGGGAGGCCGCCACTGGGGCGCCGTGCGCATTGGTTTCAAGACCGACCTGGTGCGCTGAACCCTGGCTTGAATCGCCCGCTGCAGGGCATCAATACACGATTTCGACGTTTGCCGGCTTGAGCCAGTTGCCCAGCGCATCGAGCAAGGCATCATCAAGATTGACCTTCAGTGCGGCGCCCAGCAGCAACTCGCATTCGGCCAAGGCATTCCGGTAACGAATGCGCACCGGCGCAGGCCCCGGCGCAAAAGGCTGCAGCAGCGACTTGAGATGCCGCACATCGTGCTCGCTGGACATCGCGAGGCGCAGGAATTTGGCAAAGCGCGCACGCGCTTCGCCGAGCGTCATCATCCGTTCCGCGACCACGCGATTACCACCGGAAAAATCGTCGTAACTGACCTTGCCTTCGACCACCAGAATTTCGTCGGTCACGATCTTGCTGCGCTCCGCCTCAAACAGTTCGTTGAAAACCGAGACTTCAACCATCGCGGTACCGTCATCGATCTGGACGAAAAGCATCTTGCCGCGCCGGGTCATCTGTGTCCGCACGCCCACGACGACACCGGCAATGGTCGTGAACTCCTTGGCCGGTTCCAGGCGATTCAACGGTCGACGCACGAAACGGGACAATTCCTTACGATTGCTGCTGTAGGGATGGCCCGAGAAGAAAAAACCCAGCGCGGTTTTTTCTTCCATCAAGCGGGTTTTTTCATCCCACGGGCGCACGCTGGCGTATTCCGGCGCATGCGCCTCGGCCACTTCAGCGATATCGAACAGGCTGGTCTGCATGGCATTGCGCTCCGATTGCTCGGCAAAATCCATGGCGATGCCCACCGTCGCCAGTAGACGGTGCCGATCGGCCAGGTCGCTACCGGGCACACGCGGTGCAATGCTATCGAAGGCCCCGGCCTTGATCAGCGCTTCGATGGTGCGTCGATTCACCTGACGCTTGTCGCAGCGCAGACAGAAATCGAATAAATCCTTGAACGCCCCACCACTGTCTCGGGCTTTGAGAATGACGTTAACTGCCTGCTCACCCGTCCCCTTGACCGCCCCCAACCCGTAACGAATGGTCGTACGGTCGACTGGCTCAAAACGGTAATTCGAGGCATTCACATCCGGCCCCAGGACCGTTACCTTGTTGGCGATCGTGTCCTCGTAAAAGATTTTTACCGTATCGGTGTTGTCCATGTCGGACGACATGGTGGCGGCCATGAAGGCGGCACAGTGGTAACGCTTGAGCCAGGCGGTGTGATAAGTGACTACAGCGTAGGCGGCGGTGTGCGACTTGTTGAAGCCGTACTCCGCAAACTTGGTCATCAGGTCGAACAGTTTTTCGGCCAGCGCCGGATCATAGCCGCGCCCCTTGGCACCCTCGGCAATGGTTTCGCGGTGCTTGGCCATTTCCTCCGGCTTTTTCTTGCCCATCGCCCGGCGCAGCATGTCGGCACCACCCAGCGTATAGCCGCCGATGATCTGCGAGATCTGCATCACCTGTTCCTGATACACGATCACGC
>CALAGF010000081.1 GCA_937892345.1 uncultured Rhodocyclaceae bacterium | reverse complement strand
TTGCTGGGCAATGGAATCAAGGCGCTGGCCTTTGTGGTTATTGGCATCATCATTTATCTGGCGTTGCGTTTTGAATGGAAATACGCAGTTTCAGCCATCGTGGCCAATTTGCACGACATCATCATCATTCTGGGATTTTTTGCCTTTTTCCAGTGGGAGGTGTCGCTGTCGGTGCTCGCCGCCGTGCTGGCCGGGTTGATCCCGATGCTGCACAGCAGCCTCAGCTGGGGCGACCGGCCGAAGATTCCCGGCTCGATCGTGTTCGTCATCCTGTGGCTGCTGGCGATTGCCTGCGCCCTTGGCGCCGCCTGGCAGGCCAAGTACCACCGGCTCGCGGCCCTGACCATGGTCAGCGTCTGCGGCCTGATGACCTGCGTGACCTTCGTCTGGTTCTCGGCGCCGGACCTGGCCCTGACCCAGTTGGTGGTGGAAGTGGTGACCACCGTGCTGATCCTGCTGGGCCTGCGCTGGCTGCCCAAGCGGGACGAGAGCCTGCGCGTGCCCACCCTGGCGCAAGAGCGCCGCGCCAATGGCCGCGACAAGCCGTTCAAGGTGCCGTTCATCGGCATCGGCAATGAGAGCCTGCTTTGCGGCGATATCAGCCTGCAGTACCTGTAATTCTGCTTTGAGTTGTGCAAGCTCTGCGCGCGCTTCCGGCCCCTGACCTTCCAGTCGCCAGTTGTTAATGATTTTCTGGAGATAGGCGTTCAGCGTGTCCAAGGCGCTGATGTCGAGCAGACGCTCGATCTGCCGCAACTGGCCTTCCCGGTTGGCTTCGGCAATTTGCTGAACCTGTTCGCCGTCGTAAAAAAAGAACGGTACCAGGCTCTTGGGTAGGCGTCGCTCAAGGAATTCTTCGGCGCTTTCCGGGTTTTCGATGACTCGGCCAAGATCTGTATCGAAATTGGTTTCTATCCGAAGATGGGCTTCCGGCTCGTTGCGTCTGAGGGTCCAGTAGCGCTCCGCAATGACTTTGCCTTCCGGTTCTAGCCATTCAATGGTGATGCCGTAGCGGGTGTCAAAGCGCTTCTCCTCCAGGCTTTCATGGCGTGCGCGCCGGTTGAAAATTCCCTGCCATTCTTTCCCTGTGCCTAGCAGGTAGCTGTTTGGACGTAGCGTCATGCCTGCTTGCACGTTGCGCAGCATTTCATCGGCAGTGCCGAGAAACAGCAGCTTCACGCTATTAATGAAGCTGGTCTTGCCGAAACCGTTGCGGCCGGCAATCAAAATTACCGGCCGTTTTCGGGTAGGTGGGGGGAAATCGAAAACCTGTTCGCCGTAATAGGAGAACAGGTTCTGGATACAGATTTTTTTAAAGATCATGGGCAGGATCGGCGGACAGTGCCTGATTGATGTCTTTTTCGATCAGTTCGCGGAGGTCTTTTTCAAGGCTGGCCTTGGCACCCCAGCCTTCGAGGTGTGCGTACTTTTCCTTGACAGTTTCGAGCAGGCGTTGGGCCAGTTCGACCGGGAAGTCCGCGTCTACTGCGCAACTTTCCAGCAGAGGGTCTTCGGCGTTGGTGGAGCGTGTTGGTTCAGTCATCGCAATCTCCCGGCCAAACCGTTCAGCGATTTGGCGTGCCATGCCACTGTAATCGAACTCCTTGTCCCAGGTCTTCTGGATAAAGGTCAGGCTGGAGTCTGAGATTAGGCGGAAACCGACCTTGGCTTCAAGTGCCAGCAAGTGATCGAGAGTTTCGATTCGGGTTTGGGCGTTGAAAGGGCCTGGGCCCGCCGATTTACCATCGCGCCGAAGCGGGTTGCGTCGACTCGGATCTTCGCGGATGACTTTTAACCAGTCACGGAAATCAGCCAGTGGCTGGAGGTTTTCGTCTCCAGATTGAATGAAGCCCTGCATCGATTTGTCTTCCTTGACGACGGTACAGGTCCAGCAGCCGAAGCGGCTACCTCCGCAGGACGGTGTGTTGAGATCAAGTACGACGGGACACTCTCCGCCATTGGCTTTGCGGTAAAGCGACAACATGAAATCGTGGCTGCCCCCCCATGGAGGCGGATACGAGTAGAGGTAGTCCCAAACTTCGTCAGTAGTCCAGTCCACGATGGGCGTGGCGACCAACGCGTCGGGAATTTCGTGGTGACGGTTTAACCCGAGCTGGTTGGTTTCACGGGAGGCGATGGCATTACTTCGTGAGGCGCTTTCGTCGCTACGTGTTCCAAGAAGAAGGATTACGCTGCCGTACTTACGGGTGATGTCGTCAATGGCTCGGCGCGACGGCTTGATCTTCATGTTTGTGGTGCACCAGCGAAACCAACGCGTAGGCGGGGGATAACCTAAGCCGATAAGTTTCGACCAGAACTCTTCATCAGCTTCTGGCATGACCAGATTGACGGTGAGATCCAGTTTTTGCTCCGTGGCGTTCAGGCCGATCAGTCCCAATGTGCTGGAAACATACTGGGCGACATTTGGTGCCTCTACTCCGGTATCTGAGGAAACGACGAAAACGGGTTTGCCCGATTTGCCGAGAGCCTGCTCTTCCAGCAGTAGTTCGTAGACGAGTTGCAGGACGGCTGTTGAGTCTTTGCCGCCTGAGTAGGCAACGACCCATGGCCGGGTATCGGACTCGTACAGAGTCCGCATGGAGTCTTTGGTTGTTTCCAGCTTGCTCATTGGGTTTGCGACGAGAGTCGTTGTCGGGTGTGTCCGGGGGGTCAACCCAGAAAGGGATTGAGGACGCAGATTCCGTCGTAGCGTTGTCCGTGGGAGAGATCTTCGCTGATGACCGTGTGGGCTCCGAGGCGTGCTGCGGCGCACAGGATGGCTGCGTCCCAGTGGCTGAGGTTGTAGCGGTTGCGCAGGCTGAGCGCGGCGAGTACCAGTTCGCGGTCGACGGCTTGCACGGGTCGGCTTGCGGCAATGCACTCGACGAAAGTCTGTGGTGCGGTGGGCAACAGGCCGTGACGGGCCTGACGGGCATTGGCGTAGAACTCCATGAGCACCTGTGTGGACAAGCCCCAGTCAGTGCGGGCCACCCAGTTGCGTGCCGCCGGCCTTTTGGTCGCGTGGTCGTCTGCCAGCGATGTTGCATAGATCAATATGTTGGTGTCGAGGAAGTAGGGCGAACTCATGGTTTGTAGCGGGCCTTTTCTTCCTGCACCTGGTAGTCGAGCTCCCGGGCCAGGGCCCGGTCATGGGCCTGGTTTCGGGTGAGCATTGGTGCTCGCCCCCACTGGCTGCCGGCCACGATCGCGTCGAGCTGGTCGAGCAGATTGTCAGCGGGGATGTCTTCCTGCGTTGTCTGAACCCGCTCAACTGCGGATGTGGCGATCAAGTACTGGAAGCCTGGGGTTGTCTTGCCTGGCTCATGGAGCCGACCCACCGCTTCAATGATCGCCATGAGTTCGCCTTGAAGTGAGCGGTGATGGCTGGTCGCTACCGTACGGAGGCGCTCCGCGAGTTCGTCCGGGACGTTCTTGATTGTCAGGGTAACCGGCATGGTTCAGTCCACAATGGAATCGTTATGGTTCCATTGTGGATGTGCGTTGCATTCAGATCAAGCCTGGAGCTTGTCTGTAAGTAGTTCGGCGTCGGTATGAGGCCGAATCCTCGCCACTGCGCTGTTGCGTTTTCTGGCTTGGGCACCACCCAAGCTGCAAAAGCGCGCCTCGCATTGACGGCGATTCACTTCCCATACTTTGGCCTCTTATTCACGGACAAGCTCTTAGTAGCGGTAGTGCTCGGCCTTGTACGGGCCTTGTTTGGGCACGCCGATGTAGGCGGCCTGCT
>CALAGF010000080.1 GCA_937892345.1 uncultured Rhodocyclaceae bacterium | reverse complement strand
CAGCCAGTTCGCCGGCAGCGGTTTTGATTTTGGGCATCACCTGTTTCCAGCCCTTGCTCAAGCGAGGCAAAAACCTGGGCTGCCTTTGCCGTCTGGCCGTTTTGATACCAGTTCCAGCCCTGCCAGCCGAGCATCACGACAGCCAGTGCCGTGATCACGGTGGTCACCAGGTTGCCGTACATGTTCCACCAGGTTTTCAGGGAATCAATCTGTTCCTGTTCTTCAAGATCGTAATGCGCCATGCTTATTCCCCTGTGTCTTCCGAATCGATCATCGTGTCGATGATGGCATCTGCCAATTCATCGACCTTGAGTTTACGTTGTGCAACGCCATCTTCGCGCAACGACTTGAGCTGTACTTCACCGGTCGACGCTTCATCGTCACCAATAATCACGGCAAAGGCTGCGCCACTGCCATCGGCCTTTTTCATTTGCGACTTGAATGCGCCGCCACCACAATGCAGGATGACGCTGATCCCATGATCGCGCAGCCCTTCGGCTACTCGGAATGCGAGACGTGATGCCTCTTCGCCCTGATGCACGAGGTAAACATCAGATGCCTGGGTAGCGGGTTCGCCTCCGGATTCGCGGATCAAGGCTACCAGGCGTTCGATCCCCATGGCAAAACCACAAGCGGGTGTCGGCTTGCCGCCCAGTTGTTCAACCAATCCATCGTAACGACCGCCAGCACAGACAGTTCCCTGCGCGCCCAGTTTGTCGGTCACCCACTCGAACACGGTCAGGTTGTAGTAATCCAGTCCTCGTACCAGCCGCGGATTTACCTTGAACGGCAGACCGGCATCACGCAATACGCGCTGCACACCTTCAAAATGCGCCAATGATTCAGCGCCAAGGTAATCAATCAGCTTGGGCGCTCCGGCACACATGTCCTGCAAGGCCGGATTTTTGGTATCGAGAATGCGCAAGGGGTTGGTGTACAGACGACGCCGCGCTTCATCGTCGAGAATTTCCTGATGCTGTTCCAGATAAGCGATCAATGCAGCGCGATGCAAGGCCCGCTCAGCCGGCTGGCCCAGGCTATTGATTTGCAGTTCGATGCCTTCCAGCCCCAGATCGTCCCACAGCCGGGCGCCCATCAGAATCATTTCTGCATCGACATCCGGGCCATTGAAACCGAACGCCTCGACGCCTACCTGATGAAACTGGCGGTAGCGCCCTTTCTGTGGCCGCTCGTGACGGAACATCTGGCCAAAATAATAGAGGCGCTGCGTCTGGCGCGCCGCAAGATTGTGTTGAATCAAGGCACGCACACATCCCGCCGTACCCTCGGGGCGCAAAGTCAGTTGCTCGCCATTCAAGCTGTCTTCAAAGGAATACATTTCCTTTTCGACGATATCGGTCACTTCGCCGATGGCTCGTTTGAACAGTGGCGTCGGCTCGACAATCGGCATCCGAATAGGACGATAGCCATAGCTCTTTAGCCACGAACGGACAGTTTCCTCGAACAGTTCCCAAAACTCGGCTTCGTCCGGCAGGATGTCGTTCATCCCGCGTACGGACTGTAAAATCTGACTCATGCTTGCAGTTTTTTCTTGTAAGTGCGCTGGACATAGCGCTCGATAATGTCCTTGAACTCGCTGGTGATCGTGTCACCCTTGAGCGTGACAGTCTTCTGGCCATCCTCGTAAACCGGTGCAGATGGAGCCTCGCCAGTACCCGGCAGCGAAATTCCGATATTGGCGTGTTTGGATTCACCGGGACCATTCACGATGCATCCCATGACCGCCAGGGTCATGTTCTCGGCACCATCGTATTGAATTTTCCATTCCGGCATGCGAGCCCGAACAAAGCTTTGTACTTCGCCTGCAAGTTCCTGGAAGAACGTCGATGTCGTGCGTCCACATCCCGGGCAGGCAGCGACCATCGGGGTAAACGCCCGCAGGCCCATCGTTTGCAAAATTTCCTGCGCGACAATCACTTCCTGTGAGCGAGAACCACCCGGCTCGGGCGTCAAGGAGACGCGGATCGTGTCTCCGATGCCGTCGGCGAGCAGCGCCCCGATTCCCACGGCGCTCTTGATGCGCCCCTCCAGTCCGCTTCCCGCCTCGGTAACGCCCAGATGCAGCGGATAGCGCATTCCCTCGCGACGCATCGCGGCGACCATTTGACTGCGCAACGCGCGACGTTCGCCAACCCGAAACTGTTCAACGAAATGGTCGTCGAGAACGGCAAGGTCAAGCAGGGTTCCCTGGCGCGCATCGAGCCGGAAGGCAAGGTCACGCGGATGTGGGAAGCCATCGAAACCTACATGGAGCGCAAGCAGCCGTTGATCATCATCGCCGGCGCCGATTACGGTCAGGGCTCGTCCCGTGAC
>CALAGF010000079.1 GCA_937892345.1 uncultured Rhodocyclaceae bacterium | reverse complement strand
CGGCATAGCTCCCAATTCAGCATTTCCCGACCTTGCTTGGTTCCGTATGTGCTAGTCGATCCGTCGCGGGTTTGATTGAAATCGCCCCCAGCGATCAACGGGATGCTGCCTCCGCTTTCAGTCAGTAGCCTTGCCCAGTCGTTGCCATGATCGGCGATAGCCTTGTAGTGTTCGGCCCAAGCTGGTGAATTGCCATCAGGACCACGATCACCATGGTAGGTAATGATGGTGCCGTAGATGATCACCTCGCCTATAGGCGTCGTCGCTTGTACGCAGACCGCCGTCACATCGTCATAAGTTGAAATCTGCTTTTTCACGCACACCTTCGGGCTGGTCAGGATTGCCGAGTAGTATTTCCCGTAACTATTTGGGCAGGTGGTGAATCGTCGGTATCCCTGCGCGGTCAAATCGACTTCTTTGCATGTCTCGGTCAGAATCAGTATGTCGGGATCAATGGCAAGGATTTGCTCGATTTGCCGATCAATTGGCCGCGAACTATTCGAGGCATGATCGAGATTCCAAGTGGCAACCCTAAGTGACGGTGAATTACCCATAGTCGTTCCTATGAAAAAGAAGCCAGTTCCCTCTTCCATCGGTTACAAGGCAGCGTCCGGCAAGGTGTCGGATGCCAAGCTGCATGAGGAAATCATGGCGGAGGTGGATGATTCGGCCTTGCGCCTGATGTCGGCTCGACGGGCCGTAGAAAAACTGGGGATGACGCAGGCGGAGGTCGAAGAGGTATTCGGCGTCACCTATCCGCCTCAAGCCCCCTGAAGTAGCCCGATTAGCCTGCTGCGGTAGGCATCAAGAAACGCGGCATAACCAGCGGCCTGCCCATGAAATGGGAGGTACTTCACGGCGCTGCCCATGCTTTCGGGCTTGTCGATCTGTTCTGGTTTGTAGAAAGTGCCGAATCGGTTGGCTTCCCGGTGAAACTCCAGAACGGCTTCCTCACCGATGAGGTCACGCAGGGGCTTCAGCATCTGGGTCCAGATTCCCCCGGAGCCAAGGTAGGCCAAGGGATAGAACTCACCGTCATCGGTCGGGTAGGTGAAGCCGAATTGGAGGTAGCTGGCCGATCCCCGCTGGTCGAACCCAAGGCTCTCCATCTGCTCGATGAGTTGTGAAACAACGGGTAGATCACCGGGAGAAACTTGTTGCAGCAACAGCCCTTTGTTCATGGGGAGGGCTGCCGACTTCACCGCTCTGGATTCCTGCACCCGCCCACCGGATGTGCCTTGATATTCGTCAGTCACCTGTGCGCTGGTCGTTACCGGGAAATTGGGCCGAATATCGACCACCACCACATGCCGGGAGATTTCGCGGGTTTTGAGTACCGTGCGGGGAATCACCAGTCGCTGGGAGCCGTGGGTGTAAAACTTCAGTTCGACTAGACCAAATTTGAAGGGAGAACTGTTGCCTTGCTCGTTCAGCCAGTGCGTGACCCGCTCGACCCCGACATGAATCCCATCGGAAACGATGAGCAGCAGAATTTCGCCGCGCCGTAGATGGCGCTCAAGAGCTTCATCGAAGTCGTCGGCCAATACACCAGCTTGGCTTTGCTCGCCAGCAATACGAGACACGCAATCGCGGATGTTCTCGTCTGGATGGAGTGCGGGTGACTGGCCCCGTTTGATTCGCGCCTCCAGTTCCATGATGGGCATCTGGCCGATTGCCATCCCGTATTGGAGAGTTTGGGCAATGACCTCACGGATGCCTTCAGGATTGCGGTAGAGCTTGGTTTCGACGATGACCAGATAACCGTCATTCGTTACCAGCAGATTGTCGATACGCCCGAGGGAGCCGCCCAGATCGAGAGGGGTTTCTCTGCCCAGTGAAAACAGGCTCGTGGTGGATGGCAGGTATTCACGCACCGGCAACACATTTGGGGTGGCGTCGATGAGTTCCTGAAGCAGGCTTTCATCGAATGAATTGGGATCGTCGCGCCTGACCGAAATACTTGGTAGCGGCGTGAATTCTCGCTTTTCTGTGCCTTCCGTGAAAACAATGGGCGTGCCAATACTCATCTGCTCCTCCCTGAGCTATTGAGAGAAGACATTTTAGTACGACATCACATCATTAATTGTCCTGTATAGAGAAAGCCGTCCTCGGGATCATCTGCGCTGGGTAAAAGACCAGCATTTATGATCAACAAAGCCAACATCAAAAAGAAACTTGCAGACAAAATAGGCTCCTCGCTTTCGGCGCATAGGAAAGACGCCTGTTTGACTCAAGGAGAGTTGGCAGAGAAGATTGGCGTTGAAACGGAAACCATCTCTCGGTTTGAGCGAGGTGCGACGATGCCATCGCTGATTACGCTTCAGATGTTGGCAATCACACTGAATACATCAATCACTGAACTCATAGGCGAAGCGTCTATGGCTTTGAATAATCAGGCCCAAGCCATTGCAGAATGGCTCATCACCCTAAGCCCCTCAGACAGAGAGTTTGTGACCCGCCAACTCAAAGAGCTGTGCGAACGGCTTCAGCAAAAATAGCCTAAACCAGCCAAATCAACAGTCCTCAGACTCGTTGGGCACATTGTTGGGCACATTTTTTGTGCCCCTGTTTTGGAAGCAAAAGATAGGGGGTAGCAACTTGGTTCAAAGCGCGATTTTAACCCAGAAGGAACTCGAAGCCCTAGCCTTGGCCGACAACGGAAGACGCCTCGCAGACAAGGATGGAGTGTATGGCATCGTGCGAGCGGGGAAGAATGGGGTCAGCGTTCTGTTCCGTTGGCGCTTTCGGCATGGAGGAAAGCTACACGATTTCAACTGTGGAACGTGGCCCCGTGACAAGCTGACGGCGATCCGCGACAAGATCAACGCGGCCGGCGCCGGCATCACCGCCTCCATCGTCACCGAATCCACCTACAAGTGGAACGATGACGCCTGGATGCAGCACCGCCGCACCACCAACCCGCATGATGGCCCGGTCTCCATCTATGAGGTGCACGCCGGCAGCTGGAGGCAGGGACTGACCTACCGCGACCTGGCCAAGCAGCTCGTGGACTACGTCAAGCAGGAAGGCTTCACCCACGTGGAGTTCATGCCACTGGCCCAGCACCCGTTCTCCGGCTCCTGGGGCTATCAGGTCACCGGCTACT
>CALAGF010000078.1 GCA_937892345.1 uncultured Rhodocyclaceae bacterium | reverse complement strand
AGGTGGTGTGGCAGCCGGCGTGCGTCGTGTCGAAGCGGTTACCGGCGACAACGCGCTGACCTACATGCAGGATATGGAAACCGCGCTCGGCGGCGTCGCTGGCACGCTCAAGGTACTGCCCAAGGACGTGCATGGTCGCGTGCTGGCCGTGCTCGATCAGGTCAAGAAGCTGGAACGCGAACTGGCGGCCCTCAAGGGCAAGCTGGCCTCGGCCCAGGGTGATGACATGCTGGCCAATGCGGTTGAGGTCAAGGGTGCCAGGGTGCTGGCGGCAACGCTGGAAGGCGCCGACGTCAATACGCTGCGTGACACCATGGACAAGCTCCGCGACAAGCTGAAATCGGCCGCAATCGTGCTGGCTTCGGTGCTCGATGGCAAAGTCACGCTGATTGCCGGTGTGACGGCTGATCTGACCGCCAAGGTCAAGGCTGGCGAACTGGTCAACATGGTTGCCCAGCAGGTTGGCGGCAAGGGCGGTGGTCGTCCGGATATGGCGCAGGCCGGCGGTACCCAGCCGGAAAATCTGGAAGTGGCACTGGCATCCGTGGCTGCCTGGGTTGAGAGCAAGCTGTGAGAGTGGTACTGGCGATAAGCCTGGTTCTGATCGCCAGTACCTCGCTTGCTGGAGACCTGGATCGCTCGCCACTGGAGGCGGCAACGGTAGACGGCGAGAAAGTGCGGCTTTTTCCCAATGGCCGCTGGGAATTTGTCGATCAGGCAAAGGCAGCGAAGGCGCGCGAACTGGCGGCTGACTATCCAGAAAATCGTACCCGTCCGATCGAATCCCAAGGCGTTGTCGTGGGCGGTATCGGACGGATCATCATGCCGGGCGACAAGGATTACAACCGCGGGTCGCTCAATCCGAAGCTGCGCTGATCAGCGCAGCAGTCTGGGATCGTCCGGGTTGTTATTCGTCTCGCGGACGAATTCGCCTTCAATCACACCGCTTTCACGCCGCTGCATGGCCTCTGGCGGTATGCCTGCGCGCATTGCCTTGCGCAGTGCGCGCGTCTTCCACCAGAACCAGCCGCCCAGTCCAATCGCCGCTACTGCGACAATAGCCAGCGCGACCAGTGAAAACATGAAGGCCACGACCATGAATGCTGCGCTCAGCAGGATGGCCAGTATTCTGGCCAGCAGGCTTTGCGGTGGCGGCGACAAGGAGGCACCGGAGTTGAACGAGCTGTGTTCTTGCGTCATGGTCTGGAGCTTGATGCGGACAGGGCGTCCATTGTTAAGCAGGCGACGGCATGACTTCTGTCAGACAATTGTCGCCCCTGTGTAACGATCTGTAGGGGGCGACATCGGAGAGTGAACTGCCGATGGATCAATCGGCCTTTTCCTTGTTGATATTGTTGGCCCACAGCAGTGCTTCCGTCTGGGCGTGATTCAGGGCTTTTGTGCTCAGTTGCGGCAGTTGTTGCAGCACCGTGCCAAGACGGTCAAGGTCACCATTGTCGCTGCTTTCGGCGACTGCGAGCAGTTGCCCGAGCAAGCCCTGTCCGATGCATAGCGCGTCCTTGACGTCTGCGGGCAGGCCTAAAGGCGTTACGATATCCTCGATTTTCTGACCGACCAGCGCCGGCATCAAGGACATGATCCCGACCATGAATGCGCGGTCGAGCAGGCTGGCGTCACCGGGTTGTTGACTGGCAGCGAGCTGTTCCATCAAGCGGCCGCGACTGGCTGCCATCAACAGCAGCGGGTTTGCAGAGCCCGGCTGCTTGCCGGAGGAAAAAACCAGCAATTGCAACCAGCGCTGCAATTGGCGGCGGCCCAGGATGGTGATGGCGTGATTGAGCGAGGTGATGGTTTCCGACGCACCGGCGCCAACCGAATTGGTCAGTCGCAGCAGGTTGACCGTGAGACCCGGTTCCATCTTGAGCGCTTTTTCCAGTTCGCCCGTTGCCGCATCGGATAGCACAAGACCCATCAATTTCATCAGCGATAGCTGGGAATGGTCGAGTTTCTTGCCGGCAATGATTGTCGGTTTGGCGAAGTAATAGCCCTGAAAGAGGGTAAAACCCAGCTTCAGGCACTGTTCCATTTGTTCGCGTGAATCAACCTTTTCCGCGAGCAGTTGCTTGCCGAGCGGCTTGAGTTTCATGGTCAGTTGCATCAGCTGTACACGACTGAGTGGCTGAATATCCACTTTGACCACATCAACCAGCGACAGCAGTTCGGCAAATTCCGGTTCGAGCTGGATCACATCATCCAGTGCGAGCGTAAAGCCTGCGGCCTTGAGCGCCTTGCAGCGTTCGACCACTGCCGGCGTCGGCGGTACGGTTTCGAGAATTTCCAACACCACGGATTGGCGTGGCAACAGTTCGAGCAGGTCGCTGAACAGGAAGGCTTCATCCACGTTGATGAAGCCGCGGCAGTTGCCCAGTGCAGCCTCTACGCCCAACTCGGTAAAGGCATTGGCAATGACGGTTGCCGTTGCCTGAACCCCGTCAGTGACCTCGGCGAAATTACGTGAGCCGTTGCGGAAAAGCAGTTCGTAAGCAACCAGTTGCTGCTCGCGGTCGAGAATCGGTTGGCGTCCGAGGTAAAGCTGGTCGGCGGCGTCACTCACTTGGGGTCCTTAGAAAGGCAGTTGCAGGTTGGGCCAGACATTGAGCAAGGCTTGACGAAAATCGGACTGGATACGTTCCAGCGCAGCGGCATTGTCGGCCTCGAAACGCAGTACGACGACCGGCGTTGTGTTCGAGGGGCGGGCCAAGCCAAAGCCATCGGCGTATTCTACGCGTACCCCGTCGATCGTGATGATTTCGCTGGCGCCGTTGAATTGGCCGTCGGCCTTGAGCCGGTCAATCAATGCAAAAGGTTCGCCTTCCGCCATTTTGATATTGAGTTCCGGGGTCGACGGCGCATTGGGCAGGTTTTTCAGTGCCGGATTGGCGTCGACCGCACGTGACAGGATTTCGAGCAGGCGGGCGCCGGTGTACAGGCCGTCGTCGAAGCCGTACCAGCGCTCCTTGAAGAACACGTGGCCGCTCATCTCGCCGGCCAGCGGGGCGCCGGTTTCCTTGAGCTTGGCCTTGACCAGCGCGTGGCCGGTGTTCCACATGGTGGGCTTGCCGCCGCGGGCCTTGATCCAGCCGG
>CALAGF010000077.1 GCA_937892345.1 uncultured Rhodocyclaceae bacterium | reverse complement strand
ATGACGATGCGTGCATCGGCGGCGATGGCGCCGTTTTCATCGACGATCAGCGGGTTCAGGTCGAGCTCCTGGATCCACGGCAGCTCGCAAACCATTTCCGAAATACAGAGCAGCACTTCCTTGATCGCCTCGCGGTCGGCCGGCGGCATGTTGTGGAACTGGTCGAGAATCTTCGAGGTACGGGTCGATTCAATCAGATCCTTGGCCAGGAACTTGTTGAGCGGCGGCAGGGCAACCGAGCGGTCACTGAAAATTTCGTTATCAAAGCCGCCTGCACCGAAGGTGATGACCGGTCCGAAAATCGGGTCGCGGATGACGCCGATCATGATTTCCCGGCCATTCGGACGGGAGAGGAAAGGCTCGATCGAAACGCCGTTGATCTTTGCTGTCGGGTGGCGCTTCTGCACGGTATCGATGATGTCGTGATAGGCATTGCGTACCGCCGGCGCGTTGCCGATGTTCAGGCGTACACCGCCGGCATCGGATTTGTGCGGCAGTTCGGGCGAATCGACCTTCATGGCAACCGGGAAACCAATCTGTTCCGCAAGCAGCAAAGCTTCAGTGGCGGTGCGCGCGACCATGGTCTGGGCGACCGGTACCTTGAAGGCACGCAGGATGGCTTTGGATTCCATTTCGGAAAGCACCTTGCGACGCTCTGCAAGCAGGGCCTCGATCAACATCTTGGCGCCTTCGGCCTCGGGCCGCCCGAACTGGCGGGTGGGCTCCGGTGTTTGCAGCAGCAGCTTCTGGTTGCCGTAATACTTGGAAATATGGTGGAACAGTTCGATTGCCGTTTCCGGCATGCGGAACGCCGGAATGCCGGAATCTTCCAGCAATTTACGGGCGGCGGCGACCTGTTCTTCGCCCATCCAGCAGCAAATGATGCGGCGGTGCAGTTTGTCGCTCACCTCGATGATGGCCTTGGCAACACCCATCGGATCGGTCATGGCTTGAGGCGAGAGCATGACCAGCGTGCTGTCGACGTTGGGGTCCTGGGTCACGGCAAGGATGGCATCGCGGTAGCGTTCCGGTGTGGCATCGCCGGCAATGTCGATCGGGTTGCTGTGCGACCATGTGGCCGGCAGCACCTTGTTTAGCACGCCCATGGTTTCGGGTGCCAGCGTGGCCAGCGGAATACCAAGGTCGCCAGCACGGTCGGCAGCCATGGCACCCGGGCCGCCGCCGTTGGTAATGATGGCCAGACGGTCGCCGGCCGGGCGGAACTTGGAAGCAAGTGCCTTGGCCGCATAGAACAACTGGCCCACGTTTTTGACGCGGACCACGCCGGCACGGCGGACTGCGGCATCGAACACGATGTCCGAAACCGCTGCCATGCCGGAGTGTACGGTGGCTGCATGGGAGCCCGCTTCGTGGCGGCCTGCCTTGAGCAGAATGATAGGCTTGATGCGGGCGGCAGAACGCAGGGCGCTCATGAAGCGGCGTGCATTGCGAATGCCTTCGACGTACATCAGGATGTAGTGCGTGCGGCTGTCGTAAATCAGATAGTCGAGGATTTCACCGAAATCGACATCCGCCGTCATGCCGAGCGAAATCACGGATGAGAAGCCGACCTGATTGGCCTTGGCCCAGTCGAGCACGGCGGAGCACATGGCGCCGGACTGTGAAACCAGTGCGAGGTTGCCGGGGCTGGCAGTGATGCGGGTAAATGTTGCATTCAAGCCGAGTTCCGGGCGGATGATGCCCAGACAATTGGGGCCGAGAATGCGCACGTTGTAGGAGCGGGCGATTTCCATCACCTTGCGCTCAAGCGCTGCACCAATATGGCCGGCCTCGGAGAAGCCGGAGGCGATGACGATCACATTGCGCACGCCGCTGCGGCCGCATTGTTCGATCAGTTGCGGAACGGTCTGCGGCCGGGTGGCGATGACGGCCATTTCGACGCGGGCGCCAATTTCCTCGATTGACTTGTAGGCCTGCTGGCCGAGGATGGTTTCGTGCTTTGGGTTGATCGCGTAAAGCCGACCCTTGTAGCCCGAGCTCAGAATATTCTTGAAGATGACGT
The DNA here is from genome assembly GCA_937892345.1 of uncultured Rhodocyclaceae bacterium. Taxonomy (GTDB): domain Bacteria; phylum Pseudomonadota; class Gammaproteobacteria; order Burkholderiales; family Rhodocyclaceae; genus Azonexus. Next base: position 12,970 of record CALAGF010000077.1, on the reverse strand, counting down.
TGCCAACGGAGTTTTCACGTTCCGAGGCCCCGATGACGGCAACCGACTTTGGTTCAAAAAGTGCGGTGAGATAGTGCTGTTCAAGCATGATGGGCCCCTTCGAAGGCTGTTATTGTGCAGTGCGAAATTTTCCCATAATCGCAGGGTCGATGCCATGGTGACATTGTGGTTATTACTTAGTCAGCCAGCTTGCAATCGAGAAGGAAGGACTGCGAAAGCGCGCGGTGCACCGGGCATTTGTTGGCAATTTCCAGCAGGCGCTGACGTATTTCCGGACCAAGATCGCCGTGCAGGGTGATGTTGCGCTGGATACAGTCGCGCTGCACCCCGTCCACTTCCCGTTTTTCATGTGAGAGGGCGACCTCTACCGAGGAGAGTGCCAAGCCTTTGCGTTCGGCGTACATGCGCAAAGTCATCGAAGTACAGGCGCCGAGTCCCGCCATGACCAGTTCAAAGGGAGCCATACCCTGGCCGGCGCCGCCGAGGGATATCGGTTCATCGGCAATCAGGCGGTGCTGGCCTGCAATGACTTCCTGCTGGTATCTTCCCTGACCATTTTCCTTGACCACGACATTGCCCGACATGACGCACTCCCAGAATCAACAGCCTTCGATGATACCGCCTTCAGCCTGGGTCGCTGCATATATCCATCGTATTCCCGCAGGCGGGCGCGTACTTGATCTTGCCTGCGGCAACGGGCGCCACACGCGTTTGCTGGCTGCAGGAAATTGGCCGGTTGTTGCGGTCGACCGTGATCCGGATGCAATTTCCACAATCGCAGGACTGCACGGCGTGACAGTACGAATACTTGATCTCGAGACTGAAACATGGCCGCTGGCCGGTGAGTATTTCGATGCCGTGGTGGTGACCAACTATCTCTGGCGTCCGCATCTGGAGGCAGTGCTGTCGCTGCTGACGCCCGGCGGAGTGCTGATTTACGAGACTTTCATGCTGGGCAATGCGGCCTACGGCAAGCCGTCACGGCCTGATTTTTTGCTGCAGCCAGGCGAATTACGGGCAATTTGTGCCCGGGCCGGATTGCGCGAACTGGCATTTTTTGAGGGCTATGCCGATCAGCCCAAACCCTGCGTCCGTCAGTCGATCGTTGCTGAGCGTCCTATTTGAGCAAGGGTAGCAGGGCAGGCCAGACGTGGTCGAGCAATAGGGGTTGGGCTTCGGCGGTGGGGTGTAACTGATCTGCCTGGAAGAGCTTGGGACGGGCCGCAACCGGTTCCAGCAAAAAGGGCAGTAGCAGGGCTTTGCGGCGTTTGGCTACGGCATGAAAGCTTTCATGGAAAGCGTCTGCATAAGGGCCGAAATTGGGCGGCAGGCGCATGCCGATCAACAGCACACGAGCACCCGCCGCCTGGGCGGTTTCTACCATCGCCTCGAGATTGCCCCGCATCTGGGTCAAGGGCAGCCCGCGCAAGCCATCATTGGCGCCCAGTGCGATGACGACAACGCGTGGCTGATGCAGATTGACTGCTTCATTAAAGCGGGAACGCCCGCCGGCAGTGGTTTCACCGGAAATCGACAAGTTGGCAACGCTATAATCAAGCCGCTTCTGCTTCAGCCGTTGGTCGAGCAGCATGGGCCAGGACTGTTCGGTACGAATGCCATAGCCGGCTGAGAGCGAATCACCGAATACAAGAATGGTGCCGGCCGCATGGGCTGCGGGTGATGCAATGAACAGGCTCAGGATGAAAAGGATGTAGCGCATGGCAGACAGGGCAGACAGGGCAGACAGGGCAGTGGTTGAGGTGATTGGTTTGGGCAAGACCGTGGATAACGGTGCAACGCCGCTGACAATCTTGCACGATATTTCCTTTACGGTCATGCCGGGGGAAAGTGTGGCCATTGTGGGTGCCTCGGGTTCGGGGAAGTCTACGCTGCTTGGCTTGCTTGCCGGGCTGGATGTTCCCGGCAGCGGTGAAGTGTTGCTTGATGGCGTTGCTCTCTCGCCGCTCGACGAGGATGCTCGGGCTGCACTGCGGGGTCGCTTGCTCGGCTTTGTGTTCCAGTCGTTTCAGTTGCTGCCTTCGCTGACAGCACTCGAGAACGTGATGTTGCCGCTGGAACTGGCTGCGCATCCTGAGGCGGGCAAGGTCGCCGGCGAGTGGCTGGATCGGGTTGGATTGGCTCAGCGGGCACGGCACTATCCGCGTCACCTGTCCGGTGGCGAGCAGCAGAGGGTTGCGCTGGCTCGCGCGTTTGCAACTTCGCCGCGCCTGGTGCTGGCCGATGAACCGACCGGCAATCTCGATGCGCAGACCGGCGCGCAGATCGTGGAAATGATTTTCGAACTGAATGCCCGCGAAGGGACGACCTTGATTCTGGTGACACACGACGAAGCGATTGCTGCGCGCTGCCAGCGCCGCTTGCGTATCCACGCAGGACGCCTTCAGGAGGCGTAGAGCGGTCTGCTGGCCTTCAGTTGCCTTCCTTACCCATCAGTTCGGTGGCACCGGCTTGCAACTGCGGCATGTCATCGATGTTCAATTCCAGCAGATCAAGACAGGCTTCGCCCATTTTTTCCCATTCACAGCTTCGGTTTTGCCCGGTCATTTCCTGATCAATCCGTTCGGCAACCTGTGAGAGCGCAATCAGGCGACGGACTGCGGGCTGAAGCGCACCGGCGCCGGCGCGGATCGAGACAAAGTCGTGATGGTGGCGAATCGCCTGGCAGGTGTTTTCAGGTAACCACCATGATTGGCCAAGCAGGCAGCCCACCACCGCATGGCTGGTGGGGTGGCGCGACTCCTCAACCTCGGTAAAGGCGCGTTCAGTATCGGCGTTGGCGATGGCCAGGGTCTCGATGTATTGGGGAAATTTGCGCATCATGATCGGGATGCCGCAATCGCGAAACAGGCTGAAAGTGTAGGCGTCTTCGGTACGCACGCTATCTTTTCGCCCGATTTCCTGCACCAGCCAGCCGGAAATCTGCGCCACCCTCGCCGACGCATCCCAGAAACGTTCCAGTGCCGGCATTGGCGGCAGGACGTTACGCAGGACGATCGTGGCAATGGTCGACGCCGTATTCGACAGGCCGAGCATGGTCAGTGCATCCTGAACGGTACGCGCCTTGTTGCGATAGCCGAAGTAGGGCGAATTGACCACTTTCAGCAGGCTGCCGGAAATGCTCACGTCGGCACTGATGATGCGTGCCAGCGTGATCAGATCAGGATCCTCCTGCCGCATTTCGGCGGCAATTTTTTCGAGGATCACCGGACGCGGCGGAATGCCAATCTGTCGGATGCTGGCCAGTAACTGGGTTTCGAATTCAGCGGTTTCCATGCTTTTTTATCCTTTGTGGCCGTTCAGCCACGTATCCAGTGCGGGTTCGGCCAGGGGGCGGCAGAGCAGAAATCCCTGAATGGCGTCGACCCCGGCTTCGCAGAGGCTGTCGTATTGCGCCTGGGTTTCGACACCTTCGGCGACCACTGTCATGCCGAGATCGCGCGCCAGTTGCGTGACGGTGCGCACGATGGCGAAGGATTTACGGTCTTCGGGCAAGCCGAGAATGAAGGCGCGGTCCAGTTTCAGCTTTTTTGCCGGAAGGTCCTTGAGATAGGCAAGGCAGGAATAACCCGTGCCGAAGTCGTCAATCGCCAGTGGAAAGCCGGCTTCGAGCGCGGCATCAAGATTGCTGCGAACATGGCTCGACATGTCCATGAATAGCGATTCAGTCAGTTCAAGTTCGATGCTGGCGGGCGATGCATCACTGCAAGCCAGCACTGCATGCAGGGTTTGCCGGAATTTCGGGGCGGTTAACTGGGCGCGCGAGACGTTGACCGCAACTTTGACATGGCGGCCCTCCATGGCCAGGCGATCCACCAGGCGGGCGGCCGTGAGCAGGGTCCATTCACCCAAACGGACAATCAGCCCGGTTTTTTCGGCCACCGGAATGAAGTGTCCGGGCGAAACTGACTGGCCCCGCACATGGCAGCGCATCAGGGCTTCCAGCGCCTCGATCTTGCCATCACGGGTATTCAGGATGGGTTGGTAATTGAGCGACAGGCCGCCGACTTCCAGCGCTTCATGCAGGAGTTCCTCAATGGCCAGTTCTTCGCGCGCCAGCAGGTTGCCGGAGCGTCCGCTCAGCTTTTCGTCACCGGCGTGCACGTATTGGCCGCCACCCAGTTCCTTGGCGGTGAGCATTGCCCGGTCGGCACGTTCCATCAGCGAGTCAGGCGTATCTTCGGCGATCGCCAGCGCAATGCCAACGCTGCCGGTCGGGCGCACACGCACTTCGCCAATTTCCAGCGGCTCGCACAGCGTCTGGAGAATGCGCTCGGCTGCAGCGGTGCTGGAGGCATGGTCAGCATTGGGCAGTAGCACGAGAAATTCATCGCCACCGATACGTGCCAGACGGTCGCCGACTTTTGCGCGGGTACGCAGCCGATAGGCCAGTTCGGCCAGTACGTTGTCGCCGGCTCGATGTCCGAAGGATGCGTTGATTTGCCGGAAACGATCCAGACCCACCCAAAGGACGGCGACCGACGGCATGTCGGTGCCGGATGCTGCAATCAGCCGCCCAAGTTCTTGCAGGCATTCGTTGCGGTCAAGAAAACCGGTTAATCCATCCATGCAGGCGTTTCTCTCTGGGAGTGTCGTTCATGCGGAATGGCTAGTCTAGCCGAAGAATTCCGCTTGCGGCGGACTGAATGTGCCTGTTCGCCGTGGTTTCAGTGATTGCTGCCGGTCAGTCGAAGCATGCGGGCAGCAGCCTGTTGTCCGCTACGGACTGCGGCTTCAAGTGTTGCCGGATAGTCCGGGTAGCAGTAGTCGCCGGCGACCGCGATGCGTGCCGGGCTTGCGCCAGGCTGGCGAAGCGCGCTGCCCGGGAGACAGGCATAGGTGGCCCGTTTTTCCCGGATGACGCCTTGCCAGCGCAATGCTCCGGGGAGATCGAGTGCCTCGTGCAGCGCTTGTGCCAGTGCGCTGTCGTCCAGCAGTTCCCAGTCTCCGTGTCCGCTAAGGACGCAAGCGAACAGACCATTTCCCCGGTCGACAACCCATTGGCCATGCTTTTTCGAGAGCTTGATCAGGGGAAAAGGCAGCGCGGTTTTTTCCGGATATTGCAGGTAGACCGTAGCAATCGCCTCATAAGCCTCAGGGGCTTGCGACGTGACGAGGAGATGTGCCAGATGCTGGGGTGCCACGGCGATCACTGCTGCATCGAAGGTTTCGCCATCAACGTGGACCGCATTTTCCGTGGCTGAAATTTCGCCAACCCGGTGACTGAAACGGATGTTGCAGCCGTGTGCATTCAGCCAGCGGATAGCCGGCTCGGGAAACAGTTCGCCCAATGGGACACGCGGCAGCAGCAGGTCGGTGGCTTCCCGGCTGGCACTGCCCAGGCTGTCGCGCAGCACGTTGGCAAAAACTTGTGCGGACGCGCGTTCTGCCGGCGTATTCATGGCAGCCAGACAGAGGGGCTCCCAGAGTTGCTGCCGCAGACGCCCGGTCTGCCCGGCGGCATCCAGCCATTGGGCGACGCTGCAATCGGGAGTGACACGGAATTTTCGCCATTTCACACCTTGTATCCAGAGCGCGGTTTTCAGTTTTTCCTGCCAGTTGACCGTTGTGGCTGTGAGCAGGCCGGAGACAACATTCAGCGGTGCCGGCAAATGCGCCAGTTGCATGCGGAAACCGGCCGGGTCGATTACCGCCAACGGGCGGCGTTCGAGGAGGATGTCCGGGTCGACCCCGACGCGGCGCATGATGTTCAGCGTGTCGCGATAGGCGCCGAGCAGGATGTGCTGCCCATTGTCCAGCACGCGGCCATCCAGTGTGACCGAGCGGGCGCGCCCGCCAGCAATCCGTCCGGCTTCAAAGAGGTCGACGCAGTGGCCGGCAGCCGTCAGTTCGACCGCGGCGGCAAGGCCAGCCCAGCCAGCGCCGACAACGGCGAGGTGCATCCCTTCAGCCCTTGACCCAGGTCTTGGCGGCAAGCCACAGCTTGCGGGTAGCCGGCAGCGAAATGCGCTGATGCAGTACCTGGAAATCCTCAGCGCGAATTTCCTCAAGCAGGGTGCGATAAATCGCCGCCATGATCAGCCCCGGTCGCTGACTCTTGCGGTCGACCGCCGGCAGGAGCGAAAAAGCCTGCTCGTAATAGCGTTGGGCGCGCTCGTACTGAAACTGCATCAAGGCCTTGAAATTGTCCGAGTAGCGCGCGTTCAGAATATCCGCAGCCGGCACGTTGAACTGCTTGAGTTCATCCATCGGGATATAAATGCGGCCACGCCGGGCATCGTCGCCCACGTCGCGGATGATATTGGTGAGCTGAAAGGCCATGCCCAGATCGTGGGCGTATTTTTGCGTTTGCCGATCCTGATAGCCGAAGATTTCGGCGGCCAGCAGGCCGACCACGCTGGCAACCCGATAGCAATACAGCGACAGCCCCTTGAAGTCGAGATAGCGCGACTGCTGCAAATCCATGTCCATGCCGTCGATGATTTCGAGCAATTGCTCGCGCGGCAGGTTGATGGCGGGATCTATTGCCTGCAAGGCCAGACCGACAGGATGCGTGGCTTGCCGCTGGGCGATGCGGTCGACTTCCATGCGCCACCAGGCCAGCTTGGTTGAAGCCAGCGAAATATCGCTGCATTCGTCGACGACATCATCGACTTCGCGGCAGAAGGCGTAGAGCGCCATGATGGCCTGCCGGCGGACGGGGGGCAGGAAGAGGAAGCTGTAATAAAAGGAGGAGCCGCTCTTGGCGCACTTCTCCTGACAGTAGTGATCAGGATTCATGGGGGCTCATTCTAAGCGAACGGCCGGCGAGCACCAGCCAGTCGATTGGCCCGAGTTTCGGCCGGTGATTGAAAACGTCGCCATTCACCTGGCGGATACGTTCGAGGATGCGCAGGCCGCCTTGCACGGTCAGGCGGATTTCCCAGCCGAATCGGCCGGGCAGGGTGTGGACCAGCGGCATGCCACGCTTCATGAGGGATTCTGCGCGCTCACACTCGAAATTCATCAAGGCGCGCCACGCCGGGGAACTGCGTGCTGTGGCGATGTCATTTTCACTGACCCGGAAATGAGGAAAGTCGGTCTGCGGGATGTAAACCCGCCCCTTTTGCCAGTCGACCGCTACATCCTGCCAAAAATTGATGAGTTGCAAGGCCGTACAGATACAGTCGGACTGCATCAACTGTTCCGGCGAGGTGCAGCCAAACAAGTGCAGCATCAGCCGACCGACCGGATTGGCCGAACGGCGGCAGTAATCGGCCAGCTCCGGATAATCGATGTAGCGCTTTTTGACCACGTCTTGCGCGAAGGCATCGAGCAGATCGCGAAACAGCGGGATTGGCAGGTCGTAGTCGGCAATCACCGGTGCCAAGGCAGTAAAGATTGGCGTGAGTGGCGTTTGCCCCGATTCGATGCGGCTCAGTTCCGCGTGATAGGCCGCCAGTCCGGCGAGCCGCATCTCGTCCGTGGCGTCGCCTTCATCGGCAATATCGTCTGCGCTACGGGCGAAATGGTAAATGGCCGCAATCGGTCGCCGCAAATGAGCGGGGACGAGCAGCGAGGCAACAGGAAAATTTTCGTAGTGATCGACGGCCATGACCTGCTCGGCGCAATTGACTGCTCGTTAACATGACCATTCCGAGAATGGTGCCCAGGAAGGGACTCGAACCCCCACACCTTGCGGCGCCAGAACCTAAATCTGGTGCGTCTACCAATTTCGCCACCTGGGCACTGCGCGCGTTTCACTTGAGAAGCGCAGAGCGGCGCGCATTGTACCTCAAGCCGGAGGGATGCGCGTAGTCTCAGTCGAAGAGCAGGGCGGCAGCGACCTTGCGGCCTTCACTGGCCAGAATGTTGTAGGTACGGCAAGCGGCCTGGATGTCCATGACTTCAAGCCCGATACGCGTTGCGGCGAAGGGTCGCATCAACGATGGCGCGGGAAAGCGCAGGCGCATGCCGGTGCCGAGCAGAATGATTTCGACGTCGAGCCCGGCCAGCAGTTGCATATCGGTTTCCGCCAGGGTGGTGATATTTGCGGTCGACCATGCTGGCAGCAGGTTTTCCGGGAGCACGATCAGGTTTTTTTCGTGCTTTTCATGGTTGACCGAGACAAAGCCGTCACCGTAAGCGGTAAACAGATTGAGGCCGGATGTGTTGCTAAGATGGAGTTTCACTTTGCGGTGCACCAAACGTAATAGTAGGATTATACCTTTCGCCGAAAAGTCGGCTGAAGCGCGTCGAACCGGACATTTCCCATGAAGCACATCAAAAAATCCGCCAAACTCAACAACGTCTGCTATGACATCCGTGGCCCCGTGCTGCAAAAAGCCAAGCAGATGGAGGAAGAGGGGCACAAGATCATCAAGCTGAATATCGGCAATCTCGCCGCATTCGGCTTTGATTCGCCAGAGGAAATCCAGCAGGACATCATCCGCAACCTGCCGAATGCGGCCGGTTATACGGACTCCAAGGGTATCTTCGCCGCGCGCAAGGCGATCATGCATTACTCCCAGCAGAAGAACATCAAGGGTGTGGCGCTGGAAGATATTTATGTCGGCAACGGGGTTTCCGAGCTGATCGTGATGGCAATGAATGCGCTGCTCGACGCCGGCGATGAAGTGTTGGTGCCGGCGCCGGATTACCCGTTGTGGACCGCGGCCATCAGCCTTTCAGGCGGCAAGCCCGTGCATTATTTGTGCGACGAAGCCAAAGGCTGGCTCCCGGATCTGGATGATATCCGCAGCAAGATCAACAAGAATACGCGCGCCATCGTCATCATCAATCCGAACAATCCGACCGGTGCGTTGTACCCGGACGATCTGCTGCATGAGCTGGTGGCGATTGCCCGTGAGCACCACCTGATCATTTATGCCGACGAAGTCTACGACAAGGTGTTGTACGACGGCGTGACGCACACCTCGATCGCGGCGCTTTCCGACGATGTGTTGACCATCACCTTCAACGGGCTGTCCAAGAACTATCGTTCCTGCGGCTATCGCGCCGGCTGGATGATCGTTTCCGGTGACAAGCGTTATGCCAAGGATTACATCGAGGGCCTGGATATGCTGGCCTCGATGCGACTGTGCGCCAATGCGCCGGGTCAGCATGGCATCCAGACGGCGCTGGGCGGCTATCAGAGCATCGACGATCTGGTGGCGGAAGGTGGCCGCATGCGTCGCCAGCGCGATCTTGCGCATCAACTGATCAATGCCATTCCCGGCGTCAGCTGCGTCAAACCCAAGGCCACGCTCTACATGTTCCCCAGGCTGGACCCGGAAATTTATCCGATCAAGAACGATCAGCAATTCATTTCCGAATTGCTGCAGGAAGAGAAAGTGCTGCTGGTTCAGGGCAGCGGTTTCAACTGGCCGCACCCGGACCATTTCCGCCTGGTCTTCCTTCCGCATGAAGATGATCTCCGTGAAGCGATCGGTCGTATCGCCCGCTTCCTGGAGAACTATCGCAAACGTCACAACACCAACCACGTAAAGTAAGCAATGACCATGAAATCGATCAATGTTGGCCTTATCGGCATCGGCACCGTCGGCGGTGGCACCTGGACCGTTCTGAATCGCAATGCGGAAGAAATTTCCCGCCGTGCCGGCTGCCCGATTCGCATTACCGCCGTGGCCGACAAGAATGTCGAGCTGGCAAAGCAGGTGACCGGTGGCGCTGCTCGCGTTACTGACGACGCCTTTTCGCTGGTTAACGATCCGGACATCGACGTGATCGTCGAGCTGATCGGCGGCTATGGCGTGGCCAAGGAAGTGGTCATGCAATCCATCGCCAATGGCAAGCATGTGGTGACGGCCAACAAGGCGCTGCTCGCCGTGCACGGTACTGAAATCTTTACCGCGGCCCAAGCCAAGGGCGTGATGGTGGCCTTTGAAGCGGCTGTTGCCGGCGGTATTCCCATCATCAAGGCGCTGCGCGAAGGTCTGACCGCCAACCGTATCCAGTGGGCGGCAGGCATCATCAACGGCACGACCAATTTCATCCTTTCCGAAATGCGCGACAAGGGTTTGTCCTTTGATGACGTACTCAAGGAAGCCCAGCGTCTGGGCTATGCCGAAGCCGATCCGACCTTCGATATCGAAGGTGTCGATGCCGCGCACAAGGCCACGCTGATTGCTTCCATTGCGTTCGGGATTCCGGTCCAGTTCGACAAGGCCTATGTGGAAGGCATCACCAAGCTGGAAGCCTCCGACATCACCTACGCCGAGCAACTGGGCTACCGTATCAAGCTGCTGGGGATTGCCAAGCGCCGTGACAACGGTGTCGAACTGCGCGTGCATCCGACCCTGATTCCGGCCAAGCGCCTGATTGCCAATGTCGAAGGGGCGATGAACGCGGTCGTGGTCAAGTGCGATGCCGTGGGCGAAACCCTGTACTACGGCAAGGGCGCGGGTGCCGAGCCAACCGCTTCTGCCGTGATTGCCGATCTGGTTGATGTCGCACGTCTGGCCACTGCCGATGCCGCGCATCGCGTCCCGCACCTGGCCTTCCAGCCGGATGCCATGTCCAATCTGCCCATTCTGCCGATGAGCGACATCGAAACCGGTTATTACCTGCGTCTGCGTGTCGAGGACAAGCCGGGCGTGCTGGCTGATGTGACCCGTATTCTTGCCGATCAAGGCATCTCCATCGATGCCATGCTGCAGCGTGAGCCGGGCGAAGGCGAGGGCGAGACCGACATCATCATCCTCACCCACGTCTGCAAGGAAAGTGCCGCTGATGCAGCCATTGCCAAGATCGAAGGCTTGAGTGCACAAAAAGGCAAGGTCAAGCGCATTCGTCTGGAAGAGCTTCAGTAAGCATTTCAATAGCGCATACCACGGGGGCGGCAAGCCCCCGTTTTTACGTCAGGATATCGAGATGGATCAAAGAAGCGCGCCGCATCATCCGGACAATGGCAAGCTTTCAAACCGTCCAGGAGAAATCATGCAAGCGACTCATGTCTGTGATCACAGTACGCCGGAAGCTATCTATCCTTTCGATGCGCGCGGCGTTGCCAAACGTTTTCGTCATGCAGCCATCTTTGGTGCAATCGAGTCCTTGCAGGCCGGTGAAACCATGCGTTTCTGCAATGACCATGACCCCTTGCCGCTGCTGGCGCAAATGCAGCAGCGTTACGGCGACCAGGTCAAACGCGAGTATGTGCAGCGTGAACCCGGCGCCATCGTGATCGACTTTACGGTCGTCGGCTGATGTGCTGAAAACGGCCGCTGTTACCCTGCTGGCGCTGCTGGGGTCAGCGGTCCTTGCTTTGGCCGGTTGGGGAACGCCGGCAGCCCTGGCTCACATGCTGTTTGCGATCGGGGTACTGCCGCTTATTTTTGCGGCAATGACGCATTTTGTACCGGTACTGACCCGTACCGGCGATTCCGGAGGGGGCATCGGCCTCCTGCCGGCATTGGCCCAGTGGGCCGGGGCCGGTGTGTTTGCCGGCATGGCCGGTGTACTGCCTTACACCGTGGTTTATGCGGCTGCTGCGGTCGACCTTGTGCTGGCAGTGATTTTGCTCAGCTGGATACATGCCCGTGCGCGTGCTTGCCTGGGCAAGCCGCATCCCGGCTGGCGCTGGTATGCCGCGGCATTGCTCATGCTGATTTGCGCCTTGCTCGCCGTGCTGGGGATGGCCGTGCAGCCAGCCTATTGGGCGCCATTGCGATTGTTTCACCTGCATTTGAATACGCTGGGGCTGGTCGGGCTGGCAGCCTTCGGCACCTTGCCCTTGCTCCTGCCGACGGCACTGGCCAAGCCGGATCCGGATGTTTTTTCGTGGATGATGCGCCGTTTGCCGCCGATGCTCATCGGTGTGCTGGCACTCGCCGCCGGGATTTCCACCTTCTGGCCGATGTCGGTCGGGGCTGCAGCGATCCTGTTTGTGACTGTTCTCGGCCTGATGGGGCAATGGCTGCGCCGCTTCGGATTTCGCGTGCTGCTGGCAGATGGTGTTGCCGCGTCCTTGCTGGCAGCGGTTGGTGGCTGGTTGCTCTGCCTCGGCGCTGGCGTATTGCACGCCGCCACACTGATTTCTGCCCGGCCGACCTTGCTGGCCTGGGGCGCGGCCTTTTTGCTGCCCTTGGTGACCGGTGCCTTGAGCCAGTTGTTGCCGGTGTGGCGTTGGCCGGGATTGCGCTGCCCCGAAAGGGATGCCATGCGAAACCGGCTGGCTGCCAGCGGCAGCTGGCGTGGAGGCTTGTTTCTGGCGGGGGGGCTGGCTTTCCTGGGCGAGTTCGAGCGGCTCGCTTTTCCGCTGACCGGATGTGCGATGCTGTTGTTTGCATTCGCACTCGTTCAAGCCATGCGAATCCAGCGGTCGACGCGGTAAAATCCCGGTTTTTCCGATTTCCAGGGTTTCGCCATGCGCTACATTTCGACCCGCGGCCAGTCCGCGCCCCAGGCTTTCTGCGACATTCTTCTTGGCGGCCTGGCCCCGGACGGTGGACTGTATCTGCCGGAAAGCTATCCGCAGGTCAGCCGGGCCGATCTCGATGCCTGGCGCAAATTGTCCTATGCGGATCTGGCTTACGAAATCCTGTCGAAATTCATCACCGACATTCCGGCCGCCGACCTCAAGGCGCTGGTCGCCAAGACCTACACCGCCGATGTTTATCGTCACGCCCGCAATGGTGGCGATGCGGCGCAAATCACGCCGCTGACCCGGCTTGACGACGGCTTGTACACGCAAGAGCTGTCGAATGGCCCGACGCTCGCCTTCAAGGACATGGCGATGCAGTTGCTCGGCAACCTGTTCGAGTACGTGCTCGACAAGCGCGGCCAGTCGATCAACATTCTCGGCGCCACTTCCGGCGATACCGGGTCGGCCGCCGAATATGCGATGCGCGGCAAGCACAACGTCAAGGTGTTCATGCTCTCGCCGGACGGCAAGATGAGCGCCTTCCAGCGCGCCCAGATGTATTCGCTGAACGACGGCAATATCTTCAATATTGCCGTACGCGGCATGTTCGACGATGCGCAGGAGATCGGA
>CALAGF010000076.1 GCA_937892345.1 uncultured Rhodocyclaceae bacterium | reverse complement strand
ACTTTCTGCCTCACACTGTCACATAATCGGACGTATATGTGACAGGTGCAAGATGTTGATTGGCTACATGCGGGTGTCAAAGGCGGACGGCTCCCAGGCTACCGACTTGCAGCGAGACGCGCTGATCGCGGCCGGCGTCGATCCGGTGCATCTCTACGAGGACCTGGCCTCGGGTAAACGCGAGGATCGCCCGGGCCTCGCAGCCTGCGTGAAGGCGCTGCGAGAAGGCGACACGCTGGTGGTGTGGAAACTGGATCGGCTCGGACGTGACCTGCGGCACCTGATCAACACCGTGCACGATCTGACTACGCGCAGCGTGGGATTGAAGGTCCTGACCGGTCAAGGTGCGGCGGTCGACACGACGACCGCCGCCGGCAAGCTGGTCTTCGGCATCTTCGCGGCATTGGCCGAGTTCGAGCGGGAGTTGATCACCGAACGGACAGTCGCTGGGTTGGCCTCGGCGCGGGCGCGTGGTCGGAAAGGCGGACGCCCATTCAAGATGTCCGCCGCCAAGTTGCGCCTGGCGTTGGCCGCCATGGGGCAACCGGAAACCAAGGTCGGCGATCTCTGCGAAGAGCTCGGCATTACCCGGCAGACGCTCTACCGGCACGTGTCACCCAAGGGCGAACTGCGGCCGGACGGCGTAAAGCTGCTCTCCCGCGGTTCAGCCGCATGAATGATGCCGATCTGAAACGGGATTCTGTTCAGTGCTACAACGATCCAACTCCCGGTGTCGCCCCTAACCGGTCCTACGCTGTGTCCGAGCGGCTATGGCCGGTGAGTGAGTGAAGCTGACGCTCGTGAAGACTGCTCGCCGACAAGTGCTCGGCCTGAGCTGCCATTCGACTGGTCGTTATGATCGGTCGGCAATTGGTCGCTAAGCTGTTGTTCGGAGGTGGATCGACTGAGTCGTGGTAGGTAAAAACAGACTTTGGTAGTAATTGCTATTCTGCACATCTGCAATATCGCCCTTGACCGGTCACTCGCTGCCAGGAGCATTTCCCAGCACTTTATTGACGGTAACGAACCGACTACTTAGTCGTCCCTGTGTTGTCGCCAGATCCCGGCGAGCCTGCAGATAGCTACGCTGGGCATCGATCACCGGAAGAAAATCGATGACACCGCCATCATGGCTGGCCTTTGCAAGCAGAAAGGCTTGCTCAGAAGCGTGTTCTCGTATTTCAAGCTCTTGTAGCTGTAGCCGATCAGCCGCGTAGGCGTTCAACGCGTCGTCGATCTCCTGCCAGGCCTTGAGTACCGTTTTTTGATAATTCACCGCGGCTTCCTGTTGTTCCAGTTCCCGGAGTTGCACGATGCTCTTGCGCCGTCCACGGTCGAATAGCGGCAGGTTCAGGCTTGGTCCGACCGACCAGGTACGGCTGCCCCAGTCGGCGAATTCGCCGCTCAGATAGGACTCATAGCCAAAACGCGCGCCGAGGCGGATGCTTGGGTACAGCTCGGCCTGTGCGATGCCAATACTTGCCGTGGCGCGATGCAGGCGGGCTTCGGCGGCGTGAATGTCCGGGCGGCGTAGCGCGACTTCCGAAGGCAGGCCGAGCGCCAGATCGGGCAATGCGGTCTGGCTGTCGGCAATAGGAGCGCCCAGTTCGTCACGCAGCGCCCGTGCCGGTTCGCCGAGCAGGAGCGCGATCTGGTTGAGGCTGGCGCCTTCCTGGCTGAGCAGGGCTGGCAATTGCGCCTTGTTCGCGGCCAGTTCGGCGCGCTGTTGCTCCAGATTCAGATGGTTGATGACGCCGCCCCGCGCCCGCGCCTCCAGTAATTGCAGGCGGGATTCCAACGCGGCGATATCTTCGCGCATGAGCTGGATCTGGCGCTGGGTGGTCCGCAGTTCAAAGTAGTTGCGTGCGACATCGCTGACCAGGCTCAGCCGCGCCAGGTCGAGCAGTGCCGCCTGATTTGCCACATCGGCATCGGCAGCCTCGATGGAGCGGCGCACACGCCCCCAGAGATCGATTTCCCACGAGGCATCAAAGCCGGCCTGATAAAAAGTGAAAGGCTCGCTCAAGGCCTTGGCCAGAGCGTCCCGATTGCTGCCGATCAAGTCGAGCATCCGGGTTCCGGCGGCGTATTCGCTCTGGCGTTGGCGATTCACGCCGCCGTTGAGGCCGATTTCCGGGACTTGTTGTGCAGCTGTTGTGCTGCGCTGAACGCGTGCCTGGGCGAAGTGCAACGCCGCTATCTGTAGATCGGGGCTGGATTTCAGCGCACGCGCTTGCAGACGATCGAGCAGCGGATCGCCCAACGCCGTCCACCACGTCGACGGGATCGGCTGTTCGGCACCGATGGGCAAACGCAGCGCCTCGTCGGCGGCGCGCCAGCTTGTCCAGTCGTCAGGGGCGGCTGGCGTCGGCTTCACGAATTCCGGGCCGACGGTACAACCCGCGAGCAACAGCGCCAGAACACAAGCGGCCAGGCCGAAGCGTGAAGAGCGATGAGAACAATCGGACATGTGAAAACCTCGAATCAGGCAAGACGGTTGCGGAACAGCCAGGCCGCCAGCGGCAGCGTGACGACAGCCAGCACGAACAGGGGAATGAACTGGCGCCAGATATCGCCGAGCGTGGCGCCTTCCAGATAGACGCGACGCACGATGTTCATCCCGAAGCGCAGCGGATTGACGTAAGTGGCGATCTGCAACACCTCGGGCATGTTGCGTACCGGGGTCAGCAAACCCGACAGCAGCATCAGCGGCATGATGAGCAGGAAGGTGTAAAGCATCGCCTGCTGCATGTTGAGCGACAGCGCCGAAATCGACAGCCCGACCCCCACCGCCGCAATCGTGAAGGTAAACAGACCGAGATAGAGCAGCGCGACCGATCCGTTCATGGGAATGCCGAACCAGAAACGGATGATCAGAAAGACGATGGACGATTGGATGATGCCGATGAAGATCGCCGGAAGCGCCTTGCCGATCAGGATCAGCATCGGCGTGAGCGGCGTCACCAGCAACTGGTCGAACGTGCCCTGCTCGCGTTCGCGCGCTACCGAAAGCGCGGCGATCAGCAGCGTCTGGATCATGCTCAATGCCGCGATCAGGTTGGGCATCATGCCCCAGCGCGACTCCAGGTTGGGATTGAACCAGGCGCGCCGCTCGATCCTGATCCCCGGTGCCGCGCCGAGCGATTGATTGAAAGTCGTTACCACGGCGTTGACATGGCCGGCGGCCGAGCCGGCGGTCGTCGAATTGCGCCCGTCGAGGATCAGTTGCAACGGCGCGCGCTGGCCGGCCGCCAGACGGTCGGCAAAGTCGGCGGGGATGCTGAGCACCAGCAGCACCTGCTGATCGTCGATCGCCTCGGCGATCTGCCGCGTTGAACTGAGCGTAGCTTCGCGCTTGAAAACGCCGGTGCCATCCAGATGCGCCAGCAGCTCGACGGACGCCGCGCTGCGGCTCTGATCGAGTACCGCATAGGGCACATGGGTCAGGTCATAGGTGGCACCGTAGCCGAACAGAACTGACTGCAGCAGCGCTGGCACAAACAGGATCACGCGGTTGGCCGGGTCTTTGACCACGGCGAGGAGTTCCTTGCGGATCAAGGCAAAAAGCTGGGCGAGTGTGGCGATGAAGGCGTCCATGGCGTCAATCCAGTGTCTTGCGCAGAGTTCGTGTGGTGGCGACGAGCAAGACGACGGCGTACAGCGCCAGGATGCCTGCGCTTTGCAGTACCGTCGGCCAGTGCGTGCCGGCCAGCAACAGCGTCTTGATTGCGCCCATGAAGTGCGTCGCCGGCAGCAGATGGCTGACGACCTGTACGACCACCGGCACGTTGCGCAGGTCGAAAACAAAACCGGAGAGCATCATCGCCGGCATGAAGCTGGTGATCAGTGCCACCTGGCTAGCCTGAAACTGGTTGCGTGTCTTGCCGGAGATGAACAGCCCAAGAAGCAACGACACCACGAGATAGAGCAGCGAAGCGGCCATGATGACCACCAGAGAACCGCGAATAGGCACCTCAAACAGGAAACGCGCGGCCAGCAGGAACATGACGATATCGATCGTCCCGACGAAGATATAGGGAACGACTTTGGCGAGCACGATTTCCATTGGTCGGACCGGGGTAACGAAAAGCGATTCCAGCGTACCGTTTTCCCACTCGCGGGCGATCAGCAGCGAGGTCAAAAACGCGCCGATCAGGGTCAGAACGAGCACGACCAGGCCCGGAACCAGATACCAGGTGCTGTTGCCGGCTTCGTTGAACCACATGCGCTGCACGACTTCACCCCGCGCCGCCGCATTCGCTTTGCCGCCGGCGCAGTCGGCTTCGCGCAGCATCGATTGGCTGACGGCCCCGCTGACGTAGCCCTCGAGCGTGTTCGCGGTGCCCGTATCGACGCCGTTGAGCACGAGTTGCAGGCGCGCGTCGCTGGCCGCCAGCCGCCGCGAAAAATCGACCGGCACGCGCACGATGGCGTCGACCTCGCCGGCGCGCATGAGCGCCTCGGCCTCGACCATGCTGTTCGTCCAGACCGGTGCAAGGAAGGATGATCCCCGCAAACCATCGAGCGCCTGTCGCGCGTTGGGGGAGCCATCTTCGAGGACCACGGCGATCGGCGCGTGCTTCACGTCCATGGAGAGGCCATAGCCAAAGAGCAGGATCAGTACGATCGGCAACAACAAGCCGACGGCCAGATTGCTCTTGTCGCGCATCATCTGGTGGATTTCCTTGCGCACCAGCGCCATAAAGCGCCTGACGAATCCGGACTGGTTCATGCGCGTCCCCCGTTGCCTGCGAGCCGGCCAGCGGCGCGCCCCTGCTCGACGATGGCGATGAAAGCGCTGTTCATATCGACGCAATGGTCACCGCCAGCTTGCTCACGGACGGCCTGCGGTGCGCCCAGCGCGAGCATGCGGCCGGCATCCTGGATGGCGATGCGATCGCAGTATTCGGCCTCTTCCATGAAATGGGTCGTGACGACGATGGTGACGCCCCCCTGCGCCAGACCGGTGATGGTGCGCCAGAAAGCGCGACGGGCCAGCGGGTCGATGCCGCTGGTAGGCTCGTCGAGAAACAGGATTTCCGGCTCGTGAATCAACCCGGCGGCCATCGCCAGGCGCTGTTTGTAACCGCCGGGCAGCAGACCGCTCAAGGCGGACGGTTCCAGGCCGAACTGCTCGACGACCGCATCGACCCGCTGCCGTAAGGCGTTTCCACGCAGCCGGTAGGCGCCGCCGAAGAATTCGAGGTTCTCGCGTACGGTCAGGTTACCGTAGAGCGCGAATTTCTGTGACACGTAACCGATGCGGCGCCGGGCCTCGGCGCGAGCCGTGCGCAGATTGACACCGGCGACTTCGAGATGCCCGCTGGTTGATGGCAGCAGGCCACAGAGCATGCGAAAGGTGGTGGTCTTGCCCGCGCCGTTAGGCCCGAGCAGACCAAAGATTTCACCACGACCAACGTCAAACGACGTGCTGGCCACTGCCGTGAAATCACCAAACTTGCGCACCAGATCGCGCACGACGATTACCGATTCGGGCGGCTGTCCGCTTGCGCTAATGGTCGGCGCGGGTTTCGACGCTTCGGCCGACGGGCGCCACTCGTTGGTTTCCTTTTGCTGGCGAAGCATCATCATGAAGGCGTCTTCCAGCGCTTCGCGGCGCGGTTGCTGGCCAATCTCGCCCAGCAGTTCACCGAGCGCCGCAGCGCCGGTTTGAGGCTGGCAAACAAAGCTGACCCGACCACCACGCGGCACG
This sequence comes from uncultured Rhodocyclaceae bacterium, assembly GCA_937892345.1. Taxonomy (GTDB): domain Bacteria; phylum Pseudomonadota; class Gammaproteobacteria; order Burkholderiales; family Rhodocyclaceae; genus Azonexus. The sequence goes on along the minus strand of CALAGF010000076.1, from coordinate 3,804 downwards.
GCATCGACGATCAGCGCGTCGGCATCGATCAGCCGGGCCTGCAGTTCGCGGGCCGGCATGCCCATGGGCGGGGTCGCGGCAAAAGTCAGTCCGCGCGCCTGCGCACTAAGCGCTGCGGGTTGCCCGGCGGCCAGCAACCTGCCTTCGTGCAACACGAAAATCTGCGCGCAACGCTCGGCTTCATCCATGTAAGCCGTGCTGACGATGACGCTCAGTTTTTCGTCATCGACCAGTTGTTGCACGATTTTCCAGAGTTCCCGCCGTGATAACGGATCGACGCCGACACTGGGTTCGTCGAGCAGCAGCAGATCCGGCGAGCGGACCAGCGTGCAGGCCAGCCCCAGTTTCTGCTTCATGCCGCCCGAGAGCTTGCCGGCCGGGCGCTCGGCGAAGCGCGCCAGGTCAGTCATTTCCAGCATGCGCGCAAAACGTTCCCGGCGCAGCGTGCGCGGCACGCCGTGCAAGTCGGCGTACAGATCGAGGTTTTCCTGTACGCTAAGATCCTCGTACAGTCCGAAGCGCTGCGGCATGTAGCTGATGCGATCCTGCACCGCCTGCGGATCTTTCGCCACGTCTACGCCAAGCACTTGCAAATGCCCGGCATCCGGCTTCAACAGGCCGGCCATCATGCGCAGGAGCGTGGTCTTGCCGGCGCCGTCGGGACCGACCAGCGCGGTCAGCTCGCCAGTACGTGCGCTGAGCGAAATCTCGTTAACCGCATGCAGGACACCGCCGCCGGGCGCAGCGAAGGTTTTGCGCACGCCCTCGGCGACAACAGTGACGCTGGCGGTGGCGTCAACCCCATTCATTTTGCCGCATCCTTGCCCAGCGCCACGGTCGCTGGTTGCCCGAGACGCAGCCGATCGTCCGGGTCATCAACGAGCACCCGGACCTCGTAAACCAGGCTGGTACGCAGTTCGGTGGTCTGCACGGACTTCGGCGTGAATTCCGCTACCGACGCGATATAGCCCACCTTACCGGCAATGGTCTGCTCAGGCTGGCTGTCAGTGCTCACCTTTGCCGCCATACCCGGTTGAATCTTGCCTAGATCGGGTTCGCTCACATAAATGCGCACCCACTTGGGCTGGGTCAGCGCCAGTGCGAATACCGGGCGCTGCGGCGTGGCCATATCGCCGGGTTCTAGAAGACGCGAACGCACAATCGCATCGGCAGGCGCCTTCAACGCTCCTTGCGCGATCTGGTGTTGCAGCAAGGCCAGCTGGGCTTGTGCCGCTTTGAGTTGCGCTTCGGCCGCCGCCACCTCCTCCACACGTGGCCCCAGCTCGGCCAGTCGCAAAGCATCGCGTTGCTCGGTCACCTTGGCGCGGGCGATCTGTAGTGTGCTGCTGGCCCGATCCAGATCCTGCGCGCTAACACCACGGCCTTGGGTGCTTTGCTCGATGCCTTGCAGGCGCGCCAGATCCTGTTCCGCACGCAAGGCGTCCGCTTCGGCCGACACCATGCGGCTGCGCGCCTGCGAGATTTCCTGGGGACGCGAGCCATTGCGCAGCCGAGCCAGGGTTTGTTGCTGTACGGCGACTTGCGCCTGCGCCTGATCCGCCTGCAACGCGAGCGTGCGGGTATCCAGCACGCCGAGGAGATCGCCGGCTTTCACGTGATCGCCTTCGTTAACCCGCAATTCGGTCACGCGGCCGCTTCCTTCAAACGCCAGCGATATCTGCCGGATGTCCACGTTGCCATACAGGGTCAGGGCCTGAACGTGGCTACGCTGCCCCATGAACCACCAGATGCCTGTGGCAACGAACGCGATAGCGATAACGGCGAGGGCAATGGGCTGCTTTTTCATGATCTGTTCCACAGGAAGTCGAAGTTCTGAATTTAAATAATACTTGAAACTAAAACTAATTTAAAATTAAATTTTAGCTAGAATCTAGCTTGCACTAACCACAGGAAGCACCAAATGAGCAGGAATCGAGGAACCCGGGCCGACGGCGAGCTGACACGGACACGGATACTGGAAACGGCCGGACAGTTATTTGCCGCACACGGATTTGCCGCCACCCCCAGCAAGGCCATTGCCGCACAGGCCGAGGTTGATCTTGCGTCGATCAACTACCATTTCGGCAGCCGCAACGGCCTGTATCAAGCCGCGCTCATCGAGGCACACCGGCGTGTCATGGACGTGGCCAATCTTCGCTCACTGGTGGATAGCCCTTTACCGGCCGAGAAGAAACTGCTTGCGCTAATCCAGCATTTGGTCGGCACGGCAATGGGGGAAGCACCCGGATGGCACTTGGCGATGCTGGCGTCTGAATTCCTCGCCCCGTCCTCGCATCTTGAAGCACTCTTCGCGCACGAGATACTCCCCAAAGCGTCGCTGTTGAAACAGATTCTTTCGGAAATCACCGCCATTCCGGCCGATGATCCCGCGCTCACCCGCTGCCTGGTCAGCGTCATGGCCCCTTGCCTGTTCCTGCTGATCGGAAGACGAGGCAAACTCGGGCCGTTTCAAGAATTGGCACAACAGCCTACTGAAGCAATCGTCGAACACCTGCACGAATTTGCCATGGGCGGACTGATGGCAATCAGGAAAACGAGCGTGCAGGGTTTCACTAAAACATCTTAGAAATCTCAGAGTAAACCGAAATGGGAGGGGTCCTGGGGAACCGGACAACGGGTAGCCGATCTACAACAGCGCGCCGCCGCCGGCGAACAAAATTCGAAGCTGGCTCGTGAGTTTGGTGTGAGCCGGGAGACCCTGTATCAATACTTGAGATTGGTTCAATAGAGATATGCCGCGTCGTTCCATCCTGTCCGCTGCCGAGCGCGATAGCCTGTTGGCGTTGCCAGATACCCAAGACGAACTCATCCGCCACTACACGTTCAGCGAACCCGACCTTTCACTGATCCGACAGCGGCGCGGCGAAGCCAACCGCCTGGGTGTCGCGGTGCAATTGTGCTTACTGCGCTTTCCCGGTCAAGGCCTGTTGCCCGACGCTGCGGTGCCGATGCCCTTGCTGCAATGGATTGGACGGCAACTACGGCTCGACCCGGCATGTTGGCCGCAGTATGCCGAGCGGGAGGAAACCCGGCGCGAACACCTGCTCGAACTGCGGGCGTATCTGGGCATGGAGCCGTTCGGCCTAGCCCACTTCCGGCAGGCCGTCCATGCCACCACCGAGCTGGCCTTGCAGACCGACAAGGGGATTGTGTTGGCCAGCAGCGTCCTCGAATCGCTGCGGCACCGACACATCATCTTGCCGACGCTGGATGTTGTCGAGCGCGTCTGCGCCGAAGCAATCACCCGCGCCAACCGGCGCATCTACGATGCCTTGGCCGAACCACTGTCGGATGCACATCGCCGCCGCCTTGACGATCTGCTCAAGCGCCGAGACAACGGCAAGACGACCTGGCTGGCCTGGCTGCGCCAGTCACCCGTCAAGCCAAATTCGCGGCACATGCTCGAACACATCGAACGCCTCAAGGCATGGCAGGCACTTGACCTGCCTTCTGGTATCGAGCGCACGGTGCACCAGAACCGGCTGCTCAAGATCGCCCGCGAAGGTAGTCAGATGACACCCGCCGACCTGGCCAAGTTCGAGGCTCAGCGGCGTTACGCCACCCTGGTCGCGCTTGCCATCGAGGCTATAGCCACCGTCACCGATGAAATAGTCGACCTGCATGATCGTATCCTGGGTAAACTGTTGAACGCCGCCAAGAACAAGCATCAACAGCAGTTCCAGGCATCCGGCAAGGCTATCAACGCCAAGGTGCGGCTGTTCGGCCGTATCGGCCAGGCGCTGATCGAGGCCAAGCAAGCGGGCCGCGATCCGTTCGCCGCCA
>CALAGF010000075.1 GCA_937892345.1 uncultured Rhodocyclaceae bacterium | reverse complement strand
AAGACACTCTTTCCCTACACGACGCTCTTCCGATCTGCATCGCTGGATCACCCGGGCCGCTGGCGGCAGCTATCCCGAGGCGACAGTCACACTGAAATCGATGAATCGCCCGCTGGCAATCTACTTCCGCGCACTGGGCGGTGATCCTGGATTACGCGTCGCTGCCGCCACGGCCGACCTCCACGACAGCCGGCGAAGCTGGCTATCGAGACTGGCCGGCACCGGCGAACGGCTGACCCTCGCCCGTCGTGACCAGCAGACACTGCGCCTGCCTCCCAGCCTGGATGCCTTTCCCGACCCGGCATTGAACCGCGACCTGTATTTCTGGCTGGCGGCACTCGCTGCCAGCATGGATGGCTTGCCGGCAATCGACAACGACCCCTTGGGGGTGCAGCGCAATCAAGCCGCCACTTGCCTTGCACTGGCCCGCTGGCCCGGCCTCGCCGCGCGCTATGAGCGCCTGGTGGCGGCCTACCTGCCCCTGCGCCTGGCGCCGGACGGTCTGCCCGCGGCGGAAGCGCTCAGGGAAAATGCCCTGCGTACAGCGTTGACCGCACCCGGTACGGTCAAGGCCTTGCCGCCCGTCCCCGATGGAACGCCCCCGCATCAGCCGGTGCTGCTTTGGTTGCATGCCGATTCCCTGAAGCGGCCTCAGCCTCAGTTCAACACGGCACAAAACGACGGCGCGGAGATGGAAAGCCAGGATAGCCGGCAGCAGGATGCGCGCAACGAGGCCCATCGGGCAGAGCGCGTCGACAGTCCGAGCGAAAAGAACGGCGTGCTGATGTATTTCCGTGCGGAAAGCCTGCTCTCGGTCGCCGAATTCGTGCGCGTCAACCGCAACGTCGATGACGACCCCGAAGATAACGCAGCCGATCTTGCCCGCGACATGGAACAGCTTTCGCTGGCCACACCGGAAACAGGAGAGCGGATTGCCTCCAAGGTTCGCTTCGATCTCGATCTGCCTTCCGCGGCAGAAGACGACATGCCACTCGGGCCGGGCATACCCTTGCCGGAATGGGACTATCGCAAAAACGAACTGCTCGAAGACCACGTCCGGGTGCAGGAAATGGCCAGTCGCCATGCGGTACCCCAAGGCCTGCCGCCCCATCTGCGCCGCACCGCCAAACGCTTGCACCAGCAATTTGCCGCGCTTCAGCCGGCCCGACGCTGGCTGAAAGGGCAGGCCGAAGGCAGCGAAATGGATCTGGACGCCGTGGTCAGAGCCTTCAGCGACCGGGCTACGGGACGTCCCCCGGATGAACAACTGTATTTGTCACTGGAAAAACGCGAACGCGATCTGGCCTGCCTGGTACTCGCCGATCTCTCGCTCTCCACTGACAGCTGGGTGTCGAACGACGCGCGGGTGATCGATGTCATTCGTGACGCACTGCTGCTTTTTGGCGAAGCACTGCGGTCGACCGGCGACCGCTTCGCCATTTGCGGTTTTTCCTCGCTGCGGCGACAACAAGTCCGCTTTCACCGTCTCAAGGATTTCGACGAGCCGTTCAACGACGTAGTACGCGGTCGGGTACAGGCCATACGGCCGGGCTACTACACCCGTATGGGTGCAGCCATTCGCCACGCCAGCAGCCTGCTGGCCAAGCAAGCCGCCGGAAGACGCATCCTGTTGCTGCTCTCTGACGGCAAACCCAACGACCTTGATCTTTATGACAGCCGTTACGGCATCGAAGACACGCGCGCAGCCATTCATGAAGCGCGCAAACAAGGCCTCATTCCTTTCTGTCTCACCATTGACCGTGAAGGCGGCGGCTATCTCCCCCACCTCTTTGGTCCCGCAGGCTACACCATCCTGCGCAGCCCGCAGGAGCTACCCGCTCACCTGCCCATGTTCTACGCACAACTCACGAGGTAAGCCCATGCCGTGCATGCCCCCCCACGCGCCAAGCCAGAATACGACCGCTGATACCGGCCATCTCGCCATTGCCGGCTTGCTCGCGCAAATTCCCCTGTTTTCCGGGTTGACCGAAGATGACTTGCTGCGCATGGCGCGCGGCAGCCGGCGGGAACGCTACGACCGCGGGAATATCCTGTTCCACAAGGGGGATCCCTGTCACGGCTTCCATCTGATCCAGAAAGGGCAGGTGAAACTGGCCTTCGTGTCTGCCGACGGGAATCAGAAAGTGGTCGACATCCTGCGCGAGGGCAACACCTTTGGCGAAGCCGTGATGTTCATGCAAAAACCCTATGTCCTGATGGCCCAGGCCTTGACCGATTGCCAGCTGATTCATGTGTCCAAGGATGCCATCTTTAATGAAATCGAGCGCGACAAGGATTTCTGTCTGAACCTGATCGCCGGGCTCTCGCATCGACTGCACCATTTGATCAAGGAACTGGAGCTGCATTCGCTGTGTTCGGGCAAGGAACGGATCATCGGCTATCTGCTCAGTGAAATCGAACAGGAAGGTGAAGAAGCCCCGCATGGCGCAGTGGTCGTTCAATTGCAGACGCACAAAGGCACCATCGCCTCGCGCCTGAGCCTCACGCAGGAGCATTTCTCACGCGTACTGCACGAACTGGTACACGACGGCATGATTCAAGTAGAAGGCCGGCGCATCATCATTCCGGATGTGGACCGGCTGCGCGACAGCGTGGTCAGTCCTTGAACAACAACATTTAACGTGTATCCCCCCCACCCAAAGGCATTCCATCCAATCGCTTGTTTGTCGTACAGTTAGCACCATCAAAGTGCGAACAGGTATAAAAAACATGCAGCGAAAAGCCGTGTTGAGCGAGCAAGCAATGCAATTGCTGGAACGTAACATTCCCGAGCTGGCAGGGGGTGCGTTTCAGCGGGCCTATCAGCTGGCGCTCAGTTCAGATGGCAAAGTACTCGAGGCCGTAAACGGTCAATTGGTGGAAACCTCCGCCGATGGTACGCAACGGGTTGTCAAGAAGCTTAGCCGCCCGATACCCGTTGTCCCCGGAACGAAACGGGTTCTGGTGCGGGGTAAATGACGACTTTCCCGGTTCCTCGTTTGCGGATGTTTGCCGGGCCGAATGGTTCCGGGAAAAGCACACTCAAGGACTATCTGGCCCCCGAATGGCTGGGGGTATATGTCAATGCAGATGAGATCGAAAAGGCCTTGCGCAGCGCTGCCGGGCTGAATTTCAGCGATTATGCGATTGACGTGCCTCATGCCGAGTTTCAGTCATTCTTGGCGACATCTTCCCTGTTGGCAAAGCAGAATCTGCAGGATGAAGCAGCCTGCTTGCAAGTCGTGGATGGCGTGCTGAACTTCGGGAAGGTCCTTCCAAATTCTTACTATGCATCAGTCCTTGCAGACTTGATCCGACAAAAGCTGCTGGAAGCGGGAGAGTCATTCACGTTTGAGACAGTGATGTCTCATCCGAGCAAGGTGGCATTTCTGCAAAAAGCTCGCGACATGGGCTTTCGCACCTATCTATACTTCGTCGCAACAGAAGATCCTGATATCAATATCGACCGGGTTCGTCATCGCGTTGCAATGGGTGGGCATCCAGTGGATACGGATAAAATCGTCAGCCGCTACGACAACTCCCTCAACCTGCTTTTCGATGCGGTGCTCTATACGGATCGAGCCTATATTTTTGACAACTCGGGGTATGAGCGGGTTTGGATTGCCGAGGTTGTCGATGCGCAGACCATCGAATTGAAATCCGATGTGATGCCAAACTGGTTCAAGAACGCTTTGTGGGACAAGTTTGCCGAAGGCGATCAGGAAGCTTGATGCAGCACGGGAGCACGGGGGCAAGCGAAAGAGCAATATTCCATTTCACCGCATCGGCCGCTGAAAAGCCCGCCACGTGGCGGGCTCACCCGTTTTCAACTGACCGCAGCCAAGATGGACGAGCGCTCTACCACCTTCGGTGGCGTCCGCGCCGCCAGCAGCACCTGTTCCCGCGATCGCGAATACAAGGCACATACCGGTCCGATCAGGATCAGCGCCGGCGACCGTAGCCCTGCCGCCAGCACCCGCTCGTGCAAGTCGGAAAGATTTCCCGATACCGTGACCTGAGCCGGCGTCGTGGCGGACTGCACCACCAACCCCTGTGTTGTCGCGGGCATACCATGGGCAATCAGCTCGGCACACACTTTGGGCAGCGCGGCCAGCCCCATGTAGATGGCGATGGTTTGCCGGTCATGGGCCAGGGTTTGCCAATCGAGATCGAGCTGACCGTCTTTGAGATGCCCTGTGGTCAGGGTCAGGCTGCACGCATGGGCGCGGTGCGTCAGCGGGATACCCACGGATGCACCCACCGCCAGCGCTGTGGTGATGCCGGGAACGATCTCAAAGGGGATGCCCTCGGCTTCCAGCGTATCCAGTTCCTCACCACCGCGGCCAAAAATGAAGGGATCGCCCCCTTTGAGCCGTACCACATCCAGCCCGCGCTGCGCCAGCGTCACCAGCAAGGCATTGATATCTTCCTGGGGCAGCGTGTGATTGCCCGACGACTTGCCGACGAAAACGCGCTCAGCATCGTCCGGAATCATGGCGACAATTTCGTCGCCCACCAGATTGTCGTAGACCACCACGCGCGCTGTCCGGATCAACTTCCAGGCACGCAAGGTGAGAAGTTCGGGGTCGCCGGGGCCGGCACCGACAAGGCTGACCTTGCCCGGCGGGATCGCTGTTTTCATGGAATTCTCTCCGTGCATCGTAAGTGTCTGGGCGCCGCCGCTTAGTGGCTGGTACCTTCCGAGCGGTTGATCTTGTTGTACAGGTTGTATTTCCCCACGGGCTTGTCCATGGGGAGACGCTTGATTTCCTGCAGGGTGTTGGCGTCATACACGATCAGGCAGCCACCATCGGCCTTGCGCTCCCAAAGGCTCGCCAGCACGTAACGTCCGTCACGGGTGAATTCGACATGCGCCAGCGTCTTGCCCGGCTCGGGGCGCAAGCGGGCCACAACCGCCAGCGTCTGCTTGTCGATGACTTGCAGCGTGTCCTTGTGGGTCTTGCTCATCATCGAGTCGGTCCACGCATAGCGACTGTTTTCATGGCTGCGCATGAAAAACCCCGGCCCCAGGGTTTCGATATTGCGCACGGTTTGCCAGTTGACCGTATCAATGATGCTGACCACCCCTTGGTTGAGATTGGGTGTCGCCATCACGGTCCGCCCTTCCCACGCCCAGGTAATGCCCGAGCCCAGGTGGGGCATGCCGGGCAGCTCGAGGTCGGCTACCTTGCGCCTGGCGTCGAGATTGATCACCTGACCGCGGCCGGCGGTACGTGAGGCGCCCATCAGGTCGGCATAGTCCTGAGTAAAGAAGAAATCATCGAGATAGTCGTCTACCCGGGTGCGCTGGGGATTGAGGAAGGCTTTCTTGAAGGCGCCTTCCTTGTACTGGAAGTCATGCACCATGCCATTCGGAATATCGGGCTTGGTGGGATCGTAGGAAATCTCCCAGACTTCCTTCACATCCTTGAGTGCCGCGACAAAGCTTTTTCTCGGTCCAGCGTCGTAGACCGCAGAAACCCGGGAACTCTGCTTGCCGGCAGTATCGGCAACCGGCAGCACGCGTACCGGCTTCAAATCGCTATCCAGAATCACCAGCGAATGCGGCAAATAATTGGCCACAGCGATGAACTTGCCATCGGAAGACACCGCCGCATTCCGGGTATTGATGCCAGCGCGCACCTCGGCAACCGGGGTCAGGTTCCAGATGTCGTACTTGGTGACCCAGCCATCACGGGAAGCGAAGTAAACGAAACGCCCATCCGGGGAAAATTTTGGTCCGCCGTGCAAGGCAAAGCGCGTAGGAAAGCGGTGAATCGGGGTCAAGCGATCGCCATCCACAATCGAAGCGTGGTGATCACCACTTTCCACCACGATGAACAGATTCATGGGGTCTGCGGTAAACGCCGGTTTTGCCGGCAATTTGCTGACATCTGCATGCACGATTCGCGATCCGAGAATCGCCACTTCGTCCCATACCGGCATCTCTGCCGGCGGCGTGTAGATGAATTCGCGCAGTGCGCCGATCAGCACCGGATCGATCACGCCCTGAAACGCCGGCATCTGGGTCGCCGGCCGGCCTTCGGCAATTACCTTTTCCGCCTCGCCCTTGCGCAAACGCCCGAGATTTTCCGGCAACAAGGCGGGACCAAGGCCGCCCAGACGGTCTGTGCCATGACAGCTCGCACAATGTGTCTGGAACGCCTGAGCGGCATCAGGAATTTTGCCTTCAGCGGCCATGGCGCTCAGGCTGCTGCCTAGCATGAGGGAAATCAGGAGGTGTCGCATGAGAAGCTTTCGTTCAGTGCGCAATTTCTTCATCGCTCAAATAGCAGCCCGGGTCTTCGGCCCAGACGTTGCCGCTTAACTGTTCGGCCCGCACCCGCGTGTTGCCGTTACAAAGGCGCAGATGGGCACACGTGGCGCAACGCCCTTCGACCGGCCGGGGAAAGCCTTGCAGGCCTGCCATGACGGGATCGCTGCGATCGTGCCAGATGTCGCCGAAGGAGCGTTCCCGGACATCGCCCAGCGTGCGGTGCCACCACATGGTGTCCGGATGGACTTTGCCCAGATTGTCGATATTGGCCACATTGACGCCCGATGCATTGCCGCCCCATTGCTGCAGCTTGGCCTCGATGTGCGCAGCACGCTCGGGAAAATTGGCGCGAACCCAATGCAGGAACCACACGCCATCGGCATCGTTGTTGCCGCTGGTGAATTCCTTGACCACGCCGCGGCGACGCAAGGCCAGGGCTGTATCGAACAGCAGGGTCATGGCCTCCCGGGTCATCCGGTGACGCGCATCACTTGCGCGGTTCTTGTTCCCCCGACCGGCGTAGTTCAAATGCGAAAAGTAGAAGCGGTCGATGGCTTCGTGCTCAATCAGCGCGAGCAGGCCGGGCAAATCCTGCGCATTATCCTGGGTCATGGTGTAGCGCACGCCAATCTTCAATTCCAGATCGCGACAGAGGCGAATTGCGTTCAGCGAGGCCTCAAAGGCGCCTTCCATCCGCCGGAAACGATCATGCGTGGCACCGAGACCATCCAGCGACACGCCCACGTAATCGAAATGACAGGCCGCAATTTCACCGATGTTTTGCGCATTGATGAGTGTCCCGTTGCTCGAGAGCGCCACGTAAAACCCCATGGCCTTGGCGCGCCTCGCAATCGCAAAAATATCCGGATGCAGCAAGGGCTCCCCGCCGGACAAAATCAGTACGGGCACCCGTGCGGCCTTCAAATCGTCCATGACCCGGTAGATTTCCGGCGTGCTCAGTTCGCCCGGAAAATGCGTATCCGTCGACACCGAGTAGCAATGCTGGCAGGTCAGATTGCATCGCCGCAGCAGATTCCAGATCACGACCGGCCCCGGTGGATTTCGGCGCGGCCCTGCCGGGGTTGGGGTATCGATTTCGGCGATGAACTGACTGATACGGAACATGGGCGCTTTCTTCAGGCGGCGAGCCGCAGCCCGGTTTTTTTCAGGATGGCGGTGGAAAACAGGACATCATCGACCCGACACGCGGTGCCCAGCAGGCTGCGGATCGACGCCATGTGTGCCCGCACTTCGTCTTGTGACTCCCCATGCACCATCGCAAACAGGTTGTAGGGCCATTCGGGCAAACTGCGCGGGCGGCGGTAGCAATGCGTAACGAAGGGCAATTGCCCGACCAGCATCCCGAGCTGATCGACCTCTTCGTCGAGTACATCCCAGACGGTCATGCCATTTGCGGTGTAACCAATGGCGTAGTGATTGGGCACGGCACCAATACGCCGTATCCGCCCACTGAGCAGCATGTTGCGCAAGCCTTCGATCACCTCGCGCTCACTGCACCCCAATTGCCCAGCCAGCGCTGCATAGGGACGGGGAACCAGGGGAAGACCGCGTTGTGTGGCCACGATCAGGGCTCGCTCGAATTCATCCATGAGGCTGCTCCCGGGCTGGCAATTTCATTTCGACAAAATATTCCCGCTCTTTCGGGAAGGCATGTACCGGCAGTCCGGTGGCTGCTTCAATTCGAGGAATCAACTCACGGATGCCCTCAGGGGTTTCGGTTGCCAACACGAACCACATGTTCAAGCGATGCGTCCGCCGGTAGTTGTGCGCCACTTCGGGAAAGGCATTGACCGTGCGACACACCGTCTCCCAGTCATCCTCCGGCACTTGAAGTGCCGCCAGCACGAAAGCGCCGCCGCAACGTTCGATCTGGAACAGCGGGCCGAACCGGGTCAGGATACCCGCTGTCAGCATGCGGCCAATGCGCGCCAGTAGCTCATCCTCTGAAATATCCAGTGCCAGTGCGGCATCGGCATAGGGTGTTGGCGAGAGCGGAAAATCCCCCTGCAGGGTGTCGATGATCATCCGGTCAACCGCGTCCAGAGGTGAAAAATCAGACATAACGCGCACCTGTCTGTTTGAAACAGCGTTCAGAAAACAGCACCGCATGCGGCACCCCGGCCAGTGCATGACGATCGCGCAAGGCCGCGATCTGTCCCAGCACCGCGTTCCGACACTGTCCATGGATCATGCAAAACAGGTTGAAAGGCCATTTCGAGCCCCGTCGTGGCCGCCGATAACAGAGGGTGACCGCGGATTCACCTGCCAACGCCTGTGCAATGTCGTCCACCTGATCATCCGGGATATCGTGGACCAACATGGCGTTGGCCTCGAAACCCAGTTCGCGGTGACGGACAATCACGCCCAAGCGCTTGATACTGCCGTCGGCAACCCAGGCCGCCAGCCGCTCGATCACGCTGGCTTCATCAAGACCACAGGCCGCCCCCAGCTGGGCATACGGGCGCTCACAGACGGCCAGACCATTTTGCAGGGCACGCAGCAAATAGCGTTCGGCCGCCTGCAATGGCCTGAACTGGGACAAGGCAGGGGCCTTGTCACTGCGCGGCCGGCTGCCAGCCTGACCATCCAGTGAAAAGCCCAGATCAATGTGATAGCCCTTTTCCAGTGGCAATGCCAGTGCGCTGGTTTCCACCGCCTGCTCGATACAGGCGAGTGTGCGCGTCAAAGCCTCGTGGGTGCCTGCGGTCAACACGAACCAGAGATTGAATTGGTGACTGCGCTCGTAGTTGTGATTGACGCCAGGGAAGGTGTTGATGATCGCCGCGGCTTCCTCCAGACGCTCTGCCGGGAGGGCCATGGCGACCAGGGTCGAGACGCCGAAGCGTCCCGGGGGCAGCACAGCACCAATCCGCGAAATTCGGCCATCGGCGCGCATGGCCTCCAGACGTGCCATAACGACGGACTCCTGACTTCCCAAGCGCCGCGCCAACTCGGCATACGGACGGCTGATCAGGGGGAAATCGCGCTGAAAGGCATCAAGCAGGGAGAAATCCAGTGTTTCGTTCATTCAGAACCCGATTCGGTGGGCGCGACTGGAAAAGAAAATTCCGGAGGGCGCATCGGCCTCGATTTTCCCGATCGGGGCAAGGGTTTCCGTGTTGTAAATCAAAATTTTGTGATCATCGCGAGCTGACAACCACACCTGCTCGCCGCGCGGCGTGAATTCCATGTGCAGGATGCCCTTGCCGGGTTCGATCCGGTGCGCGACCTGGCCGCTCAGG
>CALAGF010000074.1 GCA_937892345.1 uncultured Rhodocyclaceae bacterium | reverse complement strand
TCCCATAGCGAGCTGTTCGGCTGATGCCAGTCGCCTTGTCCGCCAAACGATCATTTAGTGGATGCGGAAGGGCTTGAAGAGACGTCTGAAGACGACCTGTGGTTCCTGCCCGGTCCGATGGAAGTGGAGCCGGATTATCTGCCGCCCGGACCGAGGGCAGAGCTGCGTGAAACCGCAGTCCTCGACGATTGGCGGAAGGCAGAGGCAGGCAATTCCGCCCATCTCGCCCGTGTGGCTGGCCGGATTGGCGCGCTGGATGACCGTCTGCACCGTGGCCCGGACGGCTGGCGGCACAGGCTCGCGATGATGGAGGCGGCAGACCTCAGCTGGTTTATGGGCGACCGAATTAGCCCGGATCGGCTGGCGCTCTGGATGTCCATGCGCCTGTCCGGAGTTCAGGACGACACCGCGGCGCTCGCGCGTGTCGGATGGGCGTTGCGGCGTCTTACAGGCGGTCCCGGCCCAGAGGTGGACCTGTCCGCTTTCCTCGATCGCCGTGACCCTGAAAACATGGCGGATGAAGCCGAGCCCTTTGCGGATCGCGCGGGCGGTTGGCTTGACCTGATGGCGCAAGCCGCCGACCTGCACCCGATCACACGCGCCTGCATGGGGTTTCACCTCTGGAGCCTTGCGGGCCTCGGGCAACAGGGCGACCGGATGGAAGCGGCGGTCACGGCGGCGCGCATCGCGGCCAGCGAGGGAAAGGGGGCTGTCTTCGTGCCTCTAGCCATGGGCGGGGCAGGGGGCCTGCGTGCCGGAGGCCTGCCTGCCGAACGGCTGGCGCGCTGGCTCAACGGGATGGAGACGGCGTCTTTGTCAGCAATGCGGCACTTGGACGAAATTGAGGCGTGGTCGGCGCGGGCACGGTCCGAGATGTCATCGCTCTCGGGCAAGACACCGCCGGTTTTGCGTGCCACACTTATCGAATGGCCGCTCGTCTCCGCCCCAATGGTCGAGACTCTGATCGGAGTCAGCCGGGCTTCCATCCAGCGAAACCTTGCCTGGATGGAAGCGCATGGGTTGATTCGCGAAGTAACAGGGCAGGGACGATTTCGAATGTGGCGACCGATCACCGTGGGGGCCGGATAGATTATCATCTGTCAGGCCAGGAAAGGGTGTCGTTGCCGCCTCTTGGCGAAGTGGAAGGAGCTTGGAGCCGGCTTTTGCCCATGGAAATCCCGAGATATTCTGTAATAGATATCAGCGGCAAAGACTAATGAAGACAGGCGCTTCGCAATGGACCTTAATCAGATCCGATACTACCTCAACCTTGCTCAGACCCTGAATTTTACCGAGGCAGCACGACAAAGCGGGGTTTCCCAGCCCAGCCTAACGCGCGCGATCCAACGGCTTGAAGAAGAGTTGGGCGGCCCACTTTTGTATCGGGATGGCAAAGACACTCGGCTTACCGCGTTGGGGCGAGATATTCAGCTTGAGTTCATGCGTATTCAGGTCAGTCTGGATGCCGTCTCAGAGATTGTCGACACATCTGTCATGGGCCAGCGGCGGCGGCTGGCCATCGGGATCGCCACTACGATAGCCCCAGCAGTGATGGCGGGCTTCTGGCGCCACGTCCTGACGCAATTGCCGATGGTGGAGTTGCAGTTCTTCCCGATGCGGCCCGGCGAAGCTGAGGCCGAGGTTCTTTCGGGCCGGTACGATTTGTGCCTTCTGACCGACCCTCCCAAACCGAACATGAAACTGACCGTTCTGCCGTTATTCCGCGAATGCCTTCGCCTGGCGATGGCGGCTGACCATTCCCTTACGCGGAAGGCGGAGATAACTCCCGCCGAAATGTCAGAGGAACCCTACTTGGACAGGCTGCATTGCGAATTCCGGTCTGCGCTGATCAAGCATTTTATGGATCGCAACATCGTCATGCGCCCGCGCGTTCATTCTGAGCGCGAAGACTGGCTGCAACAGATGGTCGCTGCCGGTGTGGGGATATGTGCACTGCCGGAACGCTCGGCAATCGTCGGGGGCATTGCGCTGCGCCCGGTGGCGGGGCTGGATCTGTCGCGCGAGGTGTCTCTTGTTGCCGTCTCGGGCTCGGGCAATCCACGCGAAGCGCGCCAGATCCTGACCATGGCTCGACAGTTCGACTGGGCCGGATAAAGCCCACCGTCCTCGCGCGGCTATCACAACTATAGCCCCCCGCTATTGGCGTTTTTTGGGGCAATCGCCTATCTTCCGCTCATGGAAATTGAACCGGGAGAACCATGATGACCTACCGGAAGACTGATGACGTCATAGCCAAACTGACCCCAGAACAATACCGGGTCACGCAGCAAAGCGGCACCGAACGTCCCTTCACGGGGGAATATGACAAGCATTACGAGCCGGGCATTTATGTCGATGTCGTCTCGGGTGAGCCGCTGTTTGCGTCGTCCGCAAAGTTCAACTCGGGCTGTGGATGGCCCGCCTTCTCGAAGCCGATCGACAATGTGACCGAGCTTTCCGACACTACCCACGGGATGCGTCGGGTCGAAGTCCGGTCCAAGCATGGCGACAGCCATCTCGGCCATGTCTTCAACGATGGCCCTCGCGAGAAGGGCGGCCTGCGATACTGCATAAATTCGGCCAGCCTGCGTTTCGTGCCGAGGGCCGAGATGGAGGCTCAGGGCTATGGGCAATATCTGATTCAAGTGGAGGAAAAGTGATGACCGAACGTGCCGTTCTGGCGGGTGGTTGCTTCTGGGGCATGCAGGATCTGATCCGCAAGCTGCCCGGCGTGATTGACACCCGCGTGGGCTATACCGGCGGCGATGTGAAATTCGCCAGCTATCGGAATCACGGCACCCACGCCGAAGGAATCGAGGTGATCTTCGATCCGGCGAAGATGTCGTATCGCCAACTGTTGGAGTTCTTTTTCCAGATCCACGACCCGACCACGCTGAACCGGCAAGGCAACGACCGTGGCACCTCCTATCGCTCTGGCATCTACTACACGTCTGACGACCAGAAACGGCTGGCAGAGGATACGATCCTGGATGTCGAGGCTTCGGGTCTGTGGCCGGGCAAGGTGAAGACCGAGTTGAAACCCGTAGGCGATTTCTGGGAAGCCGAGCCAGAGCATCAGGATTATCTGGAACGTATCCCGCATGGCTACACGTGCCATTTCGTCCGCCCCGATTGGGTCCTGCCCAAGCGCGCCGCTGCAGAATAAGCCATGGGCGCCCGACAGCACCTGGCAATTATCGGGGACGGTGCAGTCGCCGCGGCCTTTCTGTCGGTCGCCCGACTGGTGCCGGGCGACCGGCTGACCTTGATCGGACCGAATGTCCACCGGTTCGGGGCCGGGCGGTTCTATGCGGACCACGATGCCCGCCATCCCTGGCGGCTGGCCTATCTGCTAGATCGTCCGAACGGCGAGATGACAGAGGGCTTTGCCGACTGGCTGGCGGCAGAATGGCCCGTATTGCTTCCCGAAATCGCAGTCGCGCAGCCGCTTCACGTCCGGCGTTGGTCTGAGGCGCTGTCTGAAGGGGCATTCGGCGACTTCGCCGCGCCCCGCGCGATTTATGGCCGCTATCTTGCCCGACGCAGCAGTGAGCGGTTGGCGAAGCTTGTCGAGGACGGGGTGCAGGTGCAGCTGATTACGGGGCTGGCCACCGATCTGTCACGGGCAGATGACCAGTTCCGGATCACACTTGCCAGTGGCGAGGTGATCAAGGCGGACCGGGTGGACGTGGCCACCGGCGGCCCGGCAAACCAGCGCTTTGGCGTGGATGCGGGGCCTACGGCGTTCACGACGCTTTACGACAATGAAGAGGCCATTGCGAGGGTCCTGAAGCCAGGGTGGGAGGTGACCTGCCTTGGCGCCTCGACAGAGGTGTTGGACGTGATGCACTTCCTTCGTGCTGCCTGGCCGACACAGGAACTGCGTCTGCGGGTTCTGCGCGATCGCGCGACACCCGCGCTTGATGGCGATCCGGAATACCGCCGTCTTCGCGCGGCAGGGCGGATCGTCGAAGAGGTAGGCCGACCGATCTGGGTCTATGCCGAATCTGCGGGAAACGTACGGCTGCGGATTACCGGGAAAGAGTGCCAGAGCCAGGAGAAAACGGTGCCGTTGGCGATCAATACCGCGGGGCCTGGAGATCAGCTTCTGGTGGATATTCTGATCAGCGGAATGATTGCGAAAGGCTGGCTGAAGCTGAATTCGGCACAAAATCGGATCGATGTCGGTGCGAGGTTTGCAACCGATATGGACGGGGTTCGCTACGCGTCGGACGCGGTAGCCATTCTGAATAGACGGCCGGAAGGTGTGGTGAGGCAACGCGTGGAAGAACTTGTGGGATCATTCGAAGGTGATCCCATTGAAACAGCCTGAGGCCCTTGGGGGCAGAAAGGAAACACAATGGCTTTCGGTGGATTGCACGACAAGGCCCGCGAACTGCGAGTGAACGAGTGGATCGACGCAGACGGCATGTCTATGGACAAACCTGTGCGCCTGGCCGACTTGGGGCAGGGTTACAAGGTAATCTTCTGCTTTCAGGACTGGTGCCCCGGCTGTCATTCGCGCGGGTTTCCGACCCTGAAATTTCTGCACGACGGACTGAAGGACAAGGGTTTCGGTTTTGCCGTCATCCAGACCGTGTTTGAGGGTGCCGAAGAAAACACATTCGACAAGCTGCGGCTGAACCAAGAACGCTATGGGCTGGCCATTCCCTTTGGTCAGGACCTGCCCCCTGAAGGCGAACGCTATCCGACCTTCATGGAGGATTACCGTTCCGGCGGTACGCCCTGGTTCACCATCATCGATCCGGCAGGGAACGTTGTCTATGCTGATTTCCGTCTGGACGCGCGCCGCTTCCTTGCCGCGCTCGGGGCGGATGACGCCGACCTGAGTTTTGCCTGAGACCCCTTCAAGTCAGATCATTCCGAGAAAGTTCCCATGCAACAACTACCCGTCATTGCCTTTGACAACAGTTATGCCCGCGATCTTGAGGGGTTCTATGTGCCATGGACCGGCTCTAGGGCCCCTGCGCCGGAAGTCTTGCGGCTGAACACGGCCCTTGCGGCCGAATTGGGGCTTGATGGCAAGCCCCTGACCTCTGGACCGGGAGCGGTCATGCTGACCGGGGGCGTGGCACCCGAAGCTGCCGTGCCCCTAGCCATGGCCTATGCCGGGCACCAGTTCGGCGGTTTCTCTCCGCAGTTGGGAGATGGCCGAGCGCTGCTTCT
Source organism: uncultured Rhodocyclaceae bacterium (assembly GCA_937892345.1). GTDB lineage: Bacteria > Pseudomonadota > Gammaproteobacteria > Burkholderiales > Rhodocyclaceae > Azonexus. Next base: position 227 of record CALAGF010000074.1, on the reverse strand, counting down.
GGGCGAAGTGATCGACCGTAAGGGACAGCGGCGCGACATCCATTTGAAAGGATCGGGGCGCACGCCCTTTTCGCGTGGCGGCGATGGCAAGGCGGTGCTGGGGCCGGTGCTCCGGCTGGAGCCCATGGAGCCGGAGGCGTGGCTGGAGGAGTACGGACAGGTCATGGCGGTACAGCGGCAGGAGCTGGAGCAGCAGTTGAAGCAGCGGCTGGCCGAGACCCTCGCCG
>CALAGF010000073.1 GCA_937892345.1 uncultured Rhodocyclaceae bacterium | reverse complement strand
ATCTACACAGGCGAAGACACTCTTTCCCTACACGACGCTCTTCCGATCTGTACGTTATCTGACAGCTGGAGTGCTACCCCCGCATCAATAAAGAGCTGGCGCATGGCGAGGCTCAAAGCAGTCGGGCCAACGACCAATTCGCCACGGCCATGATGGCGAAGCTGTCCCGGCCCGGTCATTTCGCTTGCGACATACACCACGGCCGGTGAGACCGGGCGCCCCAGTACAGCCTGCAGGCGCTGGGCATTGTCCACGCCATTCTGCAGGCTCAGCACTACGGCATCCGGGTCGAGAAAGGGCGCCATCTCTGCCGCAGCCTGTTCGCTATCGGTCGATTTCACGCAGCATAAAACCAGCGTCGCGCCAGCAATGTCGCCAGCGTTGGCGCTTGCTGCGACGGGGACGTGCGCCTGAAAGCTTTGGGTGTCCATGAACAGCCCGTGCTGACGGATGGCGTCAACATGCTGCGGGCGGGCGATCAGCATGACGTCGGCCCCTGCGCGAGCGAGCATGCCTCCGTAGTAACAGCCTACCGAGCCGGCACCCATCACGGCGACTTTGAGCTTTGTGCTGGGCAATTGCAGCGGTGCTATACGTTGAACAGGAAGTTCAGGACATCACCGTCCTTGACGACGTACTCCTTGCCTTCTGCCCGCATTTTCCCGGCTTCCTTGGCGCCGGATTCACCCTTGTAGGTAATGTAGTCGTCGAAGGCGATGGTCTGGGCGCGGATGAAACCGCGTTCAAAGTCGGTGTGGATCACGCCGGCTGCCTGTGGGGCTGTATCGCCCTGATGGATGGTCCAGGCGCGCACTTCCTTGACGCCCGCCGTGAAATAGGTAGCGAGGCCGAGCAGCTTGTAGCCAGCGTGGATGAGGCGGTCGAGACCGGGTTCTTCGAGGCCGAGGTCGGCCAGGAACATCTGCTTTTCCTCGTCGTCGAGGTCAGCGATTTCGGCTTCGATGGCGGCACAGACAGAAACAACTTCAGCCTTTTCGGCGGCAGCGTGGGCACGCACGGCATCGAGCAGCGGATTGTTTTCGAAACCGCTTTCCGACACGTTGGCGACGTAAAGCACCGGCTTGGCGGTGATCAGGCAGAAAGGCTTCAGCAGAGCCAGTTCTTCCTTGGCAAAGTCGAGCGCACGCACCGGTTTGGCCTGATCGAGCTGGGCAAAGCATTTCTCGAGCACGGCGACCAGAATTTTGGCTTCCTTGTCGCCGGAACTGGCGGGGCGGCGGTAGCGATTGAGTGCCTTTTCCACCGTGGCCATGTCGGCCAAGGCCAGTTCGGTGTCGATGACTTCGATATCACGGATCGGATCGACGCCACCGGAAACGTGGATCACGTTGTCGTCGGCAAAACAGCGCACCACATGCACCACGGCATCGGTTTCACGGATGTTGGCGAGAAACTGGTTGCCCAGGCCTTCACCCTTGGAGGCGCCGGCCACCAGACCGGCAATGTCGACGAACTCGACAATCGCATACTGCATGCGCTGCGGTTTGACGATTTCGGCAAGCTGGGCCATCCGCTTGTCCGGTACTTCCACGATGCCGACGTTCGGCTCGATGGTGCAGAAGGGATAGTTTTCAGCCGCGATGCCCGACTTGGTCAGGGCGTTGAACAGGGTGGATTTGCCGACGTTGGGCAGGCCGACGATGCCGCATTTCAAAGACATGGTTTTTTCCTAAGGGGTTGCCAACTAAACGGCTTTGCCGTGCAACTGTTGTTGGGCGCCGGCAAAGTCACCGGCAGCAATTTTGGGCCAGGCCAGCAGGCAACGGTCAAGTGCCCGTTCGATTTCGGGTAGCTCTTCCTTGCGTGGCTGGTGCAATACAAAATCGACCACCTGCTGTGACAGGCCGAGCGTGCGCGGATGGCCGATGCCCAGGCGCAAACGCCAGAAATCAGGGGTGCCTAGCTTGGCCTGAATGTCCTTGAGGCCATTGTGACCGCCGTTGCCGCCGCCTTGCTTCAGGCGGATGCCTCCCGGCGGCAAATCGAGTTCGTCGTGGATGACGAGAATTTCCGCTGGCGAAATTTTGTAGAAATTTGCCAGAGCGGCCACAGCCTGTCCCGAACGGTTCATGAAAGTCGTCGGCTGCAGCAGCCAAAGTTCGCCGGCGCGTCCCGCCTTGCCGAAAAACTTTGCTTGCGGCGCGAGGTCGATTTTCATCTGCGCAGCCAGTTGGTCAACGAACCAGAAGCCGACATTGTGGCGTGTGGATTCGTATTCCGGTCCTGGGTTGCCCAGACCGACGATGAGGCGGGGAAGGGTCATGACGTAGCAAGTGAAAAGGCCGCCGGCGGCAAAATGCCAGCGGCGGCCCGTAAAACGGAAGGCCGGAGATTACTCGGCGGCAGCTTCGCTCTCGGCAGCTTGTGCGCCGCCCTTGCCGACGATGCTGACAATGATCGGATCGTCTTCACCGTGCTTGACCAGGGCAACACCTGCCGGCAGCTTGATCTGGGAAGCGTGGATGTTGTCACCGACGTTCATGGCGCCGAGGTCAACTTCGATGAATTCCGGCAGATCACGGGCCAGGCAGTGAACGTCGATTTCGGTGGCAACGTGATTGATCAGACCGCCATTGAGCTTGACGCCCGGGCCGGCTTCTTCGTTGGTGAAGTGGAGCGGCACCTTGATGTGCAGTTCGTGGGTGGCGTCGACGCGCTGGAAGTCAACGTGCAGAACCAAGGGCTTGTAGGCGTGCGTCTGAAAATCGCGCAGCAGGACTTGTTCCTTCTTGCCATCGATGTTCAGGTTGATGATGGAAGAATGGAAAGCTTCCTTCTTCAGGTTCAGGAGCAGGTCCTTGTGGTTGGTTTCGATAACCACCGGGGCGGCGTCGCCGCCATAAACGATGCCCGGAACGGTGCCGGCGCGACGCAGGCGGCGGCTCGCACTCGATCCCTGCAGATTGCGCACATTGGCGATAACTTCGAATTGCATGGTGTTACTCCAGAGTTTTCCCGGTCCGCGACCAGAACGGGAAGGTTAAAAAAACTTAGTCGATGAACAGCGAAGAGACGGAGTCTTCATTGCTGATGCGGCGAATGGTTTCGGCCATGATTTCAGCCACGGAAAGCTGGCGAATGCGCGGTGAAGCGGCAGCATCGTCGCGCAGCGGAATGGTGTCGGTGACGACGAGGGCATCCAGGTCGGAAGCGTTGACCCGCTCAACCGCCGGGCCAGAGAGCACCGGGTGGGTGCAGTAGGCAACGACCTGCTTGGCGCCGTTGGCCTTGAGGGCGGTGGCTGCCTTGCACAGGGTGCCAGCGGTGTCGACCATGTCGTCCATGATGATGCAGGTGCGGCCTTCAACTTCACCGATGATGTTCATCACTTCGGAGACGTTGGCCTTCGGACGACGCTTGTCGATGATGGCGAGATCGCATTCGAGGCGCTTGGCCAGCGAACGGGCGCGAACAACGCCGCCATGATCGGGCGAGACCACCATCGGGTTTTCGTAATTCTGTTTCTGGATGTCGGCCAGCAGGATGGGCAGGGCGTAGATGTTGTCGACCGGAATGTCGAAGAAGCCCTGAATCTGTTCGGCGTGCAGGTCCATGGTCAGCACGCGGTCGACGCCGGAAGCGACGAGCATGTTGGCGACCAGTTTTGCGGCGATGGGCACGCGCGAGGAGCGCGAGCGGCGATCCTGGCGGGCGTAGCCAAAATACGGGATGGCAGCCGTAATGCGACCTGCCGAAGCGCGCTTGAGCGAATCGACGATCACCAGCAGTTCCATCAGGTTGTCGTTGGTCGGGGCGCAGGTGGATTGCAGCACGAAGATGTCGCGACCGCGAACGTGTTCCTGGAGTTCGACACTGACTTCCCCGTCGGAGAAGCGACCGACATTGGCGCGGCCAAGGTCGATATTAAGTTGTTCGGCGACATCGGCAGCCAGCTTGGCGTTGGCGTTGCCGGTAAAGATCATCAGGCTGTTGTAGGCCATTTCCGCATTCCTCCGGACGATTCGCGCGCGCTGCGATTTTGCCCGACACAATGAAAATCGGGCAGGCGCAAGACCTGCCCGAAGGAAACTGGCTGAGGAGGAAGGATTCGAACCTTCGAATGCCGGAATCAAAATCCGGTGCCTTGACCAACTTGGCGACTCCCCAGCGGGTCGTTGAACGGGTTCGCGTTCGAACGAGGCGCGAATATTACTGGATCACTGCGAGGAAATCCAGTCCTTTTGAAAAATATTTGCCAATGGGTGCATGTCCAGTCCCTTGGTCAGCCATCCGCGCATGCCTTCCGGTAGTGTGGATATCAGCTGTCTGGCGCTTGCGGTATCGCTGACAGGGGCAAAAATGCAGGCACCTGAGCCGGTCATCATCGCGCCGGGCAGATGTGCGGAAAGCCACGCCAAAGCACGAGCAACTTCCGGGAAAAGCCGGCAGGCAACCGGCTGCAGGTCATTGTGCCCTTGTCCGGCCTGCCAGTGTTCGGCGGCGATCTGCGGGGTGTTGCGACAAAGTTCCGGTGCGCTGAAAATTGCCGCCGTCGGTACGTGGACCGCTGGTTGCACCACCAGATACGCCTGTGCTGGCAGGTCGATATCAGTAAAACGTTCGCCCACGCCTTCGGCAAAAGCATTGTGCCCATGAATGAATACCGGGACGTCGGCACCAAGTGAAAGCCCCAGGGTTTCCAGTTGTTTGCGGCTTAGCCCTGTTTGCCAAAGATGGTTGAGTGCGAGAAGCACGGTCGCCGCATCGGACGAGCCGCCACCCAATCCGCCGCCCATCGGCAGCCGCTTTTCGAGCTGGATAGTGACGCCGCCGATATAGCCACTCGCCTGCCGGAGCAGGTGGGCGGCGCGAACGGTGAGATCCTGCTCGGGCGGTACCCCGGGCGTTGGTGTGGCGAGGATGATTTCACCATCGTCGCGCGGGGAGAAGCGCAGGGTGTCGGCAAGGTCAATGAAGCGAAATACTGTTTGCAGCAGATGGTAGCCGTCATCCCGGCGACCGACGATGTGCAGGAAAAGATTGAGTTTTGCCGGTGCCGGCCAGTCAGTGTTCCAGGTTCCGGTGCTCAAGGCAGAGGTCTCCATTGTTCTATCCGCAGTCGCAGGTCGACGTCTTGCTCGCGGCGGGCGCGCAGGCGCTCGGGCAGGGCGCCTGCGGTGGTGTTGCCGTATTCGTAATCGATGACCCAGCCTGAGTCACGGAGTTGTAGCGGGCGCTCTTGCGCGTCGTATTCGATGCTGCTGTTCGCTGCGCCGCGTCCGAGTAGCCAGTCCGGCAGGCGGGAAACCGGCAATGGATAGCCGGTCAGGTCGGCAAGCAGCAGATCGGCATCGGTATCGCTGTATTCCTTGCCGTCAGCGGTGCGCAGCACGGCTTTTCCGGGAATGGTACTCAGTTCGGCCAGTCCGATGCCCACTGGGTTGGCAAGCAGTACCTGATTGCGCCCGGCGCGATGCTCCCAGTTGAGTCGTCCGCTTGCGCTGTGGGCTGCGCCATTCTGATCGATCGTTTTAAGGGCAAAACGGGCGTCGACCGCAAAATCATGCCATTGCTCCCGTTCTGGGAGCGGCATCAGTTGCGAGCTGGCGCAGGCAGAGAGCAGCAAGGCGGCCAGCAGGCCGAATATCCTCTGAATCAAGGGGCGAACTTTTTCAGGGTTTCCTGCAGGGTGGCGTTGTCCGGGTGTTTCTTGAGTGCGGTTTGCCACATGGCGCGAGCTTCCGCCTGCTTGCCGGACTTCCATAGCACTTCGCCAAGGTGCGCGGCGATTTCGGGGTCAGCCTTGATCGCATAGGCTTGCTGCAAGGTGTTGAGTGCTTCCTTGAGTTTGCCGAGGCGATACTGCACCCAGCCCTGGCTGTCCATGATGAAGGGGTCTTCGGGGAGCAGCGCACGGGCTTTGGCAATCAGCTTGTCGGCTTCATGCAGGCGGGTGTTGCGATCGGCCAGAGAGTAGCCCAGTGCATTCAGGGCGTGCGGATGCTCCGGCCGAAGCTTGAGCAGGTGCTGCAACAAGGTTTCCATGCGCTCGAATTTGCCAATCCGGTCGGCATTGAGTGCTGTGTCGTAGAGCAGTTCAACATCGTCCGGCTGCTTGCTTAGCGCCTTTTCGAGGACTTGGTAGGCTTCTTCGTGCCGGCCGGCATCGCGCAGCAACTGGGCTTCCGAGAGGGTGAGCTGGGTACGCTCTGCGGCGTTGGCGCCACGCATTTCCTGCAGCATGCCGCGGGCTTCTTCCGCGCGGCCCTGCTCAAGCAGAATCTGGGCGCTACGGGCGCGGGCGGCAACCAGTCGCTCGCCATTTTGTACCAGGGCAAATTCCCGGAGCGCAGTGGTGCCATCACCGGACTCCTGGGCGATCTGGCCAAGCAGGAAATGCAGGGTGTCCTTGTCCGGGAAGTCGCCAGCCAGTAATTGTCCGATCTGCTGCTTTCCCTGCTCGCGGTCACCCTGTTGCAGGGCAAGCATCGCGGAAGGATAGAGCAGTGAGGGGTCATTCGGGGCATCCTTCAACAGGATGCCGTATTGCTTGCGGGCATCGCCATAGCGTTTTTCGCCGACCAGCAGGCGGGCCAGGGCCGTGCGGGCATCGCGCGCGGTCGGGTTGTTGTCGACAAAGCTTGCCAGCTCAGTCACTGCGTTGGCCGGACTCTGTCTTGCCTGCAGCTGGGCATGGGCGATGGCCGCAACTTCCCAGTCCGGGCGAAGTTTGCGGGCGGCTTTGGTTTCGGCAATTGCGCGGCTGTCGTCGCCGGCGGCCAGCGCGGCTTGGGCGCGGGCAAATCGGGCTTCCGGCAGCGCCAGGTAATTCGTGGTGACATCGTCGACCAGGCGTTGTGCGGCTTGCTTGTCCTTGACTCGGAACAGCATGCGATTGAGGTGCAGCAGATTTCCCGGCAGATTGGCCTTGTCCTGTTCCAGCAATGCGCTCAGGCGCGCCGGCAATTGATCCAGGTGGCCGTCCTGAATCATCAGCGCGGCTTCCGTCTGGCGGGCTTTGACCGAATCAGGCTCGACGGCCAGCCAAATTTCAATCAGGTGTCGGGCGCGCTCTGGCTGGCCGGCCATGCCCGCTACTTCAACAGCCCGGGCGATCACCTTGGGGTCCCTGCTGCGTTCGGCAAGGTCCGCCCAGGCGTCCGATGCCAGTTGGGGGGCGCCCCGTTGCAGCGCCATTTCGCCAAGCAAGACCTGAAAGACCGAGCGGGCCACCATGTCCTCATTGCTTTGGCGCACTGGCGGCGCGGCGTTGGCTGTCTGGCCGAGGGAGAAGGCCAGGACAATTGCGGCGGCAATGGACTTGAGTTGCATGGCAAGGGCTTTCGGATGAGATGGGTGTTTGAACCCGAAATATCAGGTAAGTTTGCGATGTTATTGGGGAATGCACGGAGGGACAAGCGATGCCGGAATTGCCAGAGGTCGAGGTTTGCCGCCAGGGGATAGCGCCAGAGTTGTTGGGCCGGGAAATTATCGATGTGGTGATCCGGGTGCCGCGTCTGCGTCAGCCGGTGCCGCCGGAGTTGCCGGCCTTGCTTACCGGCTGTGTGGTGGCCGGCGTGCGCCGGCGCGGCAAGTACCTGTTGCTGGATTGTGCCCGCAAGGGTGTGGTGCAAGGTTGTTTGATCCTGCATCTGGGCATGTCGGGGAATCTGCGTTTCGTTCCGCAAGGGACGCCGGTCGAAAAACATGACCACTTTGATTTGGTGCTGGCCGGTCAGATTTTGCGTTTTGCCGATCCGCGGCGTTTCGGCGTGATTGCCTGGCAAGCGGGCTTGCCCGAGGCCGCTGCGCTGCATCCCTTGATTTCTGTGCTGGGCGTCGAGCCTTTGTCGGAAGCCTTTACGGTCGACTGGTTTCATCAGGCAATTTTCAGGCGCAGCAGCCCGATCAAGCCGGTTCTGATGGATGGCCATCTGGTGGTTGGGGTGGGCAATATTTATGCCTCGGAAAGCTTGTTTCGCGCAGGTATTTCTCCGTTGCGGGCGGCTAACAGGATCAGTCGCGTGCGGTGCGAACTGCTGGTGACTTCTGTGCGTGCGACCTTGTCCGATGCGATCGCTGCCGGCGGCAGCAGCATCCGCGATTATGTTCACAGCGATGGTGGCGCGGGTTGTTTCCAGATACAGGCCGCTGTTTACGATCGAGCCGGCGAAAGCTGCCTGCGTTGCGACGGACAGATCCGCCAGATCCGGCAAGCGGGGCGGAGTACCTACTATTGTCCAGTCTGTCAGCGCTGATTGCAGGCAGGCAAGTTGCTGTTTTTATGCTAAATTGACAGACCCAAACGCAATCGGGGTTGACCCTATGTCACTCGCTCGCCAGTTTTCCGCCTACACCGCTTGGCGCACCCTGCTCTCCAACGATATCCGGGAGTTTCAGACCTGGCTTGGAGAAAATGAACTGTCGGACGGACAGACGGATCTGCGCCTGAGCCAGTTGCAGGAGCGGCTGCGCGAAGACCGCCTGAATGTGGCTTTTGTCGCCGAGTTTTCCCGCGGCAAATCCGAACTGATCAACGCCATCTTCTTCGCCGAATACGGCGATCGCATGCTGCCCTCCTCGGTGGGGCGTACCACCATGTGTCCGACCGAGTTGCTTTACGACAGCGCCAAGCAACCGTGCATTGAACTGCTGCCGATTCAGACCCGCTCTTCGACAGCCAGCGTCAGCGAATACAAACGTTTTGCCGATGAGTGGCACACGGTCTTGCTCGATGTGAGTTCGCCTGAATCCATGCAGGAAGCCCTGCGCCACGTCAGTGAAACCATGCGCGTGACCCCGAGTGAGGCTGGGCGCCTGGGTTTTCCGGTGGGGCAGAACGATAGCGATGTCTATCAGGTGGGCGAGGACGGTTTGGTCGAGGTGCCGCGCTGGCGCCACGCCATGATCAATTTCCCCCATCCGCTGCTCAAGCAGGGACTGGTCATTCTCGATACGCCGGGCCTGAATGCCATTGGTGCCGAGCCGGAATTGACGCTCTCGCTGCTGCCCAATGCCCATGCGGTCTTGTTCATTCTTGCTGCCGATACCGGCGTGACCCAGTCTGATCTTACGATCTGGAAAACAAATATCTGCGCAGCAAATGCCTCGCGCCGGGGGCGGATGGTCGTGCTGAACAAGATTGACGGGCAGTGGGATGAACTGAAGACGCCGACCGAGATTGACGCTGAAATCAAGCGTCAGGCCGAAAACTGCGCCCAGATTCTCGGGGTGGCCCAGTCGCAGGTTTTCCCGGTATCCGCCCAGAAGGGCCTGGTGGCCAAGGTTAACCGTGACCCGGCCTTGCTGGTGCGCAGCCGTCTGCCCATGCTTGAAGCGGCCTTGTCCGGCGAACTGATTCCGGCCAAGCGCGACATTGTTTGCGAAAGTACCGAGTCCGAGTTCGGCGACGTCAGTCGGCGTGTGCGCCGTCTGCTTGAGTCCCGCCTGGCCGGTCTTGAAGAGCAGCAGTCTGAACTCACCGAACTGCGGGGCAAGAACAAGGGCGTTGTCGAGTACATGATGGGCAAGGTTCGAGCTGAAAAGGACGAATTCGAGTCCGGGCTGCAACGCTATTATGCTGTGCGCAGCGTCTTTTCGACCTTGACCAACAATCTGTTCCGTCATCTCGGGCTGGATACCCTGCGCCAGCTGACCAGTCAGACGCGTGATGCGATGCTCGATGCCACCTTCTCGAAATCGCTCTCCATCTCGATGGGCAATTTCTTCTCGAAGGCGCGCGAATCGCTCTACAACTCAACCCGCGAAGTCGATGAGATCCTCGCGATGATGGATGCAATCTACAAGAAGTTTTCCATCGAGCATGGGCTCAAGCTGGGGGCGCCGCCGGGATTTTCCCTGCTGCGTTACGAGAAGGAGCTGGATCGTCTTGAGTCATGGTGCGACACCCATCTCAATACGGTGGTCATCCTGCTGATCCACGACAAACGCAACATCACGCAAAAGTTTTTCGAGGAGGTTGCTATTCAGGTTCGCCGCGCTTTCGAACGGGCGAACAAGGATGCCGAAGGCTGGTTGCGCGCGATCATGGCGCCGATGGAAACCCAGGTTCGCGAGCATCAGATCCAGTTGAAGCGCCGTCTGGAAAGCATCAAGCGCATTCATCAGGCGACCGATACCCTGGAAGACCGGATTGCCGAACTGGATGGTGTCGAAAAGGTCTTGCGTGAGCAAATGGCAACCTTGGACAGGATCATCTTCGGAGTCGAGGATTTGCTGTCACCCGAGCAGATGGAAGAACTGCGCGCGGCTTGATTGCTGCGGTCAACAAACAAAAAGCCCGCGATTTGGTCGCGGGCTTTTTTACGGGTGGATGTTCCGCTTACGGACGGCTGTTGCCAGTCAGCTTTTCGTACTTTGACCAGAGCTGATCTTCGCTTTCGACCACGTCCGGGTTCTTGGGGATGCAGTCGACCGGGCAGACCTGAACGCACTGCGGTTCGTCATAGTGACCCACACATTCCGTGCACTTGGCCGGATCGATGACGTAGATTTCCTCGCCCTGGGAGATGGCCTCGTTGGGGCACTCCGGTTCACACACGTCGCAATTGATGCACTCGTCGGTAATAAGCAGAGCCATGGCTGTTTCTTCCTCTCTCAGTTAAGCAGTTGTTGTCGCCCGCAGGCGCTTTTCGACACAAGGTTGTACAAATTTTCCCACATCGCCACCCAGTCGTGCGATTTCACGCACCATGGTGGCAGAGATGAACATGTATTGCTCTCCCGGTGTCAGAAACACGGTTTCGACCTCGGGATAGAGGCTGCGGTTCATTCCGGCCATCTGGAATTCGTATTCGAAATCCGAGACCGCACGCAGGCCGCGCACGATGACCTTTGCCCCTTGTTCATGCACGAAATCCATCAGCAGGGTGTTGAAACCGACAATCTCGACATTGGGCACATCAGACAGGATTTCAGTCGCCATTTCCACCCGGTCGCGCAACGGAAAACGCGGTTTTTTGGACGGGCTTTCCGCAATCGCCAGAATCAGTTTGTCGAACAGTGAGGCTGCCCGGCGAACCAGATCCTCGTGACCTCGCGTGATCGGGTCGAAGGTGCCGGGATAAATCGCAACGCGGTGATTCAGTTTTTTCAAGCGCTTAGTCGTCGCATCAAATGAAAGTGGACTTCTCCCGCTTTGCCGTGGCGCACGGAGTGCCACTCGCCCAGCGAATCGATTTCGTATTCCGCCTCGACATAGACTGCGCTTTCCTCATGGGTCACGGCAGCCAAAAGTGGTGCCAGACGCTCGATCCAGCCTTTGTGGTAGGGCGGATCAAGGAAAATCAGGTCAAATTTCGACTTGGCGGAAGCCAAATATTGTAGCGCATCCCCACGAATGATCTCTACCCCCTTGGGTGTATGGAGTAATTGGAGATTTTCGTGCAATGCAGCCAGTACGCGGGCTGACTTTTCAATCATCACGACGCGCGCTGCGCCGCGTGATGCGGCTTCAAAACCCAGTGCGCCGCTGCCGGCAAACACGTCCAGGACCTTGGCGCCGCCGATGTAGGGCGCGAGCCAGTTGAACAGGGTTTCACGTACACAGATC
>CALAGF010000072.1 GCA_937892345.1 uncultured Rhodocyclaceae bacterium | reverse complement strand
AGGCCGGTGAAGTCTATCGCTACATGAACTTCGACCAGATTCCGGAGTTTGTTGACCAGGCCGCTACGGTCGAGATGTAAGTTGCAAAAATCGGCCGGTTTTTCCGGTCGACCGTAGTAAATGAAAAAGCCCCCGTCGGGAAACCGGCGGGGGCTTTTGCTTTCGGGCTGACAGACTAATCTCTGCCTCTTGCGGATTATTTCTCGGCGGCTAATCGCACGGAGTGTCTGCGTATACCTTCAAAAACTGATTCCGCCACATCCATTGGGAAATCATTGGGTAGCAGCGTACCCACATTATTGATGACAGCATCCGTAGCGCCGACGACTTCTTCTATCAGGCGTTCCGCCACGAGTGCGCCAAGCCCAACTTGCTGCGCTTGCGCAATCCAATGTCGCCGATGAATTTTGTCGATCAGGTAGTAGTTGGTGCTGCCTCGAATTGCCATGGCGAGTTTGGCTTTGCCTGGAGCGATCTGGTTCTTGCCTTTACCGATAACCGGGTGTGCTGAAAGGACATCATAGATGGGGGTTGATCGGCAAGCGCCACCCGGCAGGAGCACGATGCTGAAATTTTTGGCGTGGCCGTCCGTGGCGGCCAGCATCCAGAACAAGATCTGGGTTTTGAAGAAATTGATACGGTCTTGAGCGGATTGTTCCGAGCCGAGCAGGATGTCCATGATCGAGCCAATCCCAGGTCCGCCATCGGCTTGATATTTTTGTAGGGGCGATGTACCCGTGGCTTGGCACATGTCCTCTTGCGGCAAACGGATGATCCAGCTGGCGTCACTGGATGGGATTCGGTCAAAACGTTCGACAACGAGGGCTTTTTGGTCCTCGAAGACGGCTATCTCGCAATTTGCAATGGGAATGCCGTAGGCCGCCAGAATTTTGGAACACAGCCATTCGTTCTCGATCGAGCTGCGCATGTCGGCTTGCATATTGCCGACTAGTCCCAGGGGTAATTTGAAGATATGCGTAGTCGGGGTGCTGCCATGAGGAAGCCGCCATTTTCCTTCGTGTCGGAGCAGGGCGGTTTTTTCTTGGGCGCCAGCGATGGATAGGCGCAAGTCATCGAGATCGTCCTGCTGACCAAGGATCTGGGACGAAGGAATATTACGCAGGCGCTGTGCGATCGCAGCGACAGTCAGTTCTTCGCCATTGATCTCGTAGATGTCTGTGGGCGATTCATTGTCGCGTAGCAGTTGGATTGCCCCGACGCAATCGCGCCCCAGTTTTTGCAGCAGCTGAAAGGCATCTATGCCGCCTGTCTGGTAGCGCTGCGCCAGGCGGCGTCGAATCGCATCGTTGTCTGGCAACAGGTTGTCGAAGTAGTAACTGACCATGTCGCCACGATGAGGCGCATTTCCGGGAAGGAAGGGCAGGGACAGAGACAACGGGCGGGTTTGCGCTTCGTTCAGCCAGTCATCGAAGTAAGCAAGGAGGTCTCCCTGTCGGCCGGTTTCCCAATAGCCGACCGGGATGCCGTTCATCCAGATATTCAGGCGCTGGGTTTTTGCGCGGCGGCCCATGGTTACCAGCTTTCTTTCTTTTTTGGCGGTATGGCAAGTGGGGCGGTCTTGGTGACGCGCGTACTAGGCGTTGCCGACTGGCTATCCGCGCTTTGTTCAGGTGCTAGCCCAATCTCTGAAGCGGAGGGGGGGGAGGTCTGATCCAGACAGATATCGACGTTCAACAGACGTAGTACCGTAAACAAGCGTTCCAGCGTTGCCGTTGCCGGCTTGGCTTCAAAGTAGGCGTAGCTTTGCTGGGTGATGCCGAGTTTTTCGGCCATGACAGCTTGGGTCAGGCCTTGTTCCTTGCGGAATGCCTTGAGGACCAGAGGAAGCTGATTCAGTGTTTTGATCGGGTAAGTCATCTTTGCCTCCACAGCCATGCACATGATGGATTACAGGATGTGAGCTGTACTTTATATTAACAGTCCGTAGTTTGTATATATTAAATACAAGCTATGGGTTGTATTTTATTGAGCCTGGCAGCAGAAAAATGCACGAAGTCGGCGATGCAGCGGTTTTGATTTCCTGGCGAGGCAAAAGGGATTTCTTAGACAGCTTTAGACAAATCGGCCACTTCCGTGCCGTCGACCAAGTCCCCTGACAAGTGGGCTATCTTCCTGGGCCTGCCAGCCCTGCGCGCTGAGTGGCATCATCGGCGAGCAAGGCTAGATTTACCTCCGAATGAACATCAGGACTTTGCAGGATGCTGACATGATCTTCATCGAAACCACGGATGGTTACGGCTTGCCTTTGCGCATCGCGTTGGAACTGGCTTTTCAAAGGAATGACACCGTCGCTACTTTCGCGACTGAAGCTTGAGGTGTTGCGATAGCTGATCAGCAGCGTATGGCGCACACCGTTCGGGAGCGGGAGTGCGAACAGGTTTTTCAGAAAAGGGCCATCCGGTACAAGATTGCGCCAGGCGGGCATCACGACCCGCGCGAAATCGAGCCAGAGTTCCATGTTGGGTATCCCACCATACGGGCTTGAAATCGAAACAAAGTTGCCTACGTAGTCACAGCTATTCGTGCGTGCGCACTCGGCCAGATATTCGCGGACCAGCAAGCCGCCCATGCTGTGCGCCACAAGGTGCATCCTGCTGAAGCCGTAGCGATGGCGCAGTTCAGCCAGCAAGCCGACGAGTCCGTCGCCCAAGGCACGCAAATCCATACCACTCGGGTAATTGAGAACCCAGGGCTGAAATCGCTGACGGTCAAGATGTTCGATCATTGATGCAAAATTGCGTCCGGTGCCGTTGATGCCATGGACAAAAAGTACCGGTATTTTTGCCGGGTCGTAGGGCTCAAGGAAGAAAATTCCAGCACGACCGGCCTTCATGAATCCGATGGGCTCCCACATGCTCATGGTGGCCGACTCACGGCTGAAGCGTTCGTCGTCGAGCGAGACCACCTTGCCCAGCTGCACATCGATTTTCCCCAGGGAATTGCCCCGCAGCTCGAACAGGTTTTCCAGGGCGGGTGGCAAGGGACGGACCGACGGGCCGTTCAGGGAGAGCACAATGTTTTCCACATCGCTGCGCTTGATCAGGCTTCCGGACAGGTCATGCCAGACGGCTGGTTCGTTCGACTGGTAGGCGAAATCCCGATTCAAATCCTGAAACGCGACCAAAAACCGCGAATCATGCAAAGCGGCAAGACGAAATCTTCCGGGACGCTCGAAAACCCGGTAATTGTGTATTTCCTGGCCGTGGTCATCGCCCATGACCACGACGATCACCTCGCAATCCTTGCAGGCCGGCGCTTCGATCTGCCCGGAAACCACCCGTAGCCTTTCCTGGGTCTCCAGGATATCCGCAGCTAATCGGCCAAAGTTTCCGCACCCTGTCAGTAGCGCAAGGCACGAAAGCACGACAAGCCAGACACTTGTGCGAACTCTGGTGCGATCCAATCCAATCAACAACACCGACATCATCAAACCCTCAAACTGTTAGAACCACCTTGGCCTGCCCCCTGGAAAACACAAGCAGTGGCTCAGGCGGCATTATGCCTAAAGGATTGGCCCGGCCGGCTCGCTGACTGTCGAGAAGAGGGGAAGAGGTACGTCAGCATCTTTCAATTGCTTTGGGTGGGTGAAGCGTGGAACGGCGTGCCGGGAATCAAGGCATCGCGATGCGTCGGCCGAGGTGCAAGTGCTTTGCCGGTCAAATTGAATTTGACGGTGTAGCGGCTGGATTCATGCCGTCGCGCGGCCGCCCGCATTAAATAAACGCGAACCGTATAGATGCCGTCTGCCGGCAGCAACGTCTTGAAGCGCTTTCCAGAAGTACTGCCGACAAACATCGACAGCTCAGAACCCGGCGGATTGAGATTGAAGTAGGTCTGACCGTTCGAAGCAGCCAGGGAGACTAGCAGCGTTTGCCCGGCGTAAGCCTGTAGCTGGTAATCGACATACTCGCGTCCATTGAGGCGCCCCTTGATTGTCCTTGCGCCAGTCTCTCTGGCCAGATTGACTGATTCCTGGCGTGCATCCTGTGCGGTCTCTGTGCAAGCCGCCTCGGAAAGAAAGCGGCCCTGGACCCAACCCGTGCGACCTTGGTAGGCGAGTTTGCACCAGCGCGGATTCGCCGCCTGTCGCTGCCGCTTCTCTGCTTCGGAGAGTTTGGTGAAGTCCTGCAAACTCAAGCCGCCCTGACAGCCCAGACTGCGCAGGCATTGCGCATCAACCGGCAATGCAAGTATCGGCACAGCGTCCTGACGCGGCTCGCTGAGCATGACGCGCTCGGCCTCAGGTACCGTTGCATTCAGACGGTAGTAATCAGGGCCGTCGGCGGTTGCCTGTGCGCCGCCGCTGCAGACCGCACAAAGCAGCAAAAGCAGGCGGGAGAAAGCCTTTGGCATGTTCATCTGAATATTTATCACGATGCTCGTTTGGGCCAGATCACTTATTGAAAGCAGATATTATCTGGAATAAATCGCTTTCCTTGATGCTTTCCCGACTCCACGACGCGCCATGAGCTCACGCACCTCACAAATCATTCGCTTGGCCAAACCCTTCTGGCTGCAATCCGCAGGGCGCAAGAGCGCCTGGCTGCTACTTGCCTTTCTGCTTGTATTGGTTGCTGCCAATACCGGGCTGATGGCCTGGAACACGCAACTGACCAAGGGTTTTTACGACGCCCTGCAGAACCGTGATGCGGCCGCCTTCAACTCGAACTTGCTGCTGCTCTTTGTCAGCATCGGTTTCATCGTCGCCGTTGAAGTGGCCAAGAGCTACATGGAGCAGGGCCTGGAAATGAAGTGGCGCTGGAGCCAGACCAACAACATGATGGGGCGCTGGTTCAAGGATCGGACCTTCTACCGCATCGAACGCGACAACATGCTGGATAACCCGGATCAGCGTCTGACGCAGGACATGACGGAGTATGTGAAGCTGATGATCCAGCTGACACTGGGGTTCATCGCCAACCTCGGGGCACTGGGCACGATGGGCTGGATTCTCTGGCATACGGCCGGGCCGATGACCTTTGTCATTGGTGACACCTCGATCACCATCCCGGGATACATGTTCTGGCTGGCGATTGGCTGGGGCGTGCTGCAAACCATCGTCACCCATCTGGCCGGCCACAAGCTTTCGGGCGTCACCGTCGAGCAGCACAAGGTGGAAGCTGATTTTCGTTTTGCGCTCGCCAAGGTTCGTGATTCAGCCGAACAGATCGCGCTCTACAAAGGCGAAGCCGTAGAGCAGAGCCGCCTTGGTCATCTGTTTTCGGAGATTCGGCGCAACTGGTCGGAACTGATGCGATATCACATCTTCCTGAACATGGCTTCCGGCGGTTTTGCCGTGGTTTCCGTGCTGGTGCCGATTATTGCCATCGCACCCAAGGTACTTTCCGGCGAACTGGGTATCGGCACGCTGATGCAGGATGTGTCGGCCTTCTCCGAAACGGCGGCCGCGATTGCCTGGTTTGCCCGTTCCTACAGCGACCTCTTCCAGCTCTCCGCAGTCGTCCAGCGTCTGAACGGTATGGATGCCGCCATGGATCAGCCCGCCCCGACCGGCATCGACTTCAGCAACCAGTCGCCGTCCAGCATGATTGAGGGCGACAATATCGCGCTTACCCTGCCTGATGGCAAACCGCTGACCAAGGTCGACACCATGGCCTTTGCCCCCGGAGAGCGCTGGCTGGTACGCGGTCCCTCGGGCACTGGAAAGAGCACCTTGCTCCGCGCCATTGCGGGGTTGTGGCCTTTCGGCAAGGGCAGCATCAGCCTGCCACGCACAGCGCGAGTCATGTTCAGCCCGCAAAAGAACTACTTGCCGGATGGCTCCTTGAAAGCTGCGCTCACCTATCCGCTGCCGCCCGAAGCAGTCGATGATGCAACCTGTACCCAGATGCTGATCGACTGCAATCTGCCGCAATTCGCCCAGCGGCTGCATGAAGAAGCCCGCTGGGGCCACCGCCTGTCACCGGGCGAGCAGCAACGTCTGGCCTTTGCTCGCGCTTTGCTTTATCGACCGGATATCCTCTTCCTCGATGAAGCGACCAGTGCCCTCGACAACGCCACCGAAGCCCACATGTATCAGTTGCTAACGGAAAGGCTACCGAACTGCACGCTGGTCAGCGTGGCGCACCGGACGACGCTGGAGGTCTACCACGATAAGCAGTTGAACCTCATGGCGCCTGGCAACAATCGAGTGAGCGCCTGACACCTTTCTACCGCTGGCAGAGCCCGCTCTGGAAGGCAGGGACGGTCGCGGTGCGCTGAAACCAGCGATCAGTCAGACTTTGCGCAGGAAGCAGGCCTTGAGCATCATCTGGCCGGCATCGGTCTTGCAGTCGACTTCGTGGTCGCCATCGACAATCCGGATGCCCTTGATCTTGGTGCCTTGCTTCAAGGTGGTGGAGCTGCCCTTGACCTTGAGATCCTTGATCAGCACGACGCTGTCGCCGCTGACCAGCACATTGCCATTGGCGTCCTTGACGATGCGTTCGCCTTCTTCCTCGCCGGCATTTTCCGATTGCGGCCATTCAAAACCGCAGTCGGCGCAGACGAAATTGCTGCCGTCCGGGTAGGTGTTTTCAAGGGTGCATTGGGGGCAGGCGGGTGCGGTCGACATGGCGGATGGGTGCTTTTTGCAGTGATCAAAGGCGGCATGGTACGCCGGAAGCGCCTATCCGGCGAGTCGCTTGTGCTGCTCAGCAAGCAATTCCGCGAGTTGCCTGTGATATAAAAGCTGCGGATATTGTGATGAGCGAGGTGGATCTGCGTGGGCTGGATGACGATTTTGTCGAGTGTTCCCTAGGGCGAGGTGATTACCCGTGCCCCCGCCGTTGCCGATGGCGCAAAGAAGCTGTGGCAGCGGGTCGGGAAGGGTAAGGCAACGGTCCCTGCGGCGGCCGGGGAAATGGATTCTCTCGGGCAATTGCAGGGACGGATTGCCGATCTTGAGGCAGAGATGCTGGCTTCCAGCGAACTGATTCGGGCGCTGGCAGAGCAGAATGCGCAATTGGTCGCGCGTCTGGACGGCATGCGCCGACTGGCTTGGGTGCTGGGTCTGGGCGTGATTGCGGGCCTTGCCCTGGCCGGGTTCGCGTTGTTGAGGTGAAACGATGAAGCTTCAGCATCTCGTGATTGGCGCACGCTTTGAATATGAAGGCGTGGTTTTTGTCAAAACCGGGCCGTTGACCGCAAGTGCCGAGTCAGGCGGCCAGCGGCTGATTCCACGTTACGCGGAGCTGCGTCCCCTCGATGTGCCGGCAGTCGAGCCGGAGCGTAAGGGCAAGCGCCTGATTGAGCGCGACAAGGTGACGCAGGCCTTCGATAACTTCTTCGCGAGTTGCGAAGGACTGGTCGAGAGCGATACCGGACGGGCTGAGCTGATTGCCGCCCGTCAGCGCTTCATTCAGTCTGTGGGCTGATCGGCGACAGCTTGAAACCCGCCGCCGCAAGCTTCATCAGAAATTGATGCCGACCTTGGCCAGCATGGCCCATTGTTCGACGCCTGTTTGTGCTCTTTCCTCGGTATTCAGGTAACGCACGTCCAGTCCCGAATAGTAGTGACCCTTGCGGAAATTGAATCCGGCGGCTGCGCCATAGCCGAACAAATCCTTGCTGCCTGAACCGGTATCGGCATGTACCCAGGCCAGCGCCGGACCGGCACCGAACGAGAAGCCATTGCCAAGCGGCAGGGTGTAGCGTGGCGACAGTTCGATGCTGGTGGCAGTCAGGCCGGACTGATCGATGTGGTTGAGCTGGACATGGGTCCGGATGCGATTGTCCGGCGTCTGGATCAGGCCGCAGTTCATGTTGAAATCGATACCGTAGACACCAACAACATTGTCACGGGCGCCCGTGGCATGTGCGACGCCAGCGGTCAACGCCATGCTCGGTTCAAATTTGAAACCGGATTCCAGACCGGGAAGAAATTTCAGGCCATCAGCGTGGCTGGCCGTTGCGGCACAGGAAAGCAGCAGGGCGGAAAGGATTTTCGGGGTATTCATGAAAGCTCCGTAAATGAGGGCTGAATTGCTTTTGCAATCAAGCCCGCATTCTCCCGTCCTTCCGTATTCGGGTCTGTGACCTGGGTTACATAGGGCGCTAGCCGCCCAGTGTCAGCATCAGTTCGCCTTGAGCGTTATGCGGTTTGCTGCGCGATGAACGCCGACGCTGGTAATGGCCATGACTATTCATTTCCCAGCCTTGCTGATTATCGGCGAGGTAGAACTTCAAGCCCTCGGTGATCACCCGCTTCTTCAGTTTCGGATCAAGGATTGGAAATGCCAGTTCGATGCGCTTGAAGAAGTTGCGATCCATCCAGTCGGCGGAGGAGAGATAGACATTCTCCTTGCCGCCCGCGTAGAAATACATCACGCGGTGATGTTCAAGGAAACGGCCGATGATCGAACGCACCCGGATTTTGTCGGAGAGGCCGGGAACGCCCGGACGGAGCATGCAGACGCCGCGCACGATCAGATCGATCTCGACACCGGCCTGCGACGCCTCATAGAGCGCATTGATCACTTCCCGTTCGACCAGCGAGTTCATTTTGGCAACGATGCGGCCCTTGCCGCCGTTGCGGGCAGTTTCGGCTTCTGCCTGGATTGCAGCGACCACATTCGGTTGCAGCGTGAACGGCGCCTGCCACAGATGTTTGAGCGTGCGTGCCTTGCCGAGTCCGGTCAACTGCTTGAAAACCTCGGAAACGTCGTGGGTGATTTCCTCATTGGCGGTCATCAGCCCGAAGTCGGAATACATCCGTGCCGTGCGCGGATGGTAATTGCCGGTACCGAGATGGGCGTAGCGCTTCAGACGGCCATCCTCGCGGCGCACAATGAGCAAGGCCTTGGCGTGCGTTTTGTAGCCGACCACACCATAGACCACATGGGCCCCGACTTCTTCCAGCTTGGTCGCCCAGCCGATGTTGGCTTCTTCATCGAAACGGGCCATCAGTTCGACGACGACGGTGACTTCCTTGCCCTTCTGGGCTGCACTGATCAGCGACTGCATGAGCACAGAGTCGGTGCCGGTGCGATAAACAGTCATCTTGATTGCGACCACATTCGGATCGATGGCCGCCTGACTGAGCAGTTCGATGACTGGCGCGAATGACTGGTAAGGGTGATGCATCAGGATGTCACCCTTGCGGATGCTGTCGAAAATGCCGACGCTCTTGGCCAATCCTTTCGGCGTGCCGGGAACAAAGGGGCCGAATTTCATGTCCGGCCGGTCTACCCAGTCGGGAACCTGCATCAGGCGTACCAGATTGACCGGGCCCTGGACCCGGTAAAGATCCTCGTTGCGCAGGTTGAACTGGGTCAAAAGGAAATCGGTAATCGCCGGTGAACAGTTGTCTGCCACTTCAAGACGGACCGCATTGCCGAAATGGCGTTGCGGCAATTCACCCTGCAGCTTGGTGCGCAGATTGGTGACTTCTTCTTCATCGACGAACAGGTCGGAATTGCGGGTGGCGCGGAACTGATAGCAGCCGAGTACCGCCATGCCTGTAAACAGTTCGCCGACAAATTCGTGCAGGATGGAGGAGAGGAATACAAAGCTGTATTCCACCCCGCCGAGCGCTTCGGGCAGGCGGATGACACGCGGCAAAACACGCGGCGCCTGCACGATGGCAATGTTCGAACTGCGGCCGAAGGCATCCTTGCCCTCGAGCTCCACGGCAAAGTTCAGGCTCTTGTTGAGGACGCGCGGAAAGGGGTGCGAAGGGTCCAGTCCGATGGGGGTCAGCACAGGCACCATTTCGCGCTGAAAGTAGTCGCGAATCCATTCGCGCTGGGCCTCGTTCCAGGTGGACCGGCGCAGAAAACGAATGCCCTGTTCAGCGAGTGCCGGCAGGATGACATCGTTCAGATTCTGGTATTGCTCGGTCACAATGGCGTGCGCTTCGGCAGAGACTTGACGGAAAGTTTCCTGCGCGGTCTTGCCATCGATGGTGGTGGTCGAGGTATGAGCGCGAATTTGCTCTTTCAAACCGGAGACGCGAATCTCGAAGAACTCGTCCAGATTGCTGGAAACGATGCACAGGAAGCGGAGCCGCTCCAGCAAGGGCATTCTTTCATCGGCTGCCTGGGCCAGGACGCGCCGGTTGAAAGCAAGCAGACCGACCTCCCGGTTAAGGTAGTTGTCTGCGGGAAAACGCTGGTTGTGGGTGTCGGGAATCATCGCGTATGCTCCGAAAGCAATTTCTCAAGTATAGGCCTCAAGTCCATCATTTTGTTGCGCTATTGTTTCAATAGCATGACTTTTGGCTGTCTTTGAAAAATTCCGTTTTTCCCTTGTTCGGGTGCTTGTCCGTCAACCGACGGGACAGGCTTCGCTGCCGGGTTCTAAGGCAGCCTGCATGCAGGACGGAAAGCCCGCGACGCTGAATTCCGCGTTTTTGGGGATCAGCGGTTCTGCTTGGTCGCCATGCGCAGCACTTCGGATTCGAGCGCCTGCGTGTCGGTGCCGGCGCAGCGCACCATGTCGATTTCTTCAATGTCCGGCAGGGCGACGGGGTCAAGTTCAAACTCGTTGGCAAAGCCGTCGCGCTTGGCTTTCCATTGGGCGAGCATGATTTCGTGGTCGTTCAGACCGGTATTGGTGCCCGCGGGAACCTGGGCACCGAGTTCGATCAGGGTGCGAACCACTTCGTTGCGCTGACCGCGGATCGCCATGCTGAGCGGCGAGGTCGGGGCGCTGTTGTCGTCGACATTGACACGTGCGCCGCGGGAGGCCAGTTCCCGGACGATATCGGAGTAGCCCATGAAACAGGCGATGCCCATGGGCAAACCAGGGTCACCATGACCATCGGTCAGTTCAGCCGATGTGCCGGAATCAAGTGCGGCCCTGACTTCGGCAAGACGACCTGAGCGGATGGCCTTGATAAGCATGAGCTGCGACGACATTTGATTCTCCTGGGCGACGTGAAACGGAACTTTAGGGTCAGCTATTATCCGTCATGCGGCCGCTGGTTTTGTAATGGAATGTAAGCCAGCAGTGCGTCGGCCTGGCGCTCACAGCGCATCCGGGTGTAAGCGTCGAGCGCATTCAGCCAGCGAGTGGGAATGGCATCAAGGCCATAGCGTGCGCCGGCAAGCATGCCGGCAATCGCGCCGGTGGTGTCGGCATCGCCACCGCGATTGATCACGTCGATCAGACAGTCCTCGAAATTTTCGGTGGCAAAGAAGCCCTGAAAAACCGCCTGAATGGTCTCAATGACATATCCCCCGGGGTTTTCACAGCGCTTGCGGTCATAGGCGAAGCCTGGAAAGTCGCTGACCAGCGTTGCCGCCCGCACGTTTTCAACGTGTTCAACAGCCTTGCCAGCAAGAAAATCCTGAATCATCAGGATCAAGGTTTCACCGGCTGCATCGGATAGTGGGTTGTGGTGGGTGACATGTGCCTGGGCGCGGTTGGCATTTCGGGTCAATGCTTCCGGTTGACCGTAGCAGGCCAGTGCGACCGGCAAGGCGCGCATGATGGCGCCGTTGCCGGCGTCGTGTGCCGACGCCGGGGCCTCAGGATGGCCAGTCTTGCGAAAGGTAATCA
>CALAGF010000071.1 GCA_937892345.1 uncultured Rhodocyclaceae bacterium | reverse complement strand
CAAGGCGAGTTGCGCCGCTTCGATCCCGCCCGCTTCGCGCAACTGCCCGCGGCGCGTATCAATGCCCGATTGAATGCCCGCGGGGCGCTGGGCAATCAGCCGGTCATCGACGCCCGTTTTGCGCTGCAGGACAGCGTATTCGGCAAACACCCCTTGAGCGGCGACGGCACCCTGAAACTCGAATGGCCCACACTGCAGGCAGCGGAGATCCACCTCGCGCTCGCCGGCAACCGCCTCGATGTCCGCGGCGCTTTCGGCCGCCCCGGCGACCACCTGCTGATCGACATCGATGCCCAGCGCCTTGCCGCACTGGGGGCCGATGGCGGCATCTCGGGGCAGATCGAACTGGCCGGCACGCCGGCCCAACCGATGCTCAACGCCCGCCTGCAAGCCGATACCCTGGGCGTGCCGGCCCGCTTCTCGGCGCGCGGTCTGAAACTGAACGCCCAACTGGCTGAAGGCGACGACGCCCCCTTGCAGCTCGACCTGCGCGTGCAGCAGCTCAGCACATCAGGACAGGGCACCCGCCTGCGCGATCTCAAACTGCTGGGCGATGGCAGCCGCCGCCAGCACCAGTTGAACGGCAGCGTATTGATCGACGACACGACGCCGCTGCACTTCGCCCTCAATGGCAGCTGGCTGGACCAAATCTGGCAAGGCACCCTGACCGAACTCGGCGCTCAGAACAAGCAACGCAGCTTGCGCCTGCGCGAAGCCGCGCCTTTCCAAATCGGCAGCAAGCGCTGGCACATCGGTCCGCTCAAGCTTGCCGGCACCCCGCAAGACTGGCAGGCCACCTTGCAGGCCAGCGCCCGTGACGGCCGCTTGAATGCCAGCCTCAGCGCCGGCAACCCGCGTATCGGCGAAGTTCGCGGCGAGTTGAACGCCGCCCTCGCCTCGCCCTGGGCGCTCAATTCGCAAGCGCCATGGCAAGCTCGGCTGGAAAGCGATCTGCGCGAAATCGACTGGCTGGGACCGCTGCTTGGTGACAGCATCCAGACTGGCGGCCAGTTACAAGGCCGGATCGAGATTGCCGGCACGCCCGCGACACCCCGCTTTTCCGGACAAATCGACGGCAAGGCCCTGCGTCTGAACGATGTCGACAATGCCTTGCAATTGCGTGACGGCACACTGGCAGCCAGGCTGACAGAACAAGGGCTGCACATCGAGCGCTTCCGTTTCGTCAATCCCCATTCGCCCATGCCGCGCGCCCTGCGGCTGGCGCTGGCGGAAGAAGCCGCCGGCATGCAGGCCGACGGCGCACTGGAAATTTCCGGTCAAATCGGGGTCGACCGCATGCAAACGGCCGGCAATGCCGAACTCGACATTCGTATGGAGCGCCTTGGCGTTTCTCAACTGGCGGACCAATGGGTCGTTGCATCGGGCAAAGGCAAACTGCAATGGCAGGATGGCGCGCTTGGCCTGAGCGGCGCACTGGCAATCGATGCCGCCTACTGGCAACTGGCACCCGCCGGTGCGCCGCGGCTTTCGGACGACGTGCTGATCCGGCGGGCGGACCAAGCCAGCCCGCCGGCACGCCCGAAACTTTCACTGGATTTGAGCACTTCGCTCGGGCGGAATTTCTATTTTTCCGGTGCCGGACTGAACAGCCGGCTGAGCGGCGATATTCGCCTGAGCGCCAGTGGCCGCGACCTGCCTCGGGCCAGCGGCACCATCCGTACCCGCGATGGCCGCTTCGCCGCCTACGGCCAGAATCTGGATCTGGACCGCGGCGTACTCACCTTCCAGGGGCTACCCGACAATCCGGCCCTCGATGTGCGCGCCACCCGCAAGGGGCTGATGGTCGAAGCCGGCGTGCAGATCGGCGGCACGGCACGCAAGCCGGTGGTCAGGCTGATCTCCGATCCCGAGCTGCCGGATGCGGAAAAGCTGAGCTGGCTGATTCTTGGTCACGCCCCGGACAACCTCGGCGCCGGCGACGCCAGCGTGCTGCTGGCAGCCGCGGGCGGCTTGCTCGGCAACGACTCGGTCAATCTGGTGCAACAACTCAAACAGGGATTCGGGCTCGACGAACTGGGCGTGCGTCAGGGCGCACTCGATGGCAGCGGCGGCCGCACGCCGGGCAGCCGCGTCGCCGGCAGCAGCATCGACAGCACGGCGACCACCGGCAATCAGATTCTGACCATCGGCAAGCGCCTGTCATCCAATGCCATGCTCAGCTACGAGCAATCGCTGGGGACCGCCGAAAGCATCGTCAAGCTGAGCGTGGCGCTGAATCGCAATATTTCGCTGATCGGCCGGGCCGGCAGCGACAACGCCATCGACCTGCTCTACACCCTTACCTGGGGTCAGCCCCTGCGCCGGTCGACGAGCGCGGCGAACGAAAACGCGCCATCAGATCGTCCACGTAAGTAAAGACCACGGGAATCACCAGCAGGCTCAAAAAGGTGGAGGTGATCAGGCCGCCGATCACGACAATGGCCATCGGCGCACGGAAACTGGGATCGACGCCAATGCCCAGTGCGATCGGCATCATCCCGGCACCCATCGCCACCGTGGTCATGATGATCGGACGCGCCCGCTTGCGGCAGGCATCGACCAGCGCATCCCAACGATTCAGGCCATGGTCGCGACGGGCGAGAATGACGTAGTCGATGAGCAGGATGGAGTTCTTGGTGGCAATCCCCATCAGCATGATCAGGCCGATCATCGACGGCATCGACAAGGCCTTCTGGGCAACGAACAGCGCCAGAAATGCGCCCGGCACGGAAAGCACCAGCGCCGCAAGAATGGTCACTGGCTGGACAAAATCCTTGAACAGCAGCACCAGCACGATATAGATGCAGAGCACGCCGGTGGCCATCGCCAGCGCAAAGCTGGAGAACAGCTCACCCATCGCCTCGGCGTCGCCCACCGTGGTCTGGATGATGCCCGGCGGCAATTGCTTCAGGCTGGGTGAAGCGAGCGCGGCTTTTTCCACCTCACCCAGCGGTTGACCGTTGAGTTCGATATCAAAGTTGATATTGCGCAGCCGGTCGTAACGGTTGATTTCCGCCGGCCCGCCGGCAATCTGCACATCGGCAATATTGTCCAGCCGGACCGGGCCGTGACGACCGGGTACGGTCAACTGGCGCAACAGGGCCAGATCGGTGCGTGCCGACGGCGGCAGCTTGACCACGATCGGCACCTGACGCTGGCTCAGATTGAGCTTGGCCAGACTCTGATCGTAATCGCCCGAGGTGGCGATGCGCAGGGTGTCGGCAATCGCCGCCGAAGTCACGCCCAGATCCGCCATCCGGGCGAAATCAGGACGGATCAACAACTCCGGGCGCACCAGACTGGCCGAGGTGGTGACATTGCCGATGCCGGGAATGGCGCGCAGATCGCGCTCGACCAGGCGGGCATGCTCGGCCAGCAATTGGCCGTTTTCACCCGCCAGCACCAGCACGTATTTTTCATTGGCCGAACCCAGCCCGACCTTGACCTGCGCCCCGGGTATTGCGGTCAACGCCTCGCGCAGGGCATTTTCAATGTCCTGCTTGGTCGTTCCCGGACGCTCGCCACGGGGGGTCAGATTCAGGGTCAGCGTCGCCTTGCGCACTTCGGCCGCACCGGAAGGCGCGAAAGGATCGCTCCCCGCCGAACCACCGCCGATCGCGGTATACACCAGCTTGACATGCGGATTGGCCTGCACGATGCGGCGCGCGTGCTCGGCACTGGCCAGCGTCTGCTCATAGCGCACGCCGGGCGGCAGCGCGATATGCACCTGTGTCTGCGACAGGTCATCCGGCGGCAGGAAGCCGGTGGGCAGCAGGGGCACCAGCATGAAGGAACCGACAAAAAAGGCGGCTGCCGCCAGCAGGGTGATGATCCGATGGCCCAGACACCAGGCCACCCAGCCTTCGTAAATGCGCAGCCAGCGCGGCGCCGGCAGGTCGTCCACGGGACGCAGGATGTAAGCGGCCATCATCGGCGTCAGCATGCGGGCCACCACCAGCGAGAAAAACACGGCAATTGCTGCGGTCCACCCGAACTGAACGAAGAATTTGCCCGGCACGCCCCCCATGAAGGCGGTGGGCAAAAATACCGCAATCAAGGTGAAGGTGGTGGCGATCACGGCCAGCCCGATTTCATCCGCCGCCTCCATCGCGGCCTCGAAAGGCGTTTTACCCATGCGCAAGTGACGCATGATGTTTTCGATCTCGACGATCGCGTCATCGACCAGAATGCCGACCACCAGCGACATCGAGAGCAAGGTGACGACATTGAGCGAGAACCCCATCAGCAACATCACGGCAAAGGTCGGTATCACCGACAGCGGCAAAGCCGTCGCCGCCACAAAGGTTGCCCGGCCGTCGCGCAGGAAGAGCCAGACCACAATCACCGCCAGTACCGCGCCTTCAATCAACAGCTTCATCGAGCCTTCATAGTTTTCGACGACCGGATCGACGAAATTGAAGGCTTCGGTGATCTCGATATCGGGATGCGCCGCCCGCAACTGGCTCAACGCGACTGCCACGGAAGCCGCCACATCGACTTCGCTCGCGCCTTTGCTGCGCGTGATCTCGAAACCGACCACCGGCTTGCCATTGAGCAGGGCGCCGCTGCGCTGCTCGCCCACCGTGTCACGCACGCTGGCGACCTGATCGAGGCGCACGTGACGACCATCGGAAAGTACGATGTCCATCGCCCCCAGCTCAGCCGCCGACTTCACCGTGCCCAGCGTGCGTACCGATTGCTCGATGCCGCCGATATCGGCGCGCCCGCCAGAAGCCTCCTGCTGGATCAGGCGCAATTGCCGGGAAATATCCGCCGCCGAAGCATTCAAGGCCAGCAGGCGGTCGGGATCGAGTTCGATCCGGATTTCCCGCGTGACGCCGCCGACCCGAGCCACCGCACCCACGCCGCGTGCGCTGAGCATGGTCTTGGTGATGGTGTTGTCGACAAACCAGGAAAGCGCCTCGTCATCCATCCGGCTGGACGCCAGCGTAAAGGTCAGGATGGGCGCACCGGAGAGATTCATCTTGCTGATCACCGGGTCCTTGAGATCGCCCGGCAGATCGGAGCGGATGCGCGAAATGGCATCGCGCACGTCGTCGACCGCTTCCTGCGAAGGTTTTTCAAGGCGGAATTCGATGGTCACCGTGACCGCGCTGTCCTGAACCTTCGTGTAAATGTGCTTGATGCCCTGCAAGGTGGCGACCGAATTCTCGATCTTGCGCGCCACCTCGGTCTCCATCTGCGCCGGTGCTGCGCCGGGCAGGCTGGCGGTCACAATCACCGTCGGCAGGTCGATATCCATGAATTGCTGGATTTTCATCGCGCGGAAAGCAAACACGCCGGCCAGCGTCAGCATCACGAACAGCAGGATGGCCGGAATCGGATTCCGGATGGACCACGCGGAAACGTTCATCGTGCAGCGCCCGCAACCACGCTGACCAGATCGCCGTCGGCCAGGAAACCGGCGCCGCTGGCCACGAGTCGCGCATCAGCCGGCAATCCGTCAACAATCTCGACCAGCTCGCCCTGACGGCGACCGACCGCCACCTTGGTCAGCACCACGCGCTCATCGGCCCCGAGCAGGAAGACATAGGCAAAACCTTCCCGCAGCACCACTGCCGACTGCGGCACAACACGCGCCGGCGTCGAGCCCAGCTCGAACTCACCGCGGGCGAACATGCCGGCGCGGATCACGGTCGACGCCGGCAAATCGACATAAACCAGGCCGTTGCGGGTTTGCAGGTCGACACTGGGCGCCACACTGCGAACCCGGCCCTGGGTGACTTCGCCGCCCGGCCCGGTCAGCTTGGCCGGCATGCCGGCTTGCAGCCGTCCGAGATCAGCTGAAGGCACTTCGGCACGCCACTCCAGACGCCCGCCACGAATCAGGCGGAACAACTCCTGTCCCGGTTGGGTGAGCGAGCCGACGGTTGCCTGACGCGCCGAAATCACGCCATCATCCGGCGCCAGCACAGCGGTTCTCGCCATGCGCAACTGCGCTGCCTGCTCGCGCGCTCGTGCCGCGGCCAGACGGGCGCCTGCGCCCTGCGCTGCTGTCTGATACTGGATATTCATTTGCTTGCTGTAAAAGCCCTGTGCCTGCAGCGCGCGGGCGCGCTCGGCATTGGCCCCGGCCTCGGCCAGCGCGGCTTCCTGTTCACTGACTGCGGCCTTGGCCTCGGCCAGTTCGCTCGCCACGGTGCTGCTGTCGATCCGGGCCAGCACCTGCCCCTTGCGCACGCGCTCACCCACCTGAACCAGCACTTCACCGATACGGTAATTGGCGATTTCTGCCCCGATGACAGCTTCCTGCCAGGCATGCACAGTGCCATTGGCCGCCAGCTGCTGCGCCCAGTCGAGCTGTTGCGGCGCAGCCAAAGTGACCGTCAGCGCCGGACGGGCAGGCTTGGGGGCAGGCGCTTCGGCCTCGCCACCACAGGCCGCGAGCAGCAGGGAAAACGCCATGGGCAGAAGAAAACGGGGTGCGTCGAAATTCATGCAAGTTCCTGTGTTTACCGCGAAAACCCGTGCATGATAACCCGTCACGAATTCATGTCATGCGCTTGAGAATGTAAAGAAACTCAAGCGTTGCGGAGAATATCCGGACGCAGATTCATCGGCGTATCGGCAAAGATGCGGGCATCCATGGTCAGTAGCGGCTCGGCGATCAAGGGGGTGAAGTCCATGCGGGCCAGGATGTCGCGGTCAACATCGATACCCGGCGCAATTTCAGTCAGGGTCAGCCCTTCGTGCCGCAGCTCGAAGACGCAGCGCTCGGTAATGTAGCACACCGGCGTGCCCTGTTTCAGCGCCTGCGGCCCGGAAAAGGTGCGATGTTCGACCGCGCTGACAAACTTGGCGGTCGTCCCTTCACTCAAAATCTGCAGTTTTCCGTCGTCGACCGCAATCGCCAGCCCACCCGCAGTAAAGGTGCCGACAAACACCACTTTGCGCGCACTTTGGGAGATGTTGATAAAACCACCGGCGCCAGCCAGTCGCGGCCCGAACTTGGAGACATTGAGATTGCCCTCGCGGTCGGCCTGCGCCAGCCCGAGAAAAGCGATGTCCAGCCCGCCACCGTCGTAAAAATCAAACTGGCTCGGTTGATCGATGATGGCCTGGGTATTGGTGGCCGCGCCAAAATTCAGGCCGCCAGCTGGAACGCCGCCGATCACGCCCGGCTCAGCCGTGAGGGTCATCAGGTCAATGATGCCCTCTTCCGCCGCCACATCGGCCACGCCTTCCGGCATGCCAATGCCCAGATTGACCACCGCCCCCGGCGTCAACTCCATGGCTGCGCGGCGCGCAATGATCTTGCGCTCGCTCATGCCCATCGGCTTCAAGGCCGACATCGGCACACGGATTTCACCGGCGAAGGCCGGACTGTATTGCTCGATGAAGGTCTGCATGTGGTACTCGGGCTTCTCGGCGACCACCACGCAATCCACCAGAATGCCAGGAATCTTCACCTGGCGCGGATTCAGCGTGCCGCGTTCGGCAATGCGCTCAACCTGCACAATCACCATCCCGCCGGAATTTTTTGCCGCCATGGCAATCGCCTGAGCTTCGAGCGTAAGCGCTTCCTTTTCCATCGTGACATTGCCATCGGGATCGGCCGTGCTGCCCCGGACAATGCCGACATGAATGGGGAATGCCTTGTAGAACAGACATTCCTCGCCGTCGATCTCCATCAACCGGACCCGATCCTCTGTCGTCCGCTCGTTGAGCTTGCCGCCGCCGAAACGAGGATCAACAAAGGTGCCCAGACCAATGCGCGACAGGGTGCCGGGTTTGCCGGCGGCAATATCGCGGAACAGGTGAGTAATGACCCCTTGCGGCAAATTCCACGCCTCAATCCGGTTATTGACGGCCAGTTCCTGCAGTCGCGGCACCAGCCCCCAGTGGCCGCCAATCACACGGTCGACCAGGCCATCGTGACCAAAATGGTTGAGTCCGCGTTCCTTGCCATCGCCCTGCCCCGCGGCATACACCAGCGTCAGCCCGCGCGGACTGCCCAGCCCGTGCGGATCGTTTTCACGCGCGTCAATAAAGCGCTGCTCCAGCGCAACGGCGATGTTCTCGGCAAAACCAATACCGACAAAACCGCCGGTCGCCACCGTATCGCCATCGCGAATCCGGGATACGGCCTCGCTGGCTGAAACGATCTTGCCCTTGGAAGAAAGCTGCTGCGCCATGAAGATCTCCTGCAAATGGGGCGAAAGTATCCGCCATGCTCGGTCAGGCCACGGCGGAAATCCAGTCTCGTTTACCCGTAAACGACAACGGGGGCCAGCGCCCCCGTCAGCCTGACGACCGCGCGGTCGCCTTAATTGACCAGCGCTGCCTCGATTTCGGCAAAGGTGCGCGGCAGATCGAATCCCAGCACCGGCAAACCCAGCAAACGACCGATATGGGTGGCCGAGAACAGGCCGCGCACGCGCGGCAGGCCGGTTGCCTGATCATTATCCTCAACCAGAATGTGCTGGCGCCCGAGGGTTTTCAGCGCTTCCAGAATGTCGACCACGCGCGCATTGAGGACTTCGCCGAGATACAGGGTGTCGATGCTGGCGATCGCGGTCATCAGGTCACGCACGCTCAGATCGTCGCGCTTGCCGCCGCGGGCAGCCGCGATCTGCATCGGCTTCTCGCCCAGAATATCGCGGGCAGTGATCAAACCGACCACTTCATCCTCCTTGCCCACCACCATCAACATCCGGACGCCGCGCGAAATCATGCGGGCATTCGCTTCAGCAATACTCGCATCGCTGCCAATCGACACCACGCTGATGCGCGAAAAATCGGTCATCGCTTCAATCGCCGGAGAGTCGGCGGCCACCATGTTGAAACCGGATGCGCAAAGCATCGCATTCGGGGAAAGCTTGTGCGTACGCACCTTCGCTGCCAGGGTCATGAATGTCTCCATTTCGTTAGGTTATTTTTTGCAGGCAGGACCACATCTGCTCCGTGCATTTCCCGCCTCCAGAAATGCACGTGCGATGCAGTATTCTGCGAAATCGCGCAAGATGCAAGCCGCCCTGGGGAAATGCCTCAGTCCCTGAAATGACGTGAGCGCCCCCCCGGATAATCGCGCTCACCCTGCTGCCGCGTTTCGTCACGATCACGCTGCGGACGCCCTCCCGATGCCTCGCCCCTATCCTGACGGCGCATCTCCGGCGGCGGCGTCATGGCTGGCTGTGGCGGCATCGGTGGCGCGACCGCTGGCCGGGTTTCGGGACGCGGCATCGCCGCGCGCCCGCCCGGGTCGAGCGATGGCATCGGGGACTCGCGCCCCATGCGGCGCTCCTGACCGTATGGCGACTGCCCACGAATTTCCGGCTCGTTTCGCCGATGATCCTCATAGCGCGGAGGGACTACCGGTACCTGCCGCGGAGGCGAATACACCGGCAGCGGTTCCCGGCGCGGCGCTATCCTCGGGGCTTCGTAGTGGCCGTGACCCTCATTTTCCCAACGTCCGCCCCGCATTTCCCAACGATCGCCCTGACGCTCCCAGCGATGCGGTGTCCAGCGATATCCGGGACGCGGCGCAGCCCAACTGCCCCCGATCCACACATATTCCCGCCCGCCCCAGTACCAATACCCGTTGAGCCAGACATAGCCATCGTAAGGAGCCCGTCCCGGATACTCCGCACGGGGCGGCGGCGGCGCCAGCCTTACCGGGTGGTCATCGTAGGGCGCCATCGGCACGACCGCACAGCCGCCCAGTGCCGCCAACAACAACGCCAGCAACACCATCCTGATTGAATTTGTCATCCTCTCACTCCTTATGAGCACTTAACTGACCCGCAACAGCGAGTACCCTACAGCCCGCCGGGAGAGAAAGTACGGCTGATTACAATTGTTTTCTTTTTGACAAGTTCGCTTACTCAACGCCGAGCCGTATTTCCGTTTGCAAGCTGACATGCCATGGCCAGTGCGCATGCCCATTTCGCAGCATGGCTATCGCCATCCACGGAAACGCTTCGGTGAAAACATTTGCAAAGCGACTAATCTCGGCGAGAATGCGCCGCTTGGTTAATGATGTTTTGCGGAGAATCGGATGCCACCTCCCAAGAAAGTACGGCTCGGCGATCTCTTGATTGCCCGCGGCTTGCTTTCGGAAGCCCAGTTGGCGCAATCTCTTGAGGAACAAAAAGCGACAGGACGGCGTCTGGGGCGCATTTTTGTTGAACGCGCCTACGTGACCGACGAGCAAATCTCGCTGACCCTGGCCGATCAGTTGAATATCCCCTTCGCGGACCTGCGCAGTTTCAAAGCGCGCCCCGAGTTACTCAAATTGCTGCCGGAAGGCCCGGCACGCCGCTTTCGTGTTCTGCCTCTGGGTGAAACCTTGGATGGCGCGCTCGAAGTCGGCTTTGCAGACCCGACCGACTTGCAGGCATACGACGAGGTCGCCCGGATTACCCGACGAGAAGTCGCACCCGCTGTCGTCAGCGAACCGCAATTGCTGGCAGCCATCGATCGCGTGTACACCCGCGGAGAGGAAATTTCCGGCCTAGCCCGCGAGTTGACCGCAGAAATGGGGGAAACCCCGGTCGAGTTCGGGGATTTTCTCGGGGGTGCTGGCGGGGCGGATGAGGCCCCGGTCGTCAAGTTGCTGCAAACCGTCTTTGAAGAAGCGATGCGCCTGCGCGCCTCGGATATCCATTTCGAACCCCAGGAAAGCGGCGTCAGAATCCGCTTCCGGATTGACGGGCAATTACATGTCCAGATCGAAGCAGACGCCAAAATCTCCACGGCGGTTGCTTTACGCCTGAAATTGATGGCGGGTTTGGATATTTCCGAGAAACGCCTGCCGCAGGATGGTCGCTTCAACGTCAAAGTGCGGGGCATCTCGCTCGATATCCGGATGTCCACCTTGCCGACCCAGTACGGCGAATCCATCGTCATGCGCCTGCTCGCACAAAATCAGGGCTTGCTTTCCCTGGACGCGATGAATATGCCGCCGCGGGTTCTGGAGCGCTTTCGGCATGCCCTCTCCCGCCCGAGTGGCATGGTACTCGTGACCGGCCCGACAGGCTCCGGAAAGACCACCACCCTATATGCTGCCTTGAACGCGATCAATACGCCGGACAGCAAGCTGATTACGGTAGAAGACCCGGTGGAATACCGCCTGCCCGGACTGAATCAGGTGCAGGTTCACGAAAAAATCGATCTCTCTTTTTCGCGCGTGCTGCGCACCGTATTGCGCCAAGATCCGGATGTCGTCCTGATCGGCGAAATGCGTGACCAGGAAACAGCAGAAATCGGCATGCGAGCCGCCATGACCGGCCACCTGGTGCTCTCCACGCTGCACACCAACGATGCCATGTCCACCGCCATCCGCCTGCTGGACATGGGCGTACCGCGATACATGGTCGCGCTCTCGGTCAATCTGGTGCTTGCCCAACGACTGGTGCGTGTGATCTGCAGTCATTGCCGGCAGCCTTATCAGCGGGCATTAAGTAGCGGCAACTTGCCCCCCACGCTGGCAGACCTGGCGACGCAACGCAGTTCGCAGTAAAACCGGACTAAGAGGTTTGGGCCGGGCGTTGCCA